>CAYQFU010000210.1:0-9256 GCA_964416775.1 uncultured Ktedonobacterales bacterium
GCCATGTGAGGAGGATCAGACTATGTCGCTGTCCGGGATCCGTGGCTTCGTCTAGGCGCCGCGCTTTCCCACCGCGCCGGTCGAGCTACCCACTCCTGAGTCGCCGGCGTAGCAGTCTGGTGGTTTACTGGCAGCATAGCCGGTGCGGCGCGCCGGACGGCTTTACGGATGGCGCCCTGGCCAGCCTCGTCCGGCACGCCGCACGCGCACGCGCAGATGGCGATCAGGAGAACACGTACTTGGCAATGTTCAGGTGATGGGCACTATCCGTGCCGGTCCAGGCGATCTGTTCGTCGGCATTGAAGTCCAGCGCGGGTCCGCCAAACGCCGTGTCGGCCAGGGTGGTTTTGGTACTGGCCGGATTGGTGAATTGCGGGAAGGTCGTGGTCGACTGCAGGTTCAGATGGTGGGCGGCATCTGTCCCGGTCCAGCCAATCCACTCCCGGTTCGATACGCCGATAAAGGGTTCGAGGGAGCTGGTATCCGGGGCGAACGCACTCGTCTCCGGCAAGCTGGCGGGGAAGAAGTGGACCCCGTCCTGGGAGGTGGCGACTTCGAGCTGGAGCGTACGTGAGGTCCAATTCAACACGATCGTGTTCGCCCCGCGCCGCGCCAGATGTGGCCCAGCGTTACTGCTGAACTGGGACAGCACGGTCTTCGTTCCCGGGACCAGACTGGGACCCGAGAACGTGATCGGCAGCACGTTCAGCGAATGGTTGGGATCGGTGCCAGTCCACGCCAGGAAGATGAAGGCGCCAATCAGCGTGACGGCGGGAGCGCTGATGCTGCTCTCGTGAAACAGCGTCAGTTTCTTCGGACTGGCGCCAAAGACGTCATAGAGCACGTTGAGCGAGTGGTTGGGATCGGTGCCAGTCCAGGCTACGGTGACCGGGCCACCTGCCACAGACAGATGCACGTCCGGGCGGAATGGCGAGGTTTCGCCGAGCGTCAGCTTGTTCCCGAAGGTCAGACCGTCGGTGCTGGTTTCGACGTTGAGGTGGTGGGCCGGATCGGTGCCGGTCCAGCCAATCACGGATGCGGACGCTCCGCCTGGCACGAAACTGCTGCTGAGCGCGGGGCCATCGATGCTGGTTTCAGGCAGCACGTTCTTGCTGATTACGCGAGCGGCTGGGGCGGCTGGCGTCGCTGGCGTCGCACGAACCGCAGGAGCCGCACGAGCGGCTGGCACGGCGGTATGCTGGGGGGCGGCCCACGCTGGGGCGGTGCTGCCGCTCGCTAGAACGGCCGCGGTGAGCAGGGCGACGACAGACGCGGTCAGGTGACGCATGCGCATAGAGCTTCTCCTTGGTGTCCGTTTGGTATCGGGTTGATACCGCACAGCAATCTGTGCACTCTCCGGAACGACCTCCAGGTTCTCGCTCTGAGACTGCGTGGCTGGCAAGTCGCCATAGCACGACGCAGCCCCGCCTGGCATCCGTGCCGACGTTTCCTCTCTTGGCGGCCAACAGCTGCAACTACGGTCTACGTATCCAGGTGTACGCCACTCGGCGGCGCGCACGGCGTCGCCGCAGCCGCACCAATCGTCGGCGACGACATATTAACCGCGATGTTACAGAACATGGGCCAGAGAGCCCCCGGATTCATCCAGTGGAGCGTCAAAAAAGGTCACACAGATGGAGCGCGGGACATCACAATCGCATCACAGCGAGGGTCCAGTGGGGGAGTGGGGCGCGCAGAGTGACTCGGCCTGGGCCGGAGAAGAGGCCCAGGCCGTCGAGCATCGATGCACAGCCGCGACAAGCGGTGCGTCAATACGTGGCGGTCAGCCGGAAGTCGAACGTCTGGAACCGCGAGGAACTGGGCGGCAGCACGCGCACGATGATATCCCAATGGCCGGCCATGGTCAGATCGGACTGGCCGCTGTAGACGCCAGGCTGGCCGGCAGGCTTGAGCTGCGCCGTTTGGACACCCATGTCCATGTCGAGCATTTGCGTGACGATCGCTACCCCAGCCCCATCTACGGGCTTGCCATTCGCGTCGCGGACGGTCACGGTGAACGTGTTGGTGCCGAAGGCGGCCGGGTCTACGCGCAGGACGACGCTCAACCCGCCCGCTGTGACTGGCGTGCTGACGTACGCGGCGCGCGTGGAGGTGGTGGACGGATTCGCCGCCGCGGGCAGGGTCGGTGCGAGCGATCCCGCGAAGGCCGCCAGCAGGGCAACACAGAGCAGGATCGCCACTCCCAGGGCTGCCTCTCGGCGCAACCAATCTTCCAGCGCGCCGGCCAGGCGCGACGCCCGCACGTTGACGGTGGAAGCGGATGGCGATGCCGCGCCGCCGGAGGGGAAGGTCTCGCTGGGGCGGGCGCCAAGGCGGCGCTGCCCGGCGCCCGTTGCCGCAGGCGCGCCCGCTGAGCCGTCCCGCGTCTCATCCGCCGATGAGTAGGCGCGCGTCGCACTGGCCGCTGGCCCAATGGCCTGGCGGATCGTTGGCTCGGCCGTGCGTGGCGCGCTGCGGCGCTCCCCCGCGCGGGGATCCGCCGCCTGGTCTCTAGCGACGGGCTCCTCTGCCGCGTGGCCCATCGCATGCACCAGGCGTGGGCGCAGCCAGAATGCGTGGTATGCGCTGACGCCCGCCATGGTCAGGAACAGCGTGATCTTGATCGCCAGCGTTCGCCCGTAGGTGGTCGTCACGAACTGGACGATGCTCGTCAGGTGAATGGTCGTATTGAGCGTGCCCGTGGCGGCCAGCAGCACCACGGTGACCAGTGCCAGGGCGCTGAAGTGGGGCAGGCCGCGCATCAATACGCGGACGCGCTGCCCAGCGGAAAGCTGCTGAAGAGCGGGCACCAGGACCGCCGCGATGTAGAGCAGACCACCCACCCACGCCGCATTGCCGACCAGGTGCAGCAGGTCGACACTCAACGCATACGGAAGCTCACCCGGCGCGACGGCGGCGGCATGGCCGGACAGCGCAAAGGCAACGAGCAGGGCCGCGCCGAGGATCAGCTGCGCGCGGCCCCAGGCGCCGCGCGTGCGCCAGCCGCGCGCGAGCGCGCCCGGAAAGGCGCGCACAGCCGCAAGAGTCCAGGGCAGCCAGCCCAACAGCGTCTTCGGCTCCTCGACCGGCGCCCGCTGCCAGTGCTCGGCGCCCGGAGAGCGCCAGCCGACGGCATAGGTCGCCCCGCGCACCTCCAGCACGGCCATGACCAGGGCTGCGCCGGCGACCACCTGTCGCATCCACCAGAATGTACCGAACTTGGATCCGAAGAGAATGGCACCAAGCAGTGGTGGCGCGACGAGGCCCGACCAGCCGCCGGCCAGCTCCGCCCCGAGCGCCAACACGATGAGCACGTCGGCCAGCAATACCAGCCCCAGCGCCCAGGGAGTCATGCGGCGAAAACGTCTGGCGCTGGCGAGCGCGGCGGCACGCAGGTCCGCATCTTTCTCCATGGCTGGTGACAGGATCCAGGTCTCCCAGATGAGGCCGCCTACCCAGAACGTCATGAAGAGCAGGGCGAGCCACGTCCCAATGGTCTGCAGCCAGGTTGGGCCATCCAGGCCACCGCTGGTTGGAGCTCCAACGCCCCCGCCGCCTGGTACGTGTCCGCTGGGCAGGACCGCCGGCACGGGCGGCACTGAGCCGTCCGGCCGCTTGATGCGGAAGATATAGGAGCCTCCCACGATGTGCCCGTCTACGGCCGATTGTGTGCGCCAGGCGACGACATACGTGCCGGCCTGGAGCAGTGGAAGGCTGGCATCCATTTCACGAGGGTCCGTCGGGCTCACATGGCTGTCGTGGTTGTCCACCTCCCGATTCGTGGTATCCACGACGACCAGACGCGAGGTGAGCGGGTTCAGGTCCTCGCTAAACCACATGCGCACCGCGGAGGGCGGCGCCTGGAGCACCGCATCCGCAGGGGGATCGGAGCGAATGGGAAGTGCGTGTGCGGAGGCGAGTGGAGTGAACGCCGCACCCGGGCCACCCGGGACGAAGCACACGGCGAGCATGACGAGCACCAGGCACGATGCTCTCACGCACGCTCTCACGCGTGCACGCAGCCAACCGGGCCGGCGCGGCGGTCCAGAAGGCATGCGTGCACGCGGTGTTTCTCGTCTCTCCCCGGTCCGTTGCCGCATCGGCCGATGCGGCCCGAGCGCGGCGTTGGTGGCAGGCGCGCCGATCGGGGAGCCCGGCGATACCCCTGCCGCCGGCCCACGTGTCAGGGGGCGGGGGTATCCCGGCACTCGCCCCATGATCATCTCCTCAGGCAATCAGGCAAAAACGGTGTCGAGGCTGGTCAGCGCTTATTTCGGGCCGCCCGCCGCGCCGCGCGCGGCGAAGAAGCCGCCACCGCCGCCAATCGCGAGCCCCACGAGGCCGATGACGACCGTCAGCCAGATGGGCACGCCTGAAGACCCACCCTTCTGGGTGGTCGTGGTCGCGGGCGCGGACGTCGTGTCGGCTTGTCCGCTGGCGCTGACGGTGAAGTTGAAGCCACCAATGTCAGGATCGCCGTCCTGGGCGGAGACCGTGTGCCATTCCACGAAGTACGTGCCGTCGCCGTCGCCCGCCATGGGCACGGTCATCGTCTTGAGATCGCTGTGAAGCACTTGCGCTGGCGCGGTGCTCACCTGCTTGTGCTTGGCGTCGTAGACGACGATGTCGCTGCCCTGTGGGTTGACTTGCTCGGCGAAGTGGACCGTCACCAGAGTGGGCGCGGACTTCACCACCGCGTTGGCCGCTGGGGTGGAACTGACGTAATAGGCGTGCGCAGAGGCCACCGCGGGCGCGAGGAGCATGGCGGCGACCAGGCCGAGCGCGGCGAGGGGGCTCAGCAGCAGGAGCCGAAACATCGGCCGGCGCCTCGTGTGACGTGTGTTGCTCAAATTCTCCACGGCTTCGTCTCTTTCCTCAAAATCGTTCAGGGGGCAGTCGCACTACTTCCGCGGCGCACGGCGACGTTGCGCCAGGGTGTTCGACTGGCGTGGCCATGAAAGCGCGAGGCGGGAGCACCCTGCGCGGAGCATAGCAGATGACCTGGCGTGCGTGCATCGGGTGCATTCCCGATATCGGCGGGGGACGAGTACTGAGTTCCACATGCCGCACGGGCTGTTGCTGATATTCAGGATATGCTTACACCCACATTAGAAGCCCAGGATCAGTCGTGGATCGACCGCCGTGAGGATGCCGAGCAGCACCAGTCCTATGCCCACCACCACGGCCAGGTGATCGCCGTAGCGCCATACCTTCTCCACCAACACGATCACGGTGATTGCGACCATCCAGGGGAGGTTCATGAGACCGACGGCCACGAATGCCAGCATGCATCCGCCACATGCCCCCAGGCAATCCATGCCATGTGCCAACCCGGCTCTGACATGCCGCAGGTGCAGAGGGTACCGCGCGCTCGGGAGGTGCGCCTGCGCGCCCAGGTGCCGGTTACATGACGCGAGACAGCGTGCCTGAAGCGGCGTCAACTGGTAGAGGCCAGCCACCACGAGCAGCATCGCTCCTGATAAGTCAGCCACCAGAGGAGCCGTGCTGGCGAAGTGGCCCTGCAGGGCCGCGAGGCCAAAGATGGCAAGGCCAAAGGCTGTCCAGACCAGGAGGTAGCTCAACACAAAGGCGCCAACACAGGCGACGAGGTGTGGCCCGTGCGTTCGCAGGCGCGCGGTTTCCAGGTGGAGGGCGGCGATCGGGGCCAATGACGGCCCCATCATCGCCACCATCATCAGCGTCCAGAAGACCAGGAACGAGCCCAGCGGCATCCCCATCGTTCCCGGGATACCTGGCATGCCACGTGACTGCTGAACCGTCGGAATCCAGGCCAGCAGGGCCAGGAGCAAGCTTCCTGCCCAGACAAGCCGCTGTGTCGCTGCCGGCGGGGCACGTCTCGTCTGCATCACGGCAGAACGCACTCCCTTGTTGGGGCGCACACCCGCCCTTCGCTGCCCGCAGTACGTCCTCTGAACGTGCTCGCAAGCGCACGTGCGATATCTGCTGGCTCGCTCCGTCACCTATTGGCCGAGTTGCCCCCGCACCGCCACCCGCCCGTTAAAGGTCCAGGGCTGGATCGGCGCAGACGCTGTGCCATGAACCAGTCGGCTACGCTCCGCGGAATAGGTGACGGCAAGGGTCGGACGCCCCTGAATCACCCGATAGCGCATCGGGACGAGATAGACAGCGCGCGCTTGCGCCGGCCGATCCTGTGGATGGGTGACGATGCTGCCCTGGCGATCCTGCAGCAGATCCAAGAGGACACGCACCTGGTCGGGCGTGGCCCCATCATCAATCAAGATCACCTCACGCCAGTCGCGTGCCTGCTCATCCGAGGTTTGCGCGAGGTTCAGGAAGATGTGGTGCCCCACATCCACCCCTTCGATGGTGCCAGCCTCAAGCTGGTCGCCAACAAATCGCCAGCGCGGACCAAGATACAGATCCGCGCCTTCACACGGGCAGGACTCGCCGCAGGTACATGGATCACCGGTGCACGCACCGGGGCTATCATGGGCGCATGTGCAGGCTTGCGCTGCAAACGTCACTCCCTTGAGCTGGTATTCGAGCGGGGCCGGAGCCATCAGCGCCATGTGCTTGCCTTTCGTTTCCTTCCCCCCAGGTGATGCGCGCTCGTGAGTTGGAGCACGCGGTGGGGAGCACCCAACGCGATCACGTGTCCGCACACCAGGTACAAACGTTCCTGAACTGGTCAAGAAGTGAGCCTGGCTTCCCGTCGCGGCAACATATATGCCAGAGAGGGTGCATTGCCTACCGTGAAGGTGCCCTACCTCATTGATGTGATGCCTATCATTCCTGAGGTCCAACCTCCAGCACGGTATCAGCCAGACGGGCTACGATGTCAGAATTGCCCGAAGTCGGCAAGCGCTCGTGCGGCATGTGGGTTTCACCCAGTATTGGGGGTGGGCTGCGGCGGGCGTCCACCGGACGCCCCTACGGCTCAGGTGAGCGGCGTGCGGCTGCTGACCCCTGATGCTTGGTGGGACCTGGATTGTGGGCTGAGTTGGAGCCAGGGCTTCTTCATGCTACACTCAGGGCAAATGGTCATGGAGGGGATGACGCTTGCTGGGCTGGGCGCAGATCCATGCGCCGCTACGAATGGCGGGCGGCCACCGGGATCGATATGAGGCCAGGGATGGGCAACGGATAGGCAGATGAGATTCACTCGCACGCAGCATGGACGGCTCTCTGTGGCTCGGGTGGCGCTCGTGATCTTGTGGCTGAGCTGCGCGCTGGCGGCCAGCCTGGCACCTGTGGGCCTGGCTCGCGCCGACGGCGGTGCCCCCAATCTCGCCTACGTCGTAGGCGCGGGGCCGCGGGGAGACGAGCTGGCCGTGATCGACATCGGTCAGCGGCATGTGACGGCGCACGTACCCATTGGCGCGGATCCGATGGGGGTGGTGCTGAGCACGGACGGCCGCTTTGCCTACGTGACCCAGGCGGCGGCGAATCGGGTCGCGGTCGTCGACGCGCATGCCCACCAGGTGGTGGCGACCGTGCCAGTGGGGAGCGGACCGACGGCGCTCATGGTGGCTGTGGTCGGGAATACCAACGAGCTCTACGTGGCCGATAGCGGCGGCAACACAGTGACCATTGTGGATGCCGATGCGCGACGCGTGCTGGCGACGGTCCCGGTTGGCCAGAACCCGACGGGTGTGGCCCTCGCCGGACCAGATAGCGGCATCAGCAATCCGGACGACGCGGAGATTTACGTCGCCAACGCGGGGAGCAATTCGGTCTCCGTCATCAGCGCGACCCAGCGGCACGTCATCGCGACGATCGCCGTGCCGGAGAGCCCCGTGAGCGTGTGCGTGCCGGTGTCTGGCGGCGTGGCATACGTGGGCACACGCTCGGGCTCGGTGCTGGCGCTGAGCCTGGCCGATCACCGGCTTCTGGGCACGGTGTTGCAGTCGTCTCACGGTGTGCTCGGGACCATGGACTACGATGCGGTGACCGGTCAGGTCTACGTGCCGGATGCGACATCGGGTGTGGTCGATGTGCTGGCGCCGGTCGCGGCGAACTCGGCGGGGAACGCGTTGCCCGCATTTCCGGCTGAGCCCGCACGCACGCTGGGGATCGGGGGCGGGCCGGCGGCGGTGGCGATCACCTTCGAGGGGTCGTTTGGCTTCGTGGCCGAGCGCACGGCGGGCCGCGTGGCCATGTTCGATCCAGCGAGCCATAGTATTCTGGCCACGGTCGACATCGGCGGAACACCCCGAGCCCTCGTCACGGGGCCGTATCCTCCCGCGGTGAGCGGCCAGACGGCATTCATCCTCGACATGGTGGTGATTGGGGTGATCTTCCTGACGATGGTCGTGGTGCTAGCGACGGGCAAACGGCGGGCCGGACAGCGGCACGCCGAGAGCAAGTAGGTTGCGGTGTCTCCTATGCCGCCGGCGCGGCCAGCGGATGGCACGAGGTCAATAGGAGGCACTGAAGCGAAAGTCAAACGGCTGGAGCAGGGCGGCGCTCGGAGGTGCCACGTCGACCATCGCTTCCCAGCGGCCGCTCATGTTCAGATCGGATTGCCCGCTATACATGCCAGGAGTGCGCGTCGGGCGCAGCTGCGCGGTCTGCACGCCCATATCCATATCGAGCATTTGTGTGGCGAGCTTCACCTCAGCGCCAGATACGGCCTCGCCCCCGGCCGTTTTTACCGTCACCACGAACGTGTTCGTTCCAAACTTCGCCGGGCTCACGGACAAGGTAACCGCGTAGCTCTGCGCGGTTTGCGTCTGCGTAAAGCCTATGCGTGCCGCGGAACCAGTGGACGAAGGTGCAGCGGCGCACCCGCCCACCGCCAACACTACACCCACCAGTCCGCCTACCAAGAGAAGCACCCGCAGGCGTGCAAGCACCGTTGTACGCTTGCGGGCGAGCACCTGTAGCCGCACGTCGTCGCCTCCTCAGAGGTGCCCAGGATGTCGTCGGCCTGCTGTTGGGACGTCATCCGTAACATGCACATACTACACGGCCTCTACGGCACCGCGCAACGAGTCGGTCGTGCCGCGCGAGGAGCGATCTGCCTGGCCATCGCGGCCCTGTGCGCGCTCCATCTTGGAGGTGCACAGGGCCGTGTGTGCGGGAGTTGGATGAGACGGATGGACTTGCTAGGCGGACTGGATGGAGCCTTCGGGCTGCGACCGTCCCGCCGTGCTGGCCACTTGACCGTGTGTCGCGAGCGCGGGGGCCACGCGGGGCATGACGGCCAGCGCCATGAGCACGAGCAGCAAGCCAGAATTGAAGTCCGTGGCCATGCCGGTGAAAATCATGCCAA
>CAYQFU010000211.1:0-2584 GCA_964416775.1 uncultured Ktedonobacterales bacterium
CCCTCGCGCCCGTAGCCGCTCTCGCGGTAGCCGCCGAAGCCGGAGGCGGCATCGAACAGGTTGGTGCTGTTGATCCAGATGGTGCCCGCCTTGATCTGCCGGGCGACGTCCAGGGCCAGGTTGACGTTGTCGCTCCACACGCTGGCCGCCAGTCCGTAGGCCGTGTTGTTGGCCAGGGCCACGGCTTCCGCGGGCGTGCGGAACGTCATGGCGACGAGGACGGGACCGAAGATCTCGACCTGAGCGATGGTGGCGGCTGGGCTGACCTCGGTGAACAGCGTGGGCGGGTAAAAGTAGCCCTCGGCGGGGGACGCCCACGATGGCTGCCAGCACTGGGCGCCCTCGGCGATGCCCTGCTCCACGAGGCGCCGAATCTTCTCCAGCTGGATGGGCGCGATGATGGCGCCGATGTCCACGGCCTTGTCGAGGGGATCGCCCACGCGCAGACGCTCCATGCGCGCGCGCAGCCGGCCGAGCAGCTTGTCGGCGACGTCTTCCTGCACGAGCAGGCGCGACCCCGCGCAGCACACCTGGCCCTGGTTGAACCAGATGGCGTCCACCACGCCCTCAACGACGGAGTCCAGGTCGGCGTCGTCGAAGACCACGAACGGTGACTTGCCCCCCAGCTCCAGCGAAAGCCGCTTGCCGCTGCCCGCCGTGGCGCGGCGAATGATGCGGCCGACTTCGGTGGACCCCGTGAATGCGATCTTGTCTAACTCGGGGTGGTTGACGATGAGCTCCCCGGTGCGGCCGTCGCCGGTGACGACGTTGAGCACGCCAGGAGGCAAACCGATCTCCTGGGCGAGCTCAGCGAAGAGCACAGCGGTCAGGGAAGTGAACTCCGCTGGCTTGAGCACCACCGTGTTGCCTGCCGCGAGGGCGGGGGCGACCTTCCAGGCGAGCATGAGCAGCGGGAAATTCCAGGGGATGATCTGACCGACGACGCCAACCGGCCCGTGATCGGGAAATTCGCTCGTGAGGAGCTGTGCCCAGCCGGCGTGATGATAGAAGTGGCGGGCGATCAGCGGAATGTCCAGGTCGCGCGTCTCGCGAATGGGCTTGCCGTTGTCCAGCGTTTCGAGCACGGCGAGCAGGCGCGAGTGCTTCTGCACCTGGCGCGCGAGGGCGTAGAGATAGCGAGCGCGCACGTGGCCGGGGGTACGGCTCCACGCCGGGAATGCCGCGCGCGCGGCGGCCACCGCCGCGTCCACATCAGGCGCGCCAGCCTGGGCCACGCGAATGAGCGGCTTGCCGGTGGCGGGGTTGACACTGTCGAACGACTCGGGCGCCTGTGGGGCCACCCACTCGCCGCCAATGAAGAGCCGCAGCTCGGGGGCATGCCGCGCGATCCACTCCAACGCGGGGGCGGGGGATTCGGGCGCGAGGCCGTAGCGCAGCTCCGCGAAGACCTCGCGGATGAGTGTCGTATCGGGCATGGTGGCTCTCTCCCTACACCATTGGCTGGCGGTGCGCCGCCGCGTAGTGGCCGGTCAGGTTGTGCTCGAGCTGGCGCTCGATGTCGGTGAGCAAGCCGCTGGCGCCGATGCGGAAGAGGTCGGGATGGGTCCAGCGCTCGCCCAGCTCCTCATACATCAGGATCAGCCAGTCGAGGGATTGCTTTGCCGTGCGGATGCCGCCTGCCGGCTTGAAGCCCACGCGGTGGCCAGTGGCTTCGTAATACTCGCGGATGGCGCGCACCATGACGAGCCCGACTGGCAGGGTGGCGTTGACGCTCTCCTTGCCCGTGGACGTCTTGATGAAGTCTGCCCCAGCCATGAGGCACACCTGGCTGGCGCGGGCCACCTGCGTGAGTGTGGCGAGCTCGCCGGTGGCGAGGATGGTCTTCATGTGAGCGGGGCCGCAGGCCTCGCGGAAGGCGCGCACCTCATCGTAGAGCGCCTGCCAGTTGCCCGTCAGCACATGGGCGCGGGAGATGACGATGTCAATCTCGCTGGCGCCCGCGCCCACGGACGCTTTGATCTCCTCCAGCTTCTGCGGGAATGGATTCTGGCCGGCAGGAAAGCCCGTGGAGACGGCGGCGACCGGGATGCCGGAGCCAGCAAGCGCCTCGACGGCGACGGGCACGAGATTGTGATAGACGCAGACGGCGCCGGCGTGTACGTCGAGATCGGCCACGCCCAGGTTGGCCGCCAGGTCGTCGCGCAACGGCCGGCGTGCCTTGGCGCACAGCCGGCGCACGTTCCCGGGGGTGTCGTCGCCGGCGAGCGTCGTCAGGTCGAGGCAGGTGATGGCACGCAAGAGCCACGCTGCCTGCCACTCCTTCTTGACGGTGCGGCGTGTCGGCAGTGTGCCGGCGCGGCGCTCGACGGCGCTGCGATTGACGTTCTGCGCGTAGACGCGCGCGAGATCGAGCGCGGTGCCGGGGTTGCGCGGCTGCTGCTCGGTGGGCGCTGTGGCGCGGCGGGAAGCGCCGTGCGCGTCGGGCATCGCGGCCGACCGGTGAACGGTGGTGGCCATGGCGGTCTGCCTCCTTCTCTTCATCGAGACGACCACGCGTGCGTCTGCGTCTCGCCGGGTACCTCTATAGAGTAACCCCCGGAAGAGACGAGCGCAACGGGGCGCC
>CAYQFU010000211.1:2684-9229 GCA_964416775.1 uncultured Ktedonobacterales bacterium
GGGGCGCCTCGTCGAGGTGCTACCCACTCTTGGGGGCT
This sequence comes from uncultured Ktedonobacterales bacterium, assembly GCA_964416775.1. Classification (GTDB taxonomy): domain Bacteria; phylum Chloroflexota; class Ktedonobacteria; order Ktedonobacterales; family JADMIN01; genus CAYQFU01. Next base: position 2,723 of record CAYQFU010000211.1, read on the forward strand.
GGCCGCGGCGGGCGTCCACCGGACGCCCCTACGGCTCAGGCGAGCCGCGTGCGCCTGCTGCCCTCGCTGCAAGGAGAGGCAGCCTAGTTCACGATACGGAACCTGAGATGTGTAACGGCGGGGGACTCGATCACCCGCGTTCGTTCCAGCTCGATGTGTTGGGCGCCAGCATGGTTGAACAGGCGGCGCCCAGCGCCGAACAGCACGGGCACCAGGTGTATCTGGATCTCGTCCAGCAGCCCAGCTCGTATGCACTGCTGAATGGTCTCGGCACCGCCCGCCACCCACACATCGTTGTCTCCCGCGGCGGCTTTCGCCTGTGCCATGGCGCTTTCGAGGCCGTCGGTGACGAAGATGAAGGTCGTTCCTCCTTCCTTCGTTACCATTTCTCGGGCATCGTGGGTCACGACGAACACCGGCATATGAAAGGGCGGATTATCTCCCCACGGTCCCTCTCCCAAGTCAAACATGCGTCGGCCCATCACCACTGCGCCGACATGCTCGAATTGTTCGGCCACAACCTCCCCATCACGGTTGGTCTCGCCTTCATCGCTGAAAGGCGTGCCACTGCGTGGGTCGATGCTGTGGCGCTCACGCCAGCTCGCCAGATCGAAAATCCACTGATGCAGCCGCTCCCCGCCACGGCCGAGCGGCTGCCCAGGAACATCGTCCGGCCCGGCGATGAAGCCGTCCAGGGACATCGACATATCTGACCTGACGCTTGCCACGCTACGCTTCACCGCCCTTTCGCACCGGCTGATCTTCGAGCACCACGACAGCTGTGTCGAACGACCTGCTCGCGACGAGCTCGTCGAATATGACCTTCCCGATATCGTCATGCCAGTAACGCATGGACCACCCCCCATGCTCGAATCGTTCGGCGCCACCTGGGTCTTCCATGACGCCATCCAAGGTCGCGAACTCGGAGACGACGCCTTTTCGCATCACAGCTGCGCCCTTTCTCGTGCTTGAGACGGCCGGAGAGGATCTGCGAGCGCTGGGTGGGAACGGCAACCAGCCCACCAGCTCATATGATACCTGCGTACCTATTCCACAGCAAGTGTGATGCTCGAGTAATCTTCATTGTCACCCGACCAGGACGGCAGGATGTGTCACCTCGTGGACCTTCTCGGTGGCGCACGCGCCCGCCCGGCAGGTGCTCCATCCCCGCTCTACCCAGAGTTGTAGGTTAGAGACGTGATACCATGGCATTAGGCAGTGTAGGTCGGGTGGAGCGGGGATGCGTCAGCCCGTTGTCTCATCGGCGTGCGACGGCGCGAGCATCATAAATGGACGGCACAGAAGCGGCTCGCGACTGCCTGTGCACCGTTGAACGGGGAATCTAACATGCAACTGGCTGCGGTGTTGCCATTCATGGCGTGGGAACCCTTCTATGTCATCATGGGTTCCACTGCTGGGGCGCTGACTGGATTGACGTTTGTGTCGATCTCCGTACTAGCGGGGAGCCGGGCGCAAGGTACCAGTCGGGCGGTTGCGGCGTTCGGCACCCCCACGGTCATACATTTTGGCGTGGTGCTCCTCATCTCCGTGATGCTCAGCGCCCCGTGGCCCGCGCTCTGGCTCGTCAGCTTGCTGCTCGGTCTCTTGGGTCTCGGGGGTGTGGGGTACATCACCGCCGTGGTACTGCGCATGCGCCGTCAGGATACCTACAGACCCGTGCTGGAGGACTGGCTGTTCCATGGGGCATTCCCACTCGTCGCATACACCGGCCTCGTCGTTGCGGCGGTCCTGCTTATGAGCAGTCTCACGCCAGCGCTATTTGGCATCGGCGCGATGATGCTCCTTCTCCTGTTCACCAGTATCCACAATGTGTGGGATAGCGCCACCTACATCGCCGTCGAGGGGTTCAACCAGCCGAACGAACGTAAGGGCTAGCAGCGTTCGGCTCGCGCTAGCCCCGGCGCCAGCCCCAGCGCCCGCACCCGCGCGAGTGGTGGACCGGCGCGGTCATCCCGCGGCGTTGGCCCTATCGCCCAGCAACCGCCAGCTTCTGCACCTCTGGCACGACCTCGGCGCCCAGCAGATCGAAGAGCTCTGGGTCCGATACATTCGGCATATTCACGATCGCCTGGTCAATCCCCAGCGCGGCCAGGCGGGCGAACTCGTCCACCGCCTGCGCTGGCGTCGTCGTCCCATTGCGACCATCCTTCGTCACGTGTAGCATCCCCAGCGTGGTCTTTTCGATCGCGCCATAGGGCCGTCCCAGCCGCTCGCAGTGCGCTTGCAGCACCTGCAGCTTGTTGGTGAGGCCGTCTGGACCGAACGCCGCAAAGAGGTTACAGGCATCGCCGTATTGCGCGACGAGGCGCAGCGTCTTCTTCTCGCCGCTCCCGCCGATCAAGATGGGTGGATGCGGGCGCTGGATCGACTGCGGGACGTTGAGCGTGCGCTCGAGCTGGTAATGCTTGCCGTTGAACGGCTTTGCGCTCTCCAGCTTGCCCGCATCCGCCCACATCTGCAGCGCGATCTGCAGCGCCTCCTCGAGGCGCTCGAAGCGCTCGGCCAGGGGCGGGAACGGCACGCCCAGCCCTTTGTGCTCTTGCTCGTTCCACGCCGCGCCAATCCCGAGATACGCCCGGCCGCCCGAGAGCACGTCCAGGGTCGTCACGATCTTCGCCAGAATTCCTGGGTAGCGGTACGTCACACCCGTGACCATTGTCCCGAGCTTGATGCGCCTTGTCCGGGCCGCGGCGAAGGCCAGCGCGGTATAGCCCTCGAGCATGTCCAGATCCGCCGGACCGACCGTGCGAATCTGGAAGAAATGGTCCATGACCCAGAAGCTGTAAAAGCCTGCCCCTTCTGCCCGCTCCGCAATGGTCCCAAAGGTCTCGCCGAGACGCTCGCGGCCGCCCGGCCAGGTGAAGTTCGGCACCTGCAGCCCAATACGCATCGTTGATCCTCCGTTTCGCGTGTCACTGAGCATGCAACTCAAAACAATAGCCTGAACGGTCACCCCAAATCTAGACTCGATCCGCATGACGGGCGCGAGTCTCTAGCCGACCGGGGGAGAAATATGTCCAATCGTGGAGTTGAATGTTCTGCGCCAACCATAGCCCGAGGCGGTTACAGCAGCGATACGGGGCATCACACGACGGTGACAAACGCCTTGCCACCTCAGGGGAGACAGCGAGTCGGTGAGCGTGATGTGCGGCACCCTCTGGCCATCGTGCCCGTGCACCTGGAGGGTGGATAGCTAGCCGTTTAGCTCCACGTCACCGCGCGCGGCCAGCGATCGTTCGAGCGCAGCGGCCTGGGCGACAAACGCGGCGAGCTCATCGCTCCACTCGCCGGCACGAATGCGCGCGACCAACCGCTTCAGCGCCTCCACCGCCGCGGCGCGCTCGTCGGTGGAGGTGTTGAGCCGGGCAAACAGCACGTCGGCGCCGGCGCTCGCCTGGCGCTCGGCCCGTCCCCACATGGCGGGCGCGCCGCCGTGCCGTTGGTGTCTTGAGCGCATGCGTGGTATGCTCCTCTCGAAAAGCGGCGCGTTTGGCGCGAATGGCGCTGGACGTGGCGTGCCCATAGGTTCTAGAACAGACGTTCAGTCCCAGCATACGTCACGGAGCGGTCGGCGTCAAGAAACCGACCCGGACGGACGGCGCGACCCGACCAGGATGGGTGATGAAGCGGCAGGCAGCAGAGCAGGTGGTACCGGCGCCGCCTTCGAGGGCCAGATCGCCCGGTGGCTGGCTCCAAGATCGGACCAGGGCGGCGCGACGCGCGGTAGCCCTGCCGTGGGTGCAAGACGTACTAGCGCTGTTCGTCGCCTCGCGCGTCGCGTTCGTGCTCGTTACCTACGTGGGTTATGTGCTCATCCAGGCGCCAAAATACAGTGATCCATCCGTGGGCGTGGCTCAATTGCTCACCTCCTGGGATCAGTGGGACGCGCAGCGCTACCTCACCATCGCGACATCGGGCTACACGAACGCCACCGACACCGCCTTCTTCCCGCTCTATCCCCTGATTGTGCGCGTGCTGAGCGCACCGTTTGGCCCGCAGGCGGCGTACACGGTCGGGCTGATCGTGTCGAACCTGGCCATGCTGGGCGCGCTGCTCGCGCTGCATGCGCTGGTGAGGCAGCGCTGGGGCGAACAGGTGGCATGGCGCGCCGTGCTGTATCTGACGGTGTTCCCAACGGCCCTGTTCACCTTCGCGCCGTACAATGAATCGCTGTTCCTGCTGCTTAGCGTGGGGTGCTTTCTGGCGCTGGGCCGGCAACGCTGGGCGCTGGCGGGCACATTGGGCGGGCTAGCGTCGCTGACGCGAGCGGCGGGCATCCTGCTGCTGATTCCCTTCGCGGTCGAATGGTGGCGTCAACATCAGGCCGGCGTGTGGCGCGCGGCAGCGACCGGCGCGGACGATGGGCGCGCGAAGGGCGTCCCACCATATCGGCTCAAGGCATCTGGCGGATTGCTGGCGGGGCTCTCGGCCACCGGACTGTGGCGGACGGTGCGGGTGCTACTGCCAGGCACGGCTGCACCATCGACCCGTGCATCCGTGGCAGGCGCTGATGCCCCATCTCCCGGGCGAGCCGGCGCGGCATGGGGAGCCGTGGGCTGGGCGCTGCTCGTTCCGGCGGGGCTCGGCCTCTATGCGGCGTACTGCGCCGTGCGCTTCGGCGACGCCCTGGCATTCAGCCACGCTCAGGCATCATGGAACCGGGTGCTGACCTGGCCGTGGGTGAGTGTCTGGTGGCAGCTCCAGGGACTCTCGCGTGCGGCGCCGGCCTCGTTCTTTCAGGTGCACGATCTGCTCGATCTCGTCGCGACGGCGGGATTCGCGGCGCTGCTCGTGGTCGGCTGGCGGCGCCTGCCGGCCGAGCAGAGCCTGTACGCGGCGGCGCTGCTGCTCTTGATGCTCGTTGAGCCCGGGGGCGTGAACCTGCACACCCTCGACCCGATGATGTCCAATTCACGCTTCGTGCTGGAAATGTTCCCAGGGTTCATCGTGCTGGCGCTGCTGACCGCACGGAGTCCGCGCTGGCATCAGGCGGTGGTGGTGGTGTTCTCGGCGCTGCTGGCGACGCTGACGCTGGTGTTCATACTCGGCCGGTGGCTGGTGTAATCCCCTGCCCCCTGGCGCTCACGCTCGTTCTCTCCCCTCGTCGTCTCGCCTTTCCATCCACCGTGCCTTCGCCATCTCACCGTTCCGTTCGTGCTGATCGTCCCCGGCAATATACCTGGACAGTGGGCCAGCCAATGTGGCATCCTCTCGAAGGCACCGCACATGCGAGCACTGCGACGACCTCCAGCGCGTCTTCCGCACCTGGCTTGCATCGCGCAACTCATAAGGGCGTGCGCGTGTCGCGTCGCACCCGCACCTTCGGAGCTTATAGGTGTGCGCTTGTACGTCACGTCTCATCCGCTATGTAAGGGCGCACGGGTGTGCGCCTGCTGCTCCCCACTTGCGTTCAACAAGGAGACGAGGATCATGGCTGAAGCCAACTTCACGCTCACCACGTTCTACACGTCGTGGAACGAGTACCAGGATCACATTATCCGGTCGATCACGCCGCTGACCGCGGAGCAGCTCGCGCTGCGCGCCGCGCCGGACCTGCGCTCCGTCGGCGAGAATGTCGCGCACATCATCGGCTGTCGTGCCGGCTGGTTCACCCAGGTTCTGGGCGAGGACGACGCGGGCGTGAAGGCGACCACCACCTGGGACGAGCCGGGGGCGCCCACGCGAACAGCCGCCGAGCTGGTGGAGGGTCTCGACCGCACCTGGCGACTCATGGCCGAGTGCCTGGCCCGCTGGAGCCCCGCCGACATGCACCAGACCTTCACCGGCCCCTGGGATGACAAGATAGTCGAGTTGTCGCGCGCCTGGGTGATCTGGCATGTGCTCGAACACGACCTGCACCACGGCGGCGAGGTCTCGCTCACGCTCGGCATGTACGGGCTCCCGGCGGATTTCCCGGGGTGAAGCCCCGCGGGTCATCGCGCACGCGCAAACACGTGTCTGCACTTGATATGCTGTGCTCCTTGCGCCGACGCTGAAACCCTCCTCTGTGAGCGATGTCCAATACCTGCTGAAAATTTGGTGGGGTGACAGCCGTTCGGATCGCGTGCAGTCTGCACCAGTTGGTTGGAGGCAGATGGTCAAGAGACGGTGAAGACAGTGCTGTACACGGTACGCCCAGCCACGGCGGCTGATTATGCCTTCCTCTACCACCTGCACGTGGCCACCATGAAGCACTACGTGGCCCAAGTATGGGGCTGGGATGAGCAGATGCAGGCGGAGCGCTTTTGCCAGCGCTTCGACCCCACCCGCCTGCGCATCGTGGTAACCGACGGGCAGGAGATCGGTGTGCTCGAGGTGGAGGAGCGCCCGACGGACCTGCTCGTGGCCAACCTGCGTATCTTGCCTGAGTTCCAGGGGCACGGCTGGGGGACGCGCATCCTCCGCGACCTGCTCCTCCAAGCACAGGATGCAGGCGTGCCGGTGAAGCTACAAGTCCTCAAAGTCAATCACTCGGCGCGTCGGCTC
>CAYQFU010000212.1:0-9197 GCA_964416775.1 uncultured Ktedonobacterales bacterium
CGCAGCAACCTCGCCACGCTGTACCAGCGCATCCCTGGCGGCGTCTTCGCCTACAATCTGCTCGCGAACAAGTACTACCTCGACGAGCTCTACCTCTGGCTCATCAGGTGGATCATCCTGGGCCTCTCCAATCTGGCGGCCCTCTTCGATGCCCGTGTCATTGACGGCATCCTCCACGGCGTCACAGATATCGTCCTCGGCCTCGGCAAGGTCACCAGTCGCTCCGAGACGGGGCGCGTCCAGAACTACGCCGCTGCCCTCTTCGGCGGCGCCCTCGTTCTGGCCATCGCCCTCTTCATCTCGGCCGCGTATCTCGCGACGCGATAGGGGAGAGGGGAGAAGAGGAACACACCATGCTGCTTACCGCGATCATCTTCGTGCCCACCCTCGCCGGGCTGCTGGTACTCGTCGGGCCCGAGCGCGCCGCGCGCTGGGTGGCGCTCGTCTTGAGCGCCGTCGTCGTGGCGCTTTCGCTCTGGCTCTACTTTGGCCTCCTCGGTGGCCCCCACGTGAGCTTCGGCTCCGTCATGGATCCTCAGTGGTTCTATCGCGCCCCGTGGGTCGACCTCACCCTCAACGGCTTCCACTTCAGGATTGACTACGCTCTGGGCGCCGATGGCCTCAGCATACCCATGCTGATCTTGAACGCCCTCCTCACCACGCTCGCCATCATCGGCTCCTGGCGCACCGAGAAGCGCATCAAGCTCTACCTGGCCCTCATGCTCTTCCTCGAAACCGGCGTCATGGGTGTCTTCGCCTCCTTCGACCTCTTCCTCTTCATCCTCTTCTGGGAGGTCGAGCTCATCCCGATGTTCCTCCTCATCGGCATCTGGGGCGGCGCGCGTCGCGAGTATGCCGCGTGGAAGTTCCTCCTGTACACGCTCGTCGGCTCTTCCATCACGCTCGCCGGCATCTTCCTCCTGTACGTCACCACGGGCGCCCAGAGCGCCGGCTTCGCCTTCTTCGCCGATCCGGCCCACCAGGTCCACGGATCGCTGCAGTTCCTCGGCGGCACGGTCTCCCTGCCGCTGATCGTCTTCCTCCTGCTCTTCACGGGCTTCGCCGTCAAGATTCCCATGTGGCCGGTCCACACGTGGCTGCCGGATGCCCACACCGAGGCGCCCACCGCCGTCAGTGTCCTGCTGGCCGGCGTCCTGCTCAAGATGGGTGCCTACGGCCTCATTCGCATCTGCCTTGGCTTCGTGCCCGGCGGCGTCACGCTCTTCGCGCCCTGGCTAGGCGTCCTGGCCGCCATCAACGTCCTCTGGGGCGCTGGCGCGTCCATGGTCCAGCGTGACATGAAGAAGATGATTGCCTATAGTAGCGTCAGCCACATGGGCTACGTCCTGCTCGGCGTGGCCGGCGCCGCCGTCGCGGGGAGCGTTGGGGCCGCCAGCTTCCGCCAGGCCGCCCTCACCGGCGCCACCCTCCAGATGTTTACCCACGGCACCATCACCGGCATGCTCTTCTTCGCCGTCGGCGTGCTTTACGACAAAGCCCACACGCGCGACATCGACGTCTTCGGCGGCATCGGCCAGCGCATGCCGCGCCTGCTGCTGCTCTTCTCCATCGCCTGCTTCGCCTCGCTTGGCCTCCCGCTCCTCAGCGGCTTTGTCAGCGAGTATCTGGTCTTTACGGGCACCTTCGCGCTCCTGCCCGGCGTCACCATCGCCGCCGCCTTCGGTGTCGTTATGACCGCCGGCTACCTCCTCTGGATGCTCAAGCGCGCCTTCTACGGCCCCTTGAACCTCAAGTGGATCACGCTTACCGACGCCAACACCATCAGCGAGGTCCTCCCGCTCGTCGTCCTCACCGTGGCCATCCTGTTCGTCGGCATCTATCCCAAGCCCCTCGTGGACCTCCTCGGCCCCAGCTTGCAACAGATCCTGAGCAGCGTCCAGGCCGTCGCTCTCATCCGATAATCCGACAGGAGCATAGCCGTGACATCCCAAATCGGCGGTACACAACTCTGGATGCTCTCACCCGAGATCTGCGTGGTCATCCTCGGCCTCGTGGTCCTCGCCATGGATCTGTTCGTCAAGCGCCGCGCGCTGGTGGCTGGGGTGGCCATTGGCGGACTCGCCCTGCCCTTCGCCGCCGTCCTCTCGCTCGCCCTTGGACCCGTCCCCAATCACGGCCTCGCCTTCTTCGGCATGCTCGTGGTGGACCAGTACGCCATCTTCTTCGAGCTGCTCTTCCTCCTCATCGGCGCCGTCGTCGGCCTGGTTGCGTACAACTATGTCGTCCAGTATTCGCGCGCTACCGTCGGCGAGTTCTACTCGATCCTGCTTTTCTCCGTCGCCGGCATGATGCTCATGGCCAGCACCCGTGAGCTCATCACCATCTACATCTCCCTCGAGCTCACCAGTATCCCGCTCTACATCCTTGCCGGCCTCTCCCGTCGCGACGACCGCTCCGCCGAAGCCGCCGTCAAGTACGTCCTGCTCGGTGCCATGTCCTCCGCCATTCTCCTTTACGGCATGGCCCTGCTCTACGGCGCCACCGGCTCGACCGACCTCGGCGAGATCGCCACTGCCGCGACCACCGGCCTCAAGAGTGGCAATCTCTTGCTCCTGATCGCCGACGTCTTCATCTTCACGGGGTTTGGCTTCAAAGTCTCGGCCGTTCCCTTCCACATGTGGGCGCCGGACATCTACGAAGGTGCGCCGACTCCGGCCACCCTCTTCTTCACCGTCGGCTCCAAGGCCGCTGGCTTCGCCGCGCTCCTGCGCATCTTCGTCAGCGGCGGCCTGGTCGCCACCAGCAATAGCTACCTCTGGGTCATGGTGGCCGTCGTTGCCGCGCTGACAATGACCGTCGGAAACGTCGTGGCGCTCCGCCAGACCAACATCAAGCGCATGATGGCCTATAGCGGCATTGGCCAGGCGGGCTATCTCCTGCTCGGTGTCGCCGCCCTCATGATCCACAACACGCCCGCCGGCAACGAGGCCGTGCTGGCCTTCCTGTTCGTCTACGTCGTCACCAACCTTGGCGCCTTCGCGGGCATCATTGCCCTGGCCGACTCTACCGGCCGCGAGCGCATTCGCGACTTCGACGGCCTGGGGCGCCGCAGCCCCGCCATCGCCGCTGGGCTGGCCCTCTGTATGCTGAGTCTCGCCGGCTGGCCGCCCACCGCCGGATTCCTCAGCAAGCTCTTCCTGTTCTGGACGGCCTGGCAGGCCGGATCGGCTCTTCCCTGGCTCGTCATACTGGGCCTCATCAACAGCGCCGTCTCGATGGTCTACTACGTCAACATCGCCTGGCGTATGTTTGTCGCCGACCCGCCCAAGCAGGACCGCCTCGCGACCCCTGCCCCCGTCGCCGTCAGCATGCTCGTCGCCTCCGTGGGCGTCATCGTGCTCACTCCCGTCTTCCCCTGGCTACTTGGTCAGGCGCTGTTCGGCGCCAACAGCCTGTTTGCCGTCCTGCATCCATAGCCCTTGCCTGGGACTGGCGCGTTTGGTATACTAACCTGGTGCCCTGGCCAAACGCGCCGGCCCTTGCTGTGCCGGCTTCCATCACGTCCGACAAGACACCGACTCGTGTCACACATTCGTGGGCATCGCGTCCGCGGAGGAGGAATCAGCTTCCATGCCCAATCTCAGGTCGTCCAAGAAGCGCGTCCGCGTCGAAGAGAAGCGCCGCCTGCGCAATAAGGCCGTCAAGTCGACCGTGCGCACCTTCGTCACCAAAGCGCGCAACGCCATCGCCGCTGCCCCCGCCGAGCCTCAGACTGATGATGCCATCCGCGAGGCCATCCGCGAGCTCGACCGCGCCGTCACCAAAGGCGTCCTGCATCGCAACAACGCCGCGCGCCGCAAGTCGCGCCTGATGCACCGCCTGCACACGGCCCAGGTCGAGACGCAGGGCTAGCCGGCGCGCCGCCTGTCCGCTCGCTCGGGCAATCCCGGCGTTCCCGCCTGACTCCACCTCGAGCGCGTCACGCATGTGTGGCGCGCTTTATGGCGTTGTCGAACGCTTCCGCGCCTACCTGCTAGCCTATTCAGCCTCCTTGTGGCTGGCCGCCGCTCCCGCTCGCTGTATAATACGGACGAGGCGCTACCAGCCAACCCCCGGCACTCGCGTCATGCCACCCTCCGCCCACCTCAATCAGCGTCCGCATGGCACACTTCGTGCTCGGAGTCCGCGGAAGGCGCGTCATGGATGGTATCGTGCGAGTAACACCAGCGCGCGTCCGAAGGGAGCAACGCACGTGAAAAGATGGGGTCCGATCCTGGGTATCGTCGGGGTCGTGGGCGTCCTCCTCGTCATCGGCCTACTGGTGTGGTTCTCGATCGCGGGGTGGTGGCCGATTGTCCGCGACATCGTCATTGTGCTCACCTGTGCCGTCAGCCTCCTCATGCTCGGACTGCTTGGCGCGACCATCTTCTACCTCACCATCACCCTCCTCGCCATCAAGCGCGAGTTGACCCCCGTCCTTGAAGAGCTGAGGTCCACTTCCCATTCCGTGCGTGAGACGGCCCGCGTGGCCAGCGACCTGGGTGTCGCCCCCACCGTCCGCACCGCGAGTGTGCTCGTGGGCGCCGTCGAGGCCGCCTCCGCCATCTTGGGCCGAGGCCGCGTCCGCACCCGGGCTCAGAAGCGCGCCCGGCGCAAGATGGAAGTTGAGCGCGAGTTACTGGCAAGAGGTGAGCTCGATGGTCATAGCGGTTGATTTCTCTGGCCTGCATGCCTGGGCCGATGCGATGGCGAGTATCCTGTTGATCGAGCTCATCATCATGCTCCTCATGGTCACCGCGCTCATGTTCGTCCTCGCCATGGCCGCGCGCTGGCTCCAGATGCACGTCGTGCCCCTGCTCAACTCCACCGTCCCTGCCGCCCGCCAGGCGCTCGAAGCGGCCGATGAGGGCACCGAGCGGGTCATCCGGGGCGTCGCCGAGGTCTATGGCATTCGCCGTGCTGCCGAGACGGCCCTCCAGATCCTGCTCTTTGGCCGCGAGGGCACGCGGCCCGCCGCCAATGTCCGCAGCGCGAGCATTGCCCCAGTGTCGCCGCCCGAGCAGCCCGCCGCCGAAAGCAGCGCCGAAGCGGCGTCACCCACCACGCCGCCCTCGACGACGCGTCCGCAACCTTCGTCCATTGAGCCCATGCCGCCCGATCGCGGCCTCGACAATATGGCTGCGAATGCTGGCTGATTACCTCCGGCATCTGCGCGGGCTAAGCTACAACGCCCGGCTCTACCTCATCTCCAATACCATCCAGGCGGTCAGCGCGGGCGCGCTGACCGTCCTCTACACCCTCTATCTCCAATCCCTCGGCTACACCACTGACTTCATCGGCCTGGTGCTCGTCGTCGGCACCGTCGGCGGCGCTCTCGGCATCATCCCTGCTAACGCGCTCGTACGCTACTGGGGCTGGCGCACTACCCTCATCTGGTCGGACGTCATCGGCGCCGTCGCGCTGGCGGTGCAGCTGATCTATCCTTCGCCCCCTGTCCTCCTCATCACCACGCTCGGCATCGGCGCATCCGTGGCCTTGCTTCTCGTCGTCAACGTTCCCCTCCTCGCCGCGTTCACTACGGACGAGGACCGCACTGCCATATTCGCCATCAACAACGCGCTGGCGTTTCTCGCCGGCGTGGTCGGCCTGCTCCTCGGCGGATTCCTGCCCGACTGGCTTGCCTCGCCCGCCGTCCAGCACTCCTACGTGCTTACTACCCTTTCCCCCTGGCTCGTACACGGCGCCCGCGCTCGCACGTACGAGCTGGCCCTCCTCGTCGCCAGTGCCATTGCCGTCCCCTCTATCATCCCCGTCTTGATGTTGCGCGAGCCTCCCCGCTCCCCAGAACCCACCGCCCCACGCCGCGTCCTCGCCCTCTCCCTGCCCACGCCTGAACAGATCCGCCGCATTCGGTCCATCGCCCTCGGGCCAATCGGCCGCTTCGCCGCCACTCAAGCCTTTGTCGGCCTCGGCGCCGGACTCTTCGGTCCGTATGTCAACCTCTACTTTGTCAACGTCCTCGGCGCCTCTACCAGCCTCTACGGCACCCTTGCCTCTGCCCTGACCGTCCTCATGGCCATTGGCTCGCTCCTCATCGTCCCTCTGGCCGACCGCCTCGGCAAGATTCGCGCGGCCGTCATCGTCCAGTTCATCTCGCTCCCCTTCCTCCTCGCCATCGGCCTCGCCCACTCGCTCCCTCTTGCCGCCGCCGCCTTCCTCATCCGCGGCCCCCTCATGAACGCAGCAGGCCCTCCCCTCCAGGCATACTTCATGGAGAGTGTCTCCCCCGACCAGCGCGTTGTCGCCAGCGGCGTCTTTAACGTCAGTTGGCAGCTCGCCTGGGCCATCGGCGCCGGCATCGGTGGTCTGCTTATCCGTGCCGCCGGCTATCCTTCCCTCTTCATCGGCGCCGCTGTCCTCTACGCCATCAGCGTTGTGTTGGTCGCCGTCTGGTTCGGCGGCGGACCCTCACCCGCGACTGCCATCTCCGCCGGCGCACCGCTCAGGCCCTTCGAGTCTCCCTCTTCTCCCCGCGCCGGCTAACTGACCCTGCGCCGCCACGCCTCACCGCATCGGCTGCTCCGACGACTCGGCGGGCTTGGTGACCACCGCCAGTCGCCGGAACGCCAGCAGCGCCAGCCCGGTGAACACGATCGCCTGCGCGACGAACACCCAGAACCAGAGGTCTGCGCCATCGTGCCACACAAACGGCCGTGTCGCGTCATTGGGCCAGATGAGTGCGAAGAACGTCAGATCCCCGGCGATATGGACGGGAATGGCCGGCAACACCGACTGTGTCAGGTAAGCGATCGTCCCAAACACGACGCCCACCAGCAGGTAGAACAGCAGCTTGGACCACGCGAAGCCTTGCGTCGGACCGTGCCACAGCGCGAAGAGGACCGACGAGATCACCACCGCTATCGCCGCTGAGAACCGGCGCTCCAACATCACCTGTGCATAGCCGCGAAATGCTGCTTCCTCGGTGAGAGGAGACACCAGCGAGGCCATCACCAGCACCAGCACCACGGTCAGCAGCGGATACGCCGCGGAGTTGAACGCCGTGGGATTGCCCCCCACCTTCGTCAGCTCCACCAGCACGATCCAGATCCCCACCAGCGCCACGAGTGACAGCGCCCCCGCCACGAGCGACCAGCCGAACACCTGGCGTGATACCCGCTTGGCCCGCAGGTATGCGCGGCGTGCCTTCGCTGTGCTGCGCGGCCACCACCTACCTCCCAGGTACTGCCACATCAGCCACAGCACCACGGCCATCGCCGGCACCGACCAGGGTATCGCCGGACTGACTGCTAGATTCGTGAGCAGCAGCCCGCCCCACATCCCGGAGCTCACCGCCCCGATCAGGAAGGCCACGATCCCGGACCACACCACCGTGACCACACGTCCAGAGATGGAACGCATCGGCTACCTGCCCCTTCGTCGCGGCCATCAACTACCAGGTCGCAGAGATGGCGTCCGCCGAAGATACGGACGTTACGTGGACGCTCGGCCCGCACTCGCGCAACGGTTCAGCACGAGTCGGCATGAAGCGATGGCCCCATGCATACTTGCCCCGTCATACGCACGCGGTTACACCCAACCGGCTGAGCGGAGCTGGGAGATCGTCTCACACGGCTGGCGCCCCATGCCCTATGCTGTAGCCGCGCCGCACCAGGGGAGCACCTGCCTGCCGCGCCGCACTGACGCGGCGGCTTGCCCCTGCGGGCCCATCGCGGTGCAGATCCTCAAACGCTCCGACGAGCAGCAGGCTAATGAGGTGGAGCGGCATCACTAGATTGTGGAGCGGTCCTTCGCCTGGTTCGCGGGCTTCCGCGTCCCCGCATCTCCCTAAGCGATGGCCTATCGGCGCGGATGCACCCATCAGGACTGCTCGACCACGCTGCGATAGCGCGCTTCAGCCCGCCGCTTGAGCCGCTGTAGCGAATCCTGTACGTCAGCCTCGAACACCTTGCCGCCAAACTTCTCGATCACCCAACCCCGCCGACCTGGCGGGAGCGTGAAGTCTCAGCCATACTGTACACGACAGGAGGCGGCGTCGATTGCGCCGCAGGTGATGGTGGCATGATTGACCATGCCGAGTGGCAGCGTGACATGCAGCTGGATCTGATGCTGTTCCGGATTCACCCTCACTACCCTGAGTGTCACGTCCCACTTCCTGCCTAACGCCGAGGTCTTTGCGTAGACCACCTGCCCGGGCGCGGCATTCCCCTCCGGTACGATGCGCTCTGTACGTGCATCCCACCATTCATCATAGCGTGCTGGCTCCGAGAGCAGAGCCCAGACGCTTTCCACTGGGGCGGCGACAACGGCCGCTGGGCAGATAGTGAAGCCCATCTGCTATCCTCCTTCGAGGGAGGGCAGCAATGCTACTCAACGACAAGATTTGTTATCTGGACATGTTAGTCCAACTAATGGTCTGATTTCCAAGGATTGTCAAGAACGTTGGATACCTTTGTCGCGGGTGCAAGAAGGAGTCGCGGCCCATGACCGAGCGCGACGTTCCCAACTATTTCGCGGCGTTCATCGCTGAATATTTCGGTAAGCGGGGCGCGGCGTGGCTGGTCGAACTGCCTTGTCTGCTCGCGAAGTATGCTCGTGAGTGGGAACTCGAATTATCGCCTCCGTTCGCTGGGCTCTCGTTTAACTACGTAGCGCCGGTGGTCCGTGCGGATGGCTCTCTGGCGGTCTTGAAGGTGGGGGTGCCGGAGGAGGAAGCGCGGACGGGTATCGCGTTTCTGCGGCTGTGCAACGGCGATGGTGCCGTGTGCCTGTTGGAGGCGGATGACGAGCACTGCGCGCTGCTGATGGAGCGCGCCTTTCCCGGTATTCCGCTCACCCGCCTGGAAGATGACGACGAAGCCACCGGGACTGCGGCGGAGGTGATGCGCATGCTGTGGCGTCCGGTGCCCACCACGCATTCCTTCATTACCGTCGTACGCAGGCTGCGGGCCTTCGCGCGGGTGCGGCAGATGCATGGTGGCGGCGCGGGACCACTGCCGGAGGGGATACTCTCCCGCGCGGAGGGGTTAGCGGTTGAGTTGTTGGCCTCAGCGCCCTACGAGCGCGTGCTGCATGGCGACCTGCACCACGACAACATCGTCGCTGCCCAACGCGCGCCCTGGCTGGCAATCGATCCCAAAGGCCTTGTGGGAGATCCCGGCTTCGAGACCGGCGCGCTGATGAACAATCCCTATGGCCGGATGGAGACGTGGACAGCG
>CAYQFU010000213.1:0-5846 GCA_964416775.1 uncultured Ktedonobacterales bacterium
TCGGCATCATGAACATCATGCTGGTGTCCGTCACGGAGCGCACGCGCGAGATCGGCATCCGCATGGCGGTGGGCGCACGCCGCCGCGACGTGCGCAATCAGTTCCTGATGGAGGCGCTCACGCTGAGCGCGGCGGGCGGCCTGATTGGCATCGCGCTGGGCCTGATGTCGGCCTATCTGTTGACGCACACGGCGCAGCTGCCCTTTGGCATCAATCCGCTCTCGCTGATCCTGGCGTTTGGCGTCTCGGCTGGCATTGGCGTGGGCTTCGGCCTCTACCCGGCCGTCCGCGCGTCCCGCCTCGACCCCATCGTGGCACTGCGCACAGATTGACACCTGCATCTGGGTAGCTACAGGCGGTTGCAAGCCGCGCCTGAATGGCGTGTGGCTACTCGGTCCGCCTCTGGGCGGACCGAGTAGCGTTCATCTAATACCTTTCACTTGAGGAGAAGAGTCGATGAGACGGATGACCCCACGCATGTATCTCAGCGCCGGAGGGGGCCTGGTGGCAAGCGCCGCGCTGTGCCTGTTGCTCGCGGCCTGCGGCTCGTCTGGCCCCTCGACCAGCACCGCCGGCGCCAACGCGAGCGCGACGGCAACCTGCCCGCCCGGCGCGGCGCTCAAAACGGTCGCCGGAACGATCAGCGCGGTCGGCACGGGGACGATCACTGTCACCGCCAGCAGCGGCACGCAGACCTTGGTGCACCTGTTGTCGACGACCCGTGTGACGCAGACGGTAGCCGCGTCCGTAAGCGATCTGGCCAGCGGCACCAGCGTACAGGTGACGACAGACGCCAACGCGACGAGCGCCCAGCGTGTTGTGATCGTCACCCGCGGCGCGGGTGGCTTTGGCGGCGCGGGCGGTTTTGGCGGCGGCCAGCGCACGCCGGGCGCGGGGGGCAATGCCGCCTGCTTCCAGGGACAGGGTCAGGGGCAGGGCTCGGGCAGAGGCTTCCCGGGTCTGCGCGGCACGGTGACTTCGGCCACCAGCACGGAGCTGGTCGTGAATGATGCGCAGGGCGCGACCCTCTCGCTCGCCATCACGCCGAGCACGGCGATCGAGAAGAGCGCGCCAGGCACGGCCGCCAACCTCACCAACGGAGCCACGGTCCTCGTCACGGGTAGCGCGACCAGCGACGGCGTGAACGCCCGCACCGTCACCGTGCAGGCCGCGGGCGTGAAGTGAGGCGGCACGCGCCAGCAAAGTGGCACGACGTGTACGCTATGGTGCGGCGCCAACCGTGAAGCCGGAGGGGCCGGCTGGAATCTGCCAGAACGTGCTGCCGTCACTGGGACGAAGGGCGACGAGGTAATCGCTGGTGTCGACGTTGGGTGGGGCGGGATGACGGATCGTCCAGTGGCCCGACGAGTAGGCGACTACTTCGCCGTCCGTCGCACCAGCTAGAGTCAAGTACCGGTCAGGCAGCTGGCGTTGCCAGATGGGCGCGCCGTCGGTAGCGCGGACGGCGACGAGGGCGGGACCGCGCTCGTATACCACGGCTGGTCCCGCTTTGACGATCGGCAAGCTGATGATGATAGGACTGCCGGCGATGCGCCACAGCAGCGCGCCGTCACTGGCGCGGAAGGCGGCCAGATCCATGTCGTACGTGCCCCCCGTGTGGCGGGTGGATGGAACCAAGCCCAGCAGCATTCCATCGCGCACGATCGGCAGGGCGCGTAGCACTGGCTGCCGCCATAGGGTGTGGCCATCGCTTTCACGCGCGGCGACCAGGCCGGCCGGAATCGGGGCGAACTGGAAAATGCTCGGGGCAAGATAGTAGAGGGTACCGCCCGCCGCCTCGGGAGTGCAGGTGCCCTCGTAGGTCGTCGTGGGGGCACCCGGCAGAACGGCGATCTTCCAGATCGGCCGGCCGTCGCTCAGCCGGAATGCAGAGAGGAGGCCGTCGTCGGAACAGATGTACGCTCCGTCGCCGTCCGCCACGAGGGTGCCTGAGGACGTGAGCGGGATTTGGTGGAGCTGGGTGCCATCAGCGGCGCGCAGAACGAGCAGGTAGGGGGGGACGGCGGCCGTCGCACTCCGGATCTCGAGGACGACGTAGTCGCCGGCCAGGGCGATTGGTGGAGGAAACCCTTGTACCCGCGCATGCCAGAGCGGTTTGCCATCTGAGGCGCGGACGGCCGTGAGAGTGGAGTGCTGCGCGTCACCTTCCTGCCAGGTGAAGCCGAAGAGCATGCCAGCGTGGAAGACGGGGACGCCGGGCAAGAAGCCGGGAGCGGGCGGAGCGTACGTCCAGCGCGTCGAGCCATCGCGGGCGCTATATGCCGCGAGCGCAGAAGTGGGGATGCAATCGCCGCACGGCGATGGCGGGGTGAACGCGTACAGGGAGAGAGCCGCGTCCACCGGGGCAGTCGCGACCACCGTTGCTTTGGCAGCGGGCCGGCAGCCAACGAGCACGAGAACGGCCAGGAGAGACAGGCACCCGGTGGCGAACCGGCGACGGCGCCCGCCGCCCCGCGCCAGAGGGACCGCCAGGAGTCCGGCGCGGACACCGATGAGCAGACCTGATGCGACGCTGTCCATGTGCGATGATTCTCCCTCCCCCACACCCGGTCCGCGACGAAGTCGACTGCGTCCGTCTGGCTCCCAGTGTAGCCGTGCCACTCCTGCCAGGCGAGGGTCACATGTCCCATTTCGTGCCGCCGTCGCGATCGAGGCTGTGAACAGGGCGTGTCGGCTTGCCGGAGCCACGGCCTCCTTCTTGTGCAGCGTCGCCGCCGGTGGGTAAGATGGGGCGCAGTCCCCCGCGCAACGTGTCTCAACCTGTCTTCCGTGGCACCAGGACTCAGAGATGCCAGCCAGTCCTCATAGGCGACGCTTCACGTAGGGCACTCCACTGTACGCCGTTGGACTCAGTGAATGGTGGCTTGTCCTTGCCGGAAGCGAACCGCGCTGGCGCTGTCGTCAGCTCGCCCGGCCAGGACCCCATGCCGGAGAAAGGCGAGGCAGGCTCGTGGAACATGCGCATACGGATCCGACCTTCTACCGCTCAGCGCGACTGGCGATGGATGCGCCGCGCGAACAACTGGCGTACGTCGTGACGTTGAACACCGATGGCGGCAGCCGCCCCGACGCGCTGTGCGTGCTGGACGTCGACGCTGCCTCTCTCACCTATGGCCAGGTCGTCGGCCGCATGGACATGCCCAACGCTGGTGACGAGCTGCACCACTTCGGCTGGAATGCCTGCAGCTCCTGCCTCTGTCACGGTGGGGAGCACGCGCACATGGAGCGGCGCTACCTGCTCGTGCCGGGCCTGCGCTCTTCGCGCATCCACATCGTCGACACCAGGCCAGACCCCCGCCAACCGCGGATCGTGAAGGTCATCTCGGCGGAAGAGGTGGCGTCGCGCACGGGATACAGCCGGCCGCACACCATCCACTGTGGGCCCGACGCGATCTTCATCAGCGCGCTTGGCGCCCCAGGGGGCGATGGGCCAGGCGGTGTCTTCACGCTCGACCACGACAACTTCGACGTTCGCAGCGCCTGGGAGGTCGAGCGCGGTTCGCAGTATCTCGCCTACGACTTCTGGTGGCACCTTGGCTCTGATACCATGCTCACCAGCGAGTGGGGCACGCCAGACATGATCGAGGCGGGGGTGAATCCCGACCTGCTGCTCGCCGGCAAGTACGGGCACGCTCTGCACGTCTGGGATCTGCGCACTGGCCGCCATCTGCAGGAGATCGACCTGGGCGCGGAGCAGCAGATGGTGCTGGAGCTGCGGCCATCGCACGACCCCAACCAGACGTATGGGTTCGTAAACACCGTAGTCTCGCTCAAGGACCTCTCGTCGTCCATCTGGGTCTGGCACCGCTCGAACGGCACCTGGCAGGCGCAGAAGGTGATCGAGATCCCGGCCGAGCCGGCCGACGCGGAGCTGCTGCCGCCCGCGTTGAAGCCCTTTGGCGCCGTGCCGCCGCTGGTAACGGACATCGACCTCAGCCTGGACGATCGGTATCTGTACGTCTCGTGCTGGGGCAGCGGCGAGCTCCGCCAGTATGACGTCGGCGACCCATTCCACCCGCGACTTACCGGCTCCGTTCAGCTCGGTGGTCTCGTCAGCCACGCGCCGCATCCGGCGAGTGGTGCGCTCAACGGCGGTCCGCAGATGGTGGAGATCAGCCGGGACGGCCGTCGCGTGTATGTGAGCAACTCGCTGTACGCCAGCTGGGACGCGCAATTCTATCCTGAGGGCATCCGCGGCTGGGTGGCGAAGCTGGATGCGGACTCCGCGGGCGGCCTCGAGCTCGATCCCGACTTCTTCGTCTCGTTCGAGGGCGAGCGCCCACACCAGATTCGCCTGCAGGGTGGGGACGCCTCCTCCGATTCGTACTGCTTCTCCTCGTGAGGACGCCCCACAGCGTCCTGGTCGCGAAGGGAGGACGCCCATGACGGCCGGTGCGACTCAGGCGGCGCCGCTGGCGACGCCGGGCCGGCCCGAATGAGACCATTCACATAAACCTCACAGAAGATTTTCAGCGGGCTCTGTTACACTCTCTGATGCGGTGAGCGGCGGATCGCCGTTCGCCTCGCCAAGCCTCCTGAGAGGCGGCCGGATGAGGATGGTGCAAGGAGGAGGAGTGATGGCCGGAGTCGCACCTGTACAGAGCCCCCCTCCGCGCGCGCAGGCGCTCACGCTCCAGGTGGTGGCGAGCGCGCCCGCGGCACGCGACGCGATCACGCTCGCGCTTGCCGTGCCTGGCACGCGGGGCGCACCGGCGGCGTATCGCCCGGGGCAATTCATTACGCTGTCGTTTCTTGCCGGGAACACCACGCTCCACCGGTCGTACTCACTCTGCGGTGATGGGCGCCTGGACGCCCCGTGGGAGATCACGGTCAAGCGGCAGCATGGCGGCATGGTCTCCAACTACCTGTACAGCCACGCGCGCCCCGGTATGCTACTGCGCGCCAGCTTGCCGCAGGGCAGCTTCACGCTGCCGGCGACGATCCGTCCTGGCATGCCCGTCGTCTTCGTCGCGGGCGGCAGTGGCATCACCCCCATCTATGGCATGCTGCGCGCGCTCGCCCGGCTCGCGCCCGCGCAGCGCCCGCGCGTGTGGCTGCATTACGCGTTTCACACCCCGGACGAGGCGATCTATCTTCACGAGCTATTGACGCTCGACCCGCAGCGCCAGTGGCTGACGCAGACCCATTACGTTGGGGAGCATGGGATGCGGCTGCGCGTGGACCAGGTCGTGGCATCGATGAGCGCTGCCGCTTCACAGGCCGAGTGGTACGTCTGCGGACCCGCCGGTCTGAAGCGCAGCCTGCAAGCCGTGGCGACGCTGAATGGTGTGCCCGCGGAGCGCGTGCATGCGGAAGTGTTCACCAGTCCCGTCGCTCGCCACGCCGATCCAGTGGTCGCGGGCGGACAAGCTGGCCGCGTGCGGCTGGCGGATAGCGGCGCCATACTCGAGGTGCGCGCGGGCGAGACGCTGCTCGAAACGCTGGAGCGGGCGGGCTACCGGCCGGACTATAACTGCCGGGCGGGCGCCTGCGGCACGTGCCGGCTGCGGCTGCTTTCGGGCCGCGTGCGCAACGGCGCCGGCGAGGGCCTGACCCCCGGCGAGCGCGCGGCGGGATACGTGCTGAGCTGCGTGGCACAGCCAGTGGGGGACGTGGTCCTCGCGACCGCCGGCGAGCAGGTGGCCGCGCCCGCCCGGTCGCCCGCGGCTGGCGGAGTGGCGGCGAGGCTGCCTGCCGCGAAGCGAGGGCTGCGCATCGGGCTGGCCGCGGCGGCCGCGGGTCTCTTCGTCTCGATGTGGGGCGTCACGAGCCACTCACCCAATACGCATATTGCCAACGCGGGCATCAGCTTGCCTTCGATCTCG
>CAYQFU010000213.1:5946-9178 GCA_964416775.1 uncultured Ktedonobacterales bacterium
GGCCCGATCATTCCCAACACCAGCACGGGGGTCTCGTGACATACCGGTCCGTGGCGGCGCGGAAAGGACCCTGAGGCATGGAGGTCTTCGCCCCCAGTCTCGCTCACCTGGCGAGCGCCGCTCCGGCGCTCGCCGTCGTCAGTGCTCGGAGCGCCACGTCGGCCAGTCCGCTGCTGTGGTACGTCACGCGGGCGGCGGCGGTATCGTCCTACATCGTCCTGAGCGTCACGGTACTGCTGGGCATGGTGCGCTCGCTCGCGCGGGTCGGGCGGATGCGTGTGTCCTGGCTGCTCGACGAGACACACCAGTTCCTGGCGCTACTCACCGTCGCCCTGGTGGCACTGCATCTGCTGTCGCTGGTGTTCGACCCGCTGATTCCGTTCAATGTGCTCAATCTACTCGTACCGCTCGCCGAGCCGTACCGGCCGTTCGCCGTGGATCTCGGCGTGCTGTCGCTGTATGGGCTGACGATTGTAGCCGTGAGCTCATGGCTGCGTGGGTATATCGCCTACGCGAGCTGGCGGACGCTGCACTACGTGAGCTTCGTGACGTTCTTCTTCGTGACGCTGCATGGGGTGCTGGCCGGCAGCGATGCTGGCGCGCCCTGGATGCACCTGATCTATCTGACGGCCAGCGGGGGCGTCATGCTGCTGGTGTGCGTCCGGCTGTTCTGGGTGCCGGCGGACCAACGGCAACGGCGCAGTCCTTATTGACCGCCTGAGCGCTTCGGTTCCGCACCTGGAAGGCGAGGACTCCCATGCATGCTGGTGCGACTGCTGGCGCGCAGGCCGCGCTCGTGGCCGCTCTGACTTGCGCGTTCGGCCTGGCGGTGGCGTATCTGTCCTGGCGTGGCCACCTCGCCCCGCTGCGCACGCATTGGATGCCCGCGCTCCTGGTCGTGGCGTTCGGCGTGCCGGACGCGCTGGTGACGCTGCGGGGCACCTGGGGCAATCCATCTCGGGAAGCGGACCCGCTCCTCCGCGTCTTCCTCGCATGGGCTGGGTGGAGGGGGCTGTGTGCGGCGCTTGTGATCTGGATCTTCGGATGGACGCTGGCGCTCGATGGGATGGAGACGCTGCGCGTCCACATGGCGGGTCGGGCACCACGGCTCGTGTCGCTGGCGCAGCTCTACACGCTGTACGCACTGGCGCTGGGGCATCTGGATGGGTTGACGTCGTGGACGCACGACCCCGCCATCGTCTATCACGCGTCGTCTCATCTATTGACTGCGCTGCACCAGTACCTGCCGTGGACGATGTCCATCTTCCCGTTGGCCTACGTGCTATATCCCTGCCTCTTCTTTGGCGCGGTGTTTACCCTGGCGCATGAGGGCATCGTCGTGAGCGCGAGGGATTGGCGTGGGCGCGGGCTGGCTGGCGCGACGCAGACGCGAGCGTGAGGGCGACAACGCGCGGATTGCACTGACCACGAGATGAGTATAATACGCCGTATACTACGTTTCGGATTCCGGGGAGACGATCATGAGTGAGACTTTACAATCCGGATCGGCTGGGCAGGCAGGCGAAGTGTACCCTGGTGTGATGGTAGATCCTCTCGTCGCACACGGGCAGCCGGTGCTTATGGGGACCCGCGTGCCGGTGTCGGTGGTCTTGGGACATTTGGCCGCGGGTGACACTTTGGAAACGGTGTCTGCCGAATACGAGTTGACGCCGGAACAGGTGCGGGCGGCGTTCGGCTATGCCGCCAACATTATGCAGGTATCGTAATCGTTGATACGCCCGAGCGACTCACCGTAACCACTCGTGTCCGGATCATTGTGGATGGCCTCGCGCAACTCGCCGGACAGTCTCTCACAGCTGCGATTGTGACCATCGAGGCTGGTCGAGTACGCGTGCGCCGATAGCACGGAGCAGCGCGCCCGCTCCAGCCGGAGCATAGAGCGGGCGCTGAAACACCTGGCCGAACGATCAGCCGCGGCGGTGCGTGGAGGAAGCGGCTGAAGTGCCATTCTGCGGTGTCGTCGCCTGGCCGGCGGCAGGATCGGCCGGCGGCGCGGCAGGTGAAGCCGCCTGGTCCGAGGTGCCTGTTGAGGCTGTCGCCGGCGCGGGAGCAGTAGCGGCGGCGACAGCGGGCGGGGCGGCAGGTGCTGCATCAGAGGAGTCGGGGACGTGGCCGTTGGCGTGGACTGCCGTGCCGTCCACGGTAGAGTCAGCCAGGCCAGGGATGCGCTCCATCAGGTTGCCGACCTTGGCACCCGTGAGCGCCTCGATCAGTGCGGGCACCTGGGCGAGCATGTTCACCAGATCGCCGGTAATGCGGCTGGCGCCCAGATTGCCGCCGTTGGCGCCGGAGCCCGTGGAGACGATGCTGATCTTGTCCACCTTGGCGAGCGGCTCGGCCAGCGCGCGGACGACCTCGGGCAGGTTGGAGATGAGCTTGTCGAGCACGGCCGCCTGGTTGTATTCGTGGTAGGCAGCGGCTTTGACACGCATGGCCTCAGCCTCGGCTTCGCCCTGGGCACGAATCACGTCAGCCTCGGCCAGGCCGCGCAGGCGGGCGGCTTCAGCTTCGGCGGCGCCGCGAACGCGGGCGGCCTCGCCTTCCGCGGCGGCCTGGGCGCGCAGCGCGGCGGCACGGCCTTCGGCCTCGAGCGAGGCGCGCTCCTTCTCGGCTGTGGCCATGGTCTCGACACGCTGGCGCTCGGCGTCAGCCGCCTTCACGACGGTGGCTTCCAACTCCATCTGGCGGCGCTGGGCCTCGGCCTCCTGCACCTTCACCTGGGCGGTCTTCTCGATTTCCTGCGCCCGGGCGGTCTCCGCGACGATCTGCTGCTGCTGGATGGCGGCCTGGATGTCGCTGGCCTTCTCGGCCACGACCTGCTGTTTCTTTACCTCGGCGTCGTACGCGGCGCGCTTAAGGGCGAGGTCACGCTGGAACTCGGCTTGCTTCGCCTGACTGGCGGCTTCAGCCTCGACGCGCGCCTGATCGGCGGCGGCCTTCGCCACGGCAGCCTCGCGGGTGGCGCTGGCCTGCTGGATCTGCGTATCGCGGGCGGCGAGGGCGGCGGCGATGTTCGCCTCTTTCTTGATGCGCTCGATCTCGGGCCGGCCCATGTTGGAGATGTAGTCGTTCTCGTCGCGTACTTCCTTGATGGTGAACGAGACAACTTCCAGGCCCATCTTGGCGAGGTCGGCGGAGCTGGTGGTGCGCATCTTTTCGCTGACCATCTCCGGCTCTTTGACGATCTGCTCGACGGTCAGCTGGCCGACGA
>CAYQFU010000214.1:0-9066 GCA_964416775.1 uncultured Ktedonobacterales bacterium
GTGGGGCGGGCGTTAGCGGTGAGGCGAGTCGGGTCGTGGTGCGGGTATGGGTGCGGACGCCCCTATCTGTGGTGGGACGCCTGAGGGGGGCACCGAGGTGGGGACTGGCTCGCGGGCGTCGTCGAGGTCGAGGAGGGGGTTGAGCCAGGCGGAAAGGCCCTGGCGAGGACCGCCAAGCAGCTCCCAGGCGCGGAAGAGGCCGAGTCCGTAGCAGACGACCACCAGGGTGGCTACGGCGTCGAGCGCATTCCGATCGGACGGCTGGAGGAGCAGGCTTACGCCTGAGAAGGCAAGAAAGCCGTAGATGATGAGGCTGCCGACGACCATGGTCAGCGCGCGCACGAGACGGACCCAGAGGGGGCTGCGCCGAACACGCTGCCGCACTTGATAGCGTACGAGGCGAATGCCCAGTCTCGCGCTGCTGATGATGCCTAAGGCGGACATGAACAGGCAAATGCCGGCGACGTTGCTGTCAGGGACGAGCGCGTCGGTGGAGACGAAGAACGCGACGATGAGGCCGGTAAAGGCATTCGCGGCGACGCTCTGGCGTTCGTGGGGCGCGGTGGGACCGAACGTGCGGTCGGGGTTGATCGAGACGGCGACAAAGAGCAAGCCGATGAGCGCGCCGCCAGCGCTGGAAGTCGCGACAAAGAAGTTGGTGAAGGAACCTGGCACCAAGTGGTGGGCCTCCTGAGTGAGGGGATGGTGGAACGGCATGAGGGCAGCCGGTGGGGACATGATATCGCAGTGACCGGCCTGCTGGCGAGGGGCACGACGCGGAGGCGAATAGCGGGAGGCGGCTCCAGTTGGCTGGAGCCGCCTCCCAGATTGTCAAGGGCGAGCGTTTACGCTCCCGCCGAGGTCGGGGTGGGCACGCGGCGGCGGACGGCGGCGTAATAGTAGATGGCGCCGAGCACCATGATGATGGGCACGAAGAGCACCGCCAGGTTGAGGTACCAGGGATTGGTCGAGACGGGCCGGTACCAGGCGAGGTTGATGATCATGGCGATCTGGTACACGACGGCGACGGCGTTGATGAGCAGCCCGGCTTTGCCGAGGCTGAACGCGGCCGGACGGTCGGGCCAGCCGCGCAAGCGCGCGACGAGCGCGGAGGCCGTGCAGATGGCGTAGGCCAGGTAGATCATCACGACGGTGACGGCGACGAGCACAGCCTCGACCTGGGTGGCGAAGATGAGGGCGGCAGCCAGGACGGCCGTGATGAGGATGGCCACGACCGGCGTGCCGAGGGATGGCGAGACGCGGGCGACGTACCGCGCGCCAGGGACCTCACGGTCGCGTGCCATCGAGAACAACAGTCGCGCGGCATTGGCCTGGACGGTCAGGCCGCAGACCGTAATGGCCGTGGAGACGATGACGAAGAAGACGTTGGAAAGCCCAGGCACGGCCGCCGAGATGATGTGCTCCAGCGAGGAGGTATCGGCCATGAACTTCGCCAGGTCGCCCTTGCCGCCGGGGATCGCCAGCACCGCGCCCAGGAGGAACAGGCCGCCGATCAGGAACGAGCCGGCCAGCGCGAGCAGCAGCGCCCGCGGGACCGCCCGGCTGGGGTTGTGCGTTTCTTCGGCCAGCGTGCCCGCTGTGTCGAAGCCGTACACGACGAAGAGGGACATCAGCATGGCGGCGAAGAAGGTGCCGACGTAGCTGCCGTTCACCTCGGTGCCGCCGGTGTTGGTGAGGAAGGAGAGCGGGTGGTGGGCGTGAGCAAGCAAGATGCTACCGAGCACCAGCATGCCGATCAGCTCGGCGAGGACGCCGATGTTGTTGATGATGGCGAGCAGCCGCACGCCGACGATGTTAATGATGGTCGTGAGCGCCAACACGGCGAGCGCGATGACGATGAGGACGGTGTTGTTGGCGTTCAGGCCGAGCAGCCCGGCGATGACAGGCGGCACCGCGAAGTCCACGGTCGCGATGGTGGCGATCTGCGCCACGAGATAGACCCAGCCGTCCATCCACGCCACGTCGCGATTGGCGACGCGCTTGGTCCACTGGAAGACGGAGCCGGCGAGCGGGTAGTGGGAAGCCAGCTCGGCGAAGACCAGGCCGACGAGGAACTGGCCGGCGAAGACGATGGGCCAGCTCCAGATGAAGGCGGGGCCACCGGTGCCGAGACCGAACGCGAAGAGGGCGAAGATGCCAGTCGTGACGGAGATGTACGAGAACGTGGCGGCGAAGTTGGAGAACGTACTCATCGTCCGCCGCAGCTCTTGCCGATACCCCAGATGGGCGAGCTGCTCCGCGTCCGTGCGCTGCCGGTCTCCAACCGACGTGGATGTGCCGGCGTCTTGCGGTACTGCCATCACTTACCTCCCAGACAGCTATCCGGGGCGGGTCGCCCCGATGCGACCCGCGCCAGAGACACGCAGGTTAGCGAAAGTATATGGGCGGGACGTGGGTGCAGATATGGCCCCAGCGCACGATAACGTACGGCTGGCCATTGGCCACCGTGTCCAGAGACGGCGGGCCCTTTCGTTCGCAGTGCGTATGCGATGGCGGCGCTCAGAAAACGATCGCCCCCGAACCGGCAGGAAGACCAACCGGCGGGGGCGATGCGCGCGTGCGGCTGGCGTTGGCCGCCGCGGTCGCGGTGCTAGTCTGGGTCGCCGAACACGGTGTAGTGCCAGGGCTTGCGCTGGGCGCCAGTCGTGTCCAGCATCACATGCTTGATCTGGGTGTAATCCTCCAGCGCATAGAGCGACATGTCCTTGCCGAAGCCGCTCTCCTTGAACCCCCCGTGCGGCATTTCAGCGGTCAGGGGCAAATGGTCGTTAACCCACACGGTGCCGAACTCGAGCGCGGCGCTCACGCGCATGGCGCGCTGCACGTTGCCCGTCCAGACGGAGCCGGCCAGCGCATAGCGGACGGCGTTCGCGCGGCGCACGACTTCGTCTTCGTCGTCGAAGGGCAGAACGACCAGCACCGGGCCGAAAATCTCGTCGGTTACCACAGGCGCGCTATCGGGCACGTTGACGATGACGGTCGGCTGATAGAAGAAGCCATTCTCCATGCCCGAGATGCGCGCACGCTCGCCGCCGGTGATGAAGTGGCCGACGTTGCGTGCCGTGTTGACCAGCGTCTCGACGCGACCAAGCTGCGCCGCCGAGACGAGCGGCCCCATGTCCGTCTTGTCGGAGGAAGGATCGCCCACGCGGATGCGCTGGACCAGCGGAAGGAACTTGCGCAGGAAGGTGTCGTACACGCGCCGCTGGACGTAGATGCGGGTCGCCGCAGTGCAGTCCTGGCCGGTGTTCACGAACCCGCCGACGACGGCGCCGTTCGCGGCGGCGTCGAGATCGGCGTCCTCGAAGACGACGAAGGGGGCTTTGCCGCCCAGCTCCATGTGGACGCGCTTGAGGGTGGCGGCGGCTTCGCGTGTGATGACCTTGCCCGTATCGGTGGCGCCGGTCAGCGAGATGAGGCGCACGTCGGGATGCGTGACAAGGGCCGCGTTTACGCCTTCACCAGAGGTGACGATATTGAGCACGCCGGCCGGAAGACCGGCCTCCGCGGCGATCTCGCCGAGGGCCAGCGTCGTGAGGGGCGTGTCGGCGGCGGGCTTGAGGACGACGGTGTTGCCGGCGGCCAGGGCGGGGCCGATCTTCCACATGGCCATCATGAAGGGGTAGTTCCAGGGGGCGAGCTGGGCGCAGACGCCGACCGGCTCGCGGCGGATCAGGCTGGCGTAGCCGGGAACGTACTCTTGCGAGGACTTGCCCTCCAGCATGCGCGCCGCGGCGGCGAAGAAGCGCATGCAGTCGATGGCGAACGGGAGGTCACTGTCGTGGGCGAGCTTGATGGGCTTGCCGACGTTGCGCGACTCCAGGGCGGCCAGCGTGTCGAGGTGTTGCTCCAGCAGATCCGCGAGCTTGAAGAGCGCGGCGGACCGCGCGGCGGGCGCGAGTCGCGACCAGCGGCCGTCGTCGAAGGCGGTCTTGGCGGCCGCGACCGCGCGGTTCACATCCGCGACGTCGCTTTCGGGGACGACATCGGCAGAGGCTCCGGTGGCGGGATTGACCAGCGTGCGCTGGCGGCCCGCGGCTGGGGGGACCAGCTCCCCGTTTATGAGCAGGCGATCGATGGTCAACGTCTTCAGCGCCATCTCAATGCTCCTTTCGTCATACTGGCTCGCGGAGGCACACGCCCAGCCAATTGGCGCCAGTATACGAACGCGCTGGGAAGGGCCTCAACGGCCAATGGACACAAGCGTGTCCAGCGTTTTTGGGCCACTGTGGCGAATCCCCGCCGTGGGAGAGTCAGTTGCCCGTGTGGGTGGCGTGCAACCGGCGCAGGAGGAGGGTGGCCCGCAGATTGAGCTTGCAGAGCGGATCGCCGAGATCGAGGGCGCAAATCTCCTGGATACGCTGCAGCCGGTACTTGAGCGTGTGGCGGTGGATGTAGAGCTGCTGCGCCGCGCGGACCCCATTGCCATCGCACTCCAGGAACACGTCCAGGGTGTGGACGAGCTCTCCGCCGTGGACGCGGTCGTGGTCGGCCAGGCGCTGGAGCTGCCGGGTATACGAGTTCTCGGCGAGCATGTGGGGTGGGAGGGCGTGCAGCCAGTGGAGCAAGCCGAGCTCATCGAAGTGCGCCACCTGGCGGCTCTCGCTCAAGGCGGGAAGGAGCGCCAGCGCCTCCAGAGCGTGCTCGTAGGCGCGGGTGAGGGTGGAGGGCGACTCGTGGACTGAGCTGGCGCCGGCGCGGATGGGGGTGTCGAGGGTGCGGGCGAGCGTGACGAGCTGCTGGCAGAAGCCGGAGATTTGCTCGGGCCGGGAGCATTCGAGCAGGACCACGAGCCGGCCGGCGCGCCCGCCCACCGCGACGGGCAGGCCGTGATAGCGGGCGGCGTTGCGCGCGGCAAGCTCGACGGAGCGCAGGTCATTGGTGGCCGGGTCCACGACGACGACGGCATGAGGGGCTTCCGCACGCAGGTGGAAGTGGGACATCTGCTCGCGCAGGGCGTTGTCCAGCCGAACGTCCTCCGAGAGCAGGCGGCTGATGACGTGGCGCTCGGCGCGCTCTTCGGCCTGGTGCGCGGTCTGGTCGCGAAAGAGGATCAGCGCGGCGACGGTGGCGGCGTGCTCGATGGCGTGGAAGTCGAGGGGCTCGAGCTCGCGGTCGCCGGCGATGATCCAGACGTAGCCGTAGATCTGTCGCGCGACGACGATAGGGGCGAGGATGCGGGCCATGGTCATGCCGAGCTCGCGCGTGCGCGGCGTGACGTCCACGCGCTCGGGCCCAAGCATCGAGCGCACGCGCGCGAGGATGCCAGAGGTGCGCAGGTGATCGAGGAGCTGCGGGGAGCTGTGTCCCTCACGGATGGCGCTGCGGCGCGACTCGTCGATCTCGGTGTCGGGCGAGGAGCCTTCGGCGAGCACGGTGAAGGAGACGTCGTCCATCTCGACGGGCCGGCGCAGCAAGCCACAGAGCTCACGCGCCACGTCCTGCAGGGTGCCGCCGTTGAGGACGAGGCGTGTCAGCGAACGGTGGATGGCCATCGACTGCTTGTAGAGCTGGAACTGGTCGTTGAGGCTGTGTTCCGAGACGATGCGGACGACATCTTCGAGGGGGACGTGCCAGGGCAGCTCGATGATGGGCAGGCCCTTCTCGTCGGCGACGCGGCGCATGGCCTCCGGCACCTGCTCCACGTACTTGCCCGTGGCGACGACCACGCCAGCCAGGTTCTTCTCGGCGAGCGCGGAGCAGAGGGCGACCTGCGCATCGCAGTCGTCGCGCACGCCGTAGAGTGTGGTGAGCAGGAGCTCGCCGCCCCTGACCCACTCGGCCGCGTGGGGGATGTCGACCGCGTGTGCCCAATGGATGGCGCGGTCCGTACCGGCGGCTCCGGCGACCAGTTTGCTTTCGGTGAAGAGATCGGTTGCCAGCAGGCGGCGCACCGTGAGCACCTGCGCGTCCTGACTAGGGGATGGGGTCAATGCCATGCGCTGCCACCCATGCCACAATCTGGCGGAACCGTCGCGTCGTCGTCCGGCAGGGCGTCCACCGGACGCCCCTACAGCGCGCGAGCGATCTCATGCAGATCCGGTATCACGGCACGGCACACGCCCAGCCCCTTGCTGCCGCTCAGGGTACCATGCGACCGCGGCGCGACGCAAGCCAGCAGGCGGCACGCCGCGTCAGTGAGCGCCGTCGAAGTCCGATGCCGGGCGCGCGGCGACCGCCGCGAGGGCCGCTTCGAGGATATCCAGCCCTTCGGCCATCTCCTCATCGGTGGTGACGAGCGGCATGAGGAGCCGGATCACGTTGTCGTAGAGGCCGGCCTTGATGACGATCAGGCCGCGGGCGCGAGCCTCCGCCAGAATAGCCGCGGCTTCGCCAGTCGCGGGGGTCTTCGCATCGCGGTCGCGCACCAGCTCCATCGCGCGCATGGCACCCAGCCCGCGCACGTCGCCGACGAGCGGGAAGCGCTCCCGCCACTCGCGCATGCGCGTCTCGGCCATGGCGCCCAGCGCGGCCGCGCGGTCGACCAGTCCCTCGCGCTCGAACACGTCGAGCACGGCCAGAGCGGCGGCGCAGGCGACCGGGTTGCCGCCGTACGTCCCGCCCAGCCCACCGGGCAAGGGCGCGTCCATGACGTCGGCGCGGCCGACGACGGCGGCCAGCGGCAAGCCCGCGGCCAGCGACTTCGCCGTCACCAGCAGGTCTGGCTCGACGTCAGCGTGCTCGCAGGCCCACATGCGTCCCGTCCGGCCGAAGCCCGTCTGCACTTCGTCGGCGATGAACAGGATGCCGTGCTGCTGGCAGAGGGACGCCAGCCGCGGCAGGAAGTCTTGTGGCGGGACGACGAAGCCGCCCTCGCCCTGGACCGGCTCGGCGATGATCGCCGCCACCTGCTCGGCGGGCACCTCCGTCAGGAAGGTGCGCTCCAGCGCGGCCAGCCACTCGTCGCACTGCTCGCCGTCGCCGTTGCCGTGGCGGGGGCAGCGGTAGCTGTACGGATAGGGGACGTGGTAGATGTCGGGCGCGAACGGGCCGAAGCCGGCGCGGTACGGCCGCGCCTTGCCGGTCAGCGCGAGGGCGAGGTTGGTGCGGCCGTGAAAGCTGTTCTCGAACGCGATGACGGCGGTTCTGCCGGTGGCGGCGCGGGCGATCTTGATGGCGTTCTCGACCGCCTCGGCGCCACTGTTGACGAGCAGCGTCTTCTTGGCGAACGCGCCAGGGGTCACCTCGGTCAGGCGGCGGGCAAGCTGGACGTAGAGTGGCGGCGTCATGACGTGGGCGCAGGTGTGGGTGTACCGCTCGGCCTGCTCGCGAATGGCGGCCACGACGGCCGGGTGGCTGTGGCCGACGTTCATGGTGCCGATGCCGCCGGCGAAATCGAGGTACGCGCGGCCGTCTACGTCCACGATGCGAGCGCCTGATCCGCTGGCGGGATAGACGGGATGATAGGTGAAGACGCCGCGCGGCACGTAGCGCTCGCGCTCCGCCTGGATGGCTTGCGTGTTGGGTCCAGGAGGCGCGGCGGCCTCGCGAACGGCGTGAGTTGCCGGCGGCCGGTCGTGTTGCGCGCTCGTCTCAGCGCTGGTTGGGTCGTGGGTGGCCTTCAGATGCTTCGCCATGTGGGCACAGCTCCTCTCTGTACGTTAAGCACTCTACGGCGCTGAGAGAGCGGAGTAAACGGCCCGCATGACTAATGTTGCGATGCTGCGATTGGACAGGGTGTCGAATGGGTGGCTGCGGTGGCGGGCGGCGAGGGATGAGGAGTGAGGTGGGGTGTGTTGGCGGGCTACCTGCGGTCGACCTCGTGGTAGGAGCGGTACACGCCGTCCACGATGACGCCGAGGTAGCGACGATTGAGGATGACTTGCCAGACATCGTGGCCTTCGCGGGCAAGTTTGGCCCATCGCGTTGCGGTGTCGGGATTCTGTTGAATCACCTTGAGGCCGAGATCCTTGCAGATAGCCATCGCCAGGTGCTGCTTGGGGGTCGGTGAGCGTTCCCAATGCTCACCGCCCCAGGTGAGCGTTCTCTCGGGGCCGTGGCGAATCCAGGCGAGGAATCGGGGAAGCTCCGGCGTGCGAAAGTAGGCATCGACGTAGGTGACGGCGCGCTCGCTCGGGGGAACGGCGTGCATGGCGTCCATATTCGGCTCAGTGAACTCCGACATCTGATTGTCCGTTCGCGATGACAGAGAAATGTGGTGACGGGCTATGGAGCGCGCAAGGATCACACCAGACGTGGGGGATGAACCAGGCGGCGGGTGTGCGTCAGCGTGTGGTGCATGGCGGTGGCGAGGCCAGCAATTTGTGCTCAACAGGTGACGTGAAACAGGCCGATCACCGCGCCCTCGGCATCGTTCCAGGCGTGGATCGCCTCGGGGGTCGGCAGCAACTGCACGGGGCATTGCTTGCGCTGGAAATAGTCGTCCGCCTCCTCCGAGAGCTTGACGTTGCCCTGCTGCCCTGTGCCGATGATGAGGCGGCTCGTTCCCTTTTCATAGACGTGCCTGGCTTCGGCCAACGACAGCACGTGGGACGTACCGTACACGGCTTTGGAGAGCTTCTTTTTCCGCTTCTTCACATGGCCATTCAGCCGGATGATGACATCGTGGGCGAAGGTCTTCTGCTGGATGGTAATCGAGCCGAATGTTGTCCGCTCAATCGGGGGCTTCATTGAGGCGCTCCTCGACAACCGCTCGGCGCTTGTCGTGCCGCGAAAAGCCATGACCGTTGTGTTATCGGCTGTCTGTGACGAGACTTCTCGAAGCCATTATATCCCGAAAGACTCCGGCATCTTGCCAATTGGGCTGTTCTGTCCGGCTGCTGGGAGCTCAACGTCGCTTTAGCTTGCTGCCCGACACTGCCGCATGGAGACCAGCAACGGCATGCCTTCTGGTCGGCGTTCGGTGCTGTGCATACCCGCTCTGAGCCCATAGTAGGCGGGGCTAGGCCCGCGAAGTTGTCACTGCGTCCCTTTCCATCCGACCATTCCGCACGAGAACGGGACAAATTCCTCGTCATGTGTGGGGGGGTCGACCACGTTGTGGCCAGGAATCTGCCAGGGCATACTCCGACTGTCCCACCCCAG
>CAYQFU010000215.1:0-9028 GCA_964416775.1 uncultured Ktedonobacterales bacterium
TCATAGTATGCTCGCTCATATTCGGCTCCACTCCTGGATTTCTACATGTAAAAGACTGGGCGAATTTAGCCAACTTTTACATTGTATCACGCCAAGACCCTGTTCAGCGTCAGCGCCAAGCCCACTGAAATGTAAGAGTACATATCAGTACGTAAGCTGCTACATACGTGTTTTGGCGGAAATGACCATGTAAAAGATCGCGGCGTTTTGGCCAACTTTTACATTACCTGCACCGCTTGAAATTGTTGCGAGGGGCATCCCATGCAGAAGGGCATAGTGGTGTCAATCCCGGTTGGGGCTAGAACTCTGGCTCAATGCCCGACTCGTAGAAACGCTGAATCAGCAGGCACAGATTGTAGCAGAGTACCTTGCACAGCAGCCCGTTGACCTGGGCAGTATCCGTCTTGGAGCGCAGCGCCAGACAGCAAGCAAGCTTACTGTCCTTCTACCCAGCCTGCTCACTTTGTTATGCAGCAGCCTGTCTTTGTGCAAAGCCGGGGATGAGGGGAAATCCACATGTCTGCCAATGGGTGCGGGCACATGTGATGCCGCGGGGGGAGCGAGATCATGCGCCGGCGACCTGGTAAGAGCAAGCGGCGCTTGCGGCATCCGCGGGCGGTGGGGGATAATGCGGATAACGGCTGGGGCGAGCGAACGAGCACACGGGCAAGCGAACAGGAGCGAACGGCGATGGCACAGGCGGCGGATGCGGATGCGACAGAGCAGACGGCGAGGACGCGCGCGCCCGGGCACGCGGGGATGGCGGCGCGCGAGATGATCGCCATTCTGGACTTCGGCTCGCAGTATAGCCGGCTGATCGCGCGACGCGTGCGCGAGTGTCACGTGTATTGCGAGCTGCTGCCGGCGGGAACCACGCTGGCGGAGCTACGCCGCCTGGGGGCGCGGGGGGTGATACTGTCGGGCGGGCCGGACAGCGTCTACGATCCAGGTGCGCGGCACGTGGACCAGGCGATTCTGGAGAGCGAGCTGCCGGTGCTGGGCGTCTGCTATGGTATGCAGCTGCTGGCGCACCAGATGGGCGGACGGGTGGAGCGGCATGGTGGGCGGCGCGAGTACGGGCCGGCGGAGATTCGCTTCGTGGAGGAGGGGGAGGACGCGGAGGAGTGGGCGGAAAAAGGCGTGCCGCACGCGATCTTCGCGGGGCTGGGCGCGCTGGCGACGCATGGGTTACCAGTGTGGATGAGCCACGGGGATAGCGTGGCGGAGCTGCCGCCGGGGTTCGTGCCCCTGGCGCGGTCGGGCTCGGGCGCGCTGGCGGCCATGGCGGATGCGCGCGGGCACGTGGCGTTCCAGTTCCATCCCGAGGTGCATCACACGCCACAGGGCATGACGATGCTGGAGAACTTCGTGCTGCGGGTGTGCGACTGCGCGCCGAGCTGGACGACGGGGGCGTTCATCGAGGAGGCGGTGGCGCGCATCCGGGCGCAGGTGGGGACGGGGCGCGTGATCTGCGGCCTCTCGGGTGGGGTGGACTCGGCGGTGGCGGCCGTGCTGGTGCACCGCGCGGTGGGAGACCAGCTGACCTGCGTGTTCGTGGATACGGGATGTCTGCGCCTGGGCGAGCCGGAGCAGGTGGTGGAGACGTTTCGCGCGCATCTGGGCATTCCGCTGGTGGCGGTGGACGCGCGGGAGCGATTTCTGGAACGTCTGGCGGGGGTGGAGGATCCCGAGGAGAAGCGGCGCCGCATCGGGACAGAATTCGTGCGCGTGTTCGAGGCGGAGGCGCAGCGGCTCCAGGCACAGGGTGGGCCGATCACGTTTCTGGCGCAGGGGACGCTCTACCCGGACGTGATCGAAAGCACGAGCCACGACGCGGTGGCGGCGCAGAAGATCAAGACGCACCACAATGTGGGCGGATTGCCGGAGGGGCTGCGTTTCCAGCTGGTCGAGCCGCTGCGCTATCTGTTCAAGGATGAGGTGCGGCAGGTGGGGCGGGAGCTGGGGCTGCCGGAGGACTGGGTTTGGCGGCATCCGTTCCCGGGGCCGGGGCTGGCGATCCGCGTGATTGGGGAGGTAACGCCAGAGCGGCTGGAGACGCTGCGGGCGGCGGATGCGATCGT
Organism: uncultured Ktedonobacterales bacterium; assembly: GCA_964416775.1. Classification (GTDB taxonomy): domain Bacteria; phylum Chloroflexota; class Ktedonobacteria; order Ktedonobacterales; family JADMIN01; genus CAYQFU01. The sequence continues at coordinate 2,082 of CAYQFU010000215.1, forward strand.
GATCGAGGAGGTGCGGCGGGCGGGGCTGTATCGTGAGCTGGGGCAGGTGTTCGCGGTGCTGACGCCGCTGCGCAGCGTGGGCGTGATGGGCGACGAGCGCACGTACGCCAACGTGGTGGCAGTCCGGGCGGTGAGCACGAGCGACTACATGACGGCGGATTGGGCACGGCTGCCGCACGAGGTGTTGGGGCGCATCGCGAACCGGCTGGTGAACGAGGTGGCGGGGGTGAACCGGGTGGTGTATGACATCACGTCGAAGCCGCCGGCGACGATCGAGTGGGAATAAAGTGGACAGGATTGTCGTGCGTGTCGTGCGTGTCGTCGTGTCCCTTATGTACGTGTAAGTAGGTGGCCTATTCACATAAGTTATGGGACTTGCGCATAACCTGTCACGCTCTCTATACGATTACGGCAGAGCGTACGGCGGGTGCTATACTGGTTGCACACGTGACGCGATGTGAAAGGAGCACCGCCCGATGGACGCGCCTGATTCCCAGGACCCGCCCGCGACGGAAACCTTTTTCTCGGAACTGATGGTAGAGTGCCGATCCGAACATGTCGCCGAGGTGATGGCGGCTCTGCCTATCCCGTTCGCAGTAGATGAGCAACCCGATGGGGTGTGTCGCCTCACCACGGGGCCAATCACCGGCCGTGTCTGGACACCCGAGGTGGACCTGTTGCAACGCTTGGAACGCACTGGACTGGTCCTGCACTGGCAAGCTAGCTACGCGCCGCCTCCACACGCGGATGGGCGGCCTCGCCGCACCTCTGAATTGTGGGCGTATCTGCCGCAGGGCACGAGCATGGTCTGGTCGCACACGCATTTCGGGACCTACAAGCCGCGATCATGAGCTAAGCGCATCCAAGTAGTGCATGATGCTGGCTCAGTCCTGCACCATATCGAGTATCCACCACGGTTACCTGATCGCCCAGATATTCTTTGGCCTGTTCCTCTTCCCACGTGGGTATCTCGTCTATCGGTCGGGCTATTTCTCCAAGGTGCTGGGGATCATCCTCATGATCGGATGCGGTAGCTACCTGGCGGATGTCGTGGCCATTTACCTCTCTCTGGAGTCTTCGTCGAGCGTTTCCCTTACCTTGGGCGCTCGATCGAGCGTTCTGCGTATTCCCTGATACAATGGAGCGCCAATCGGCTGGGGCGTTGCGCCACGTACATCGACATCATGGGGCTCACTGCGAGATCTCTGCGGGAGGATGAGCCATGGAGACGAGAAAACTGGAATACCACCCCTTGACGCCCGAACGCTGGGACGACTTCGAGCGGCTGTTCGGCCCGAAGGGGGCGTGCGCGGGATGCTGGTGCATGTTCGAGCGGGTGACGCGGGCGGAGTTTGAGCGGCAGAAGGGGCAGGGGAACAAGGAGGCCATGCGGGCCATCGTGGCGTCGGGCGAGGTGCCGGGGCTGCTGGCGTACGCGGAGGGCGAGCCGGTGGGATGGTGCTCGGTCGAGCCGCGGGAGGCGTATGGATCCCTGGCGCGGTCGCGCATCCTGAAGCCGGTGGATGAGCAGCCGGTGTGGTCGGTGGTGTGCTTCTTCATCGCGAAGGGGCACCGCCGGCAGGGCGTGACGGTGGGGCTGCTGCGCGCGGCGGTGGACTACGCGCGGGCGCATGGGGCGCGCATGGTGGAGGGATATCCCGTGGAGCCGAAGACGAAGAGCATGCCTGATGTGTTCGCGTGGCACGGGACGGCGGCGGCATTTCGGCGGGCGGGGTTCGTGGAGGTGGCGCGGCGGGCGGAGACGCGGCCGATCATGCGCTGCGTGGTAGACCATGATTGATAATGGTTCATCAATGGCAACTCTAAGCAACTGTTAGTGGACTTTATAGAGTGGTTCGGGTATACTCAAAACATCGAGAGGCGGGGCAGGCGGATCTCTTCTCCGCATCCGGTCGACGGGTAGGCTGATTCTACTCGGTCCGTACACATATCGAGCAGGCTGTTATCTGCTCGCTGGGTAGGCTGCTAGCTACTCACATCGCAACGGGGCAGGCTAATCGCCTGCCCCGTTTCGTCTGCTTTTGTAGGCGCGCGAGGGGCAATGCCCGGCCGCACTTGGCCGGGCGCCCAGCGGATGCCTCAACGCTGGGGCGGGTCCGATGGACGTCCGGCGGGATGCGCTCAATGGAGCTGGTTGAACGTGTTGTTGGCGTCGTCCACGAAGTACACACCATCGGCGTCGTCGTCGATGGCGATGCCGAAGAGCGCGCCGGCGCCGGGGGGAGTGCCCGATTTGTCGAGGAAGCGCGTGGCGACCTGGGCGCCTGCTGGGGTAGTCTCGACGAGCTTGCCGTTGTTGCCGTTGGCCGTAAGGATGTCGCCATTGGGGGCGATTGCCATGCCGAGGGGGTCGTTGAGCGCGCCGTTGGTGGAGACGTCGCGACCTGCCTGGGCGCTGCTGGTGCGCGTCGCCGCGTTGGGAATGGCGGCGATGCGGTTGGCGAGACTGTCAGCGACGTAGAGGGTACCGTTGCTTGCCAGACCGACGCCGGTGGGGCCGATGACGAGGGCGACGGGGTCGGTGCGCTCGGCGAAGCCAGAGCCGATGACGGTCTCTGAGAGGACCTGAGGGACGCTGCTCCCGAGGTTGGCAAGGTCGAGGCGCACGACGGTGCCGCGATTGACGACGGCGCCATTGCCCGCGACTGTGCCGTTGAGCACGTTGGTGACGAAGAGGTCGGCGGAGCTGCCCATGTCGAGGGCGGTCATGTCCCAGGGGCCGTTGATGGGCCCACCAGAGATGACTTCTTTGACCGCGCCAGCGCTATTGATCACGAGCAGGCACCCGGCCTTGGCGGTGGCGGCCATACCATTAGTGGTTGGCAGGCTCCCGACGATGACCCAGCCGCTGCGCAGGACGACGAGCGCGGTGGTGAGCCCGACGCCGCCGGGGCAGCTTGGCGAGAGCGCGGCGGCGTTGATGGTGATGAAGGTGCTGACGCTGCCTGCAGGAGAGATCTGCACGATGGTGGTGCCGGTGCCCTGGAGGTTGGCTTTGTCGTTGAAGTTGCTGACCAGGACGTCACCCTGGATGAGGTGGCCTACGCTGCGGGGCACGACCGCTACGCCATAGGGATTGACGTCGCCGTTGGCGGGGACGGTGGACGCGATGGTGGTAAGGGTGTGCAGCGGGCCAATGAAGGGCGCACTGGCGGCGCCGACCACCGCGGGGATGAGCGCGAGCAGCGTGGCGCCAATGCCGGCGATGCTCAACAGCGCGCCGAAGCGACGAGGGTGACGGGTGGCAGGGTGCATCTGTTCCTCTTTCTCATGGCAGTGGGCCGACCGGGGACTATCGCCATGTCTGGCGCGAGGCCACCGCGATGGCCGATCGGCAACATCGACGAGGTGCGGTGAGCGATATCACCGCGCTAACAACCACCACGACATCAGCGATTGGCGGACAGCGTACCGAGCATATAGCCAGGGGTTTGCATGGGGCCACTGAAACCACCGGGTCCCGTGCCGCAGGGGGCGAAGCAGCGCCAGGTGTAGGTGCCGGCGGCGGCCACCCGGAAGCTGAAGGTGACGGTGATGAAGGAGCCGCCGGACGGTGATTCACCGGGGATGGGCACGCTCACGTGCAGCTGGGGGATGGTGAACGTGTGGGCTACGTGGGCGGGGTCGAGGGCTGAATACGGTTGACCGTCCATGCTGGCGGCACGGCCGAGGGTGCCCTCTACGTGGGCGAACGGAGAGCTGGGGCCGAGCGGGGCGTCGCCGAGGTCGAAGTTGCGGATGGTGACGGAGACGAGGCTGCTTGCGGGGACGGTCAGGTGGGTGGAAGGAGTGTAGGCCGGCCAGTTGCTCGACGGGCCGAGGGGACGAATGGGGAAGATATCCAGCGCGAGATGGATGTGCGCCACGCCCGCGCTGGAAGCGGCGGAGCGGGCCGGTCGCGGAGCGGTGGGCCGGGCGAGGGCGAAGCCGACGTAGCTGAGCAGCAGCGCGAGCAGAGCGACGCCGGCCACGAAGGCGAGGGGCGTCCAGGGTGGCGCTTGCCAGATACGCTCGGTAGGCCCATGGGAGTTCGGCCCGGAGATGGAATTGTCTGGGTTGAGAGACGGCTCCATACGCCTGATCCTTTGGCGAGGTGTGCTGGGCGGCGCAGCCGTGGACGGTGGAGTCCGGGCCGGGCTCGCGCTGGGAGGGCCAGGAAGCTGGCCAACCGATCAGGATGTGGTCATGGGAGCATGGCGCCTGTCCACCCGCGTGGATATCCGGAAGGTGATACGCGCGCGGTTACGCGGAGCGTATTGCCGCGAAGGAACAGCGGCCGCACCAAGAGAAATATTGCGCTGAGACCGGTTCTGGTCGCACAATGCAGCTTGTTCACATTGCGCGACTCAGGCGCGCCACCTAGCTCACGCGGTTATGGGGAGTCTTTTTGTGCTGACGTGGATGCGCAGGCGCCTGGCAGGCGCGGAAGGCGGGCGCGAGAGCATCTACACACCGGCGATCTTGCTGCTGGCGGCGACGGTGGGCATCTCGTTTCTGGGGCTGGGATTCGTGATGCCGCTGCGGGCGCTGTATGCGCAGGATATCGGCGCGAGCAGCGTGGAGATCGGGCTGATGGCGTCGTCGTCGCTGCTGACGGGATTTCTGGCGGCGCCGGGTATTGGCTGGCTGGGTGATCGGATCGGGCACCGCAACGTGCTGTGGGTATCGGTGCTGGTGCACGGTCTGTTAGTGTTGGCATACATTCCGGTGCGCGATCCAGTGCTGTTGATCGGGTTGCGGGGGCTGGAGGGCATCGCGATCATGGGGGTGCTGCCGCCGTCGCGGGCGCTGATGAACGGGCTGGCGCCGCGGACGCGCCAGGGCGAGGCGCTGGGGCTCATCAGCTCGGCGCAGATGGTGGGCATCCTGATGGGGCCGGCGGCGGGGACGCTGCTGGCGAGCGATGTAGGGTACACGCAGGCGTTCTTGGTGGCGAGCGTGCCGCTGTTCCTGGGGGCGGTGGCAGCGCGGCTGTTTTTGCCGGCGCACGCGGAGCACGAGTCGGCGACGGGCGGCGGGGTGTTGTTCGGGGAGCTGTTCACGCGACCGCTGCTGCTGGTGTACGCGGTGTGTGCGGCGTTAGCGGTCACGAATGGGGTGATCCAGGCGATCTGGAGCATCTACATGCTGCGGCGGGGGGCGTCGCTGCCGGCGATCGGGCTGTCGTACACGACCTACGCGCTGCCGACGGCGCTGCTGACGCCAATCGCGGGACGCCTCTCGGACCGGAGGGGGCGCTTCTGGCCGGTAGTGACAGGATTGGTGCTCTACGCGGCGATCTACGTGACGTTTGGGCTGCCGATCTCACCCTTCTGGCTGATCGTGTTCTCGGGGGTGGAGGGGTTCGCGGCGGCGTTCGCGCGCAGCGCGCTGGATGGCCTGCTGGCGGACGTGACACCGGTGGGGGCACAGGGGAAGGCGCAGGCGAATTACAGCGCGGCGGGGATGATGGGGAGCTTCGTGGGTGCGACGGCGTCGGGATTCCTCTACGCGCTGGGGCCAGGTGCGCCCTTCACGGCGACGGGCGTGATGTTCCTGGTGGTGGCATGTGGGCTGTTCCTGCCGGCGGTCAGCCGGGTGTTTCCAGCGCGGGCGGAGGTGGCGTGAGTGGGGCGAGCTGGTCGCCTCATGCGCCGGCTTCTCGCGCGCAGCCGGGCGGGCGGCGTATCACTCCCTCGTCGGAGGATCACCCGGGCAAATGAAGAGGGACGGCGGGTTGGAGGGAGGCGGCATCTGGGCTTGCATCGCAGGAGCCGCGCATGCCTGCCCGCTCCACTCGCGTTTGGCATCCACGACAAAGGTGGCCGTGAGCGTCGTGAAGACGACGGGGCCCGAACGGTCCTGCCAGATGCCGACGCGGAAGGTATACGTGCCGGAGGCGGGAACCTGGATATGCGCCCACACGCTCGCCTGCTGGCTGCCGCTGGCGGGCACCTGCACGGGTTGCGTGCTCTGCGGGTCGTTCACGCCATGAAAGGCGCTGCTCGCGGACGCGCCCGTGGCGGTCGAGGTGAACGCCAGGTCAGCCCGTCCGTTCACCCCGCCGACCGCTCCGCAGTCCGCCCCGGTCTCGACGCCGCCCGGATTCGCCCAGGGGAGATCGGAGCAGGTGCGCGTGACGTTGGGGATGGGCGCTGGGAGCGGCTGATAGCTGACGATCTTCACGGTGACCGCGCAGACATTGCCCGTGCCGCCAGCGGCAGGACCGCCGAGGCCCACCCACAGCGTGACCCCCTTGAGGGCCAGCGTCGCGTTCTGCTGATGGTCCACGGAGAGTGCCCCAGGCTGAGGCTTGAGGGCGAGGTTGGATGGGAGCGCTTGCCAGCCACCATCGAGTGCGCCAACATGGGTCCATCGCACGCTGACGCGCGCGCCGGGGGTGCTCGTGCAGACCGCCAAGGGGTCGGCAACGGGTGTGGCGGTCGGCATGGGAGCCGAGGTCGGGAACGGGGGAACGGGAACCAGCGGCGTGATGGTCGCGGCTGGCTTGCCCGCAACGGTGGGGCCGCCCGCGCAGGCGCTGAGCAGAGATGCCACGACCAGCGCGAGCACCGCCAGCATCAGCCGCAAGCGTGCGTTGCCCCATCCTCCATCAGTCATGACGGCCCTCCCGAAATCCGCACCATCACACCACACGAACACCCGCACAGCGAGTGCACCGTCGTATACAACGGACCACCAGCCGTGCCGTATCAGGTTACAGCAGTGTCGGAGGAAACGCAGTGATGCGCGTCACAGGGAGCGACGCCGTCGGCTAGGCTACTAGCGGGCAGACAAGTGGCAGCCGCGTCATGGAGACCTCTGGCCGTAGATGAATGCGAAGCCGTCAAGGCCGCCAACCGCGCCGCCAGCAGCATACATGATCTCGTCGAGTATGTCGCCGTCTGGCGAGAGCGCGGCAAGCCAGACGACCGCTTGCGGATCGC
>CAYQFU010000216.1:0-8894 GCA_964416775.1 uncultured Ktedonobacterales bacterium
GCAGGGGCGAGGGGGTGGTACGGCAGGGGGCCTCGGAAAGGATTCAGGGAGCGGTTGAATAGGCCGATGGGCACGTGGTCAGCGTGAGTCGTCCAGGGCTTCGCGGATGGCCTGGTCGAGGGGAAGGGCGCGGCCAGCGGCGAAGGCGGCGGCCCAGGCGTCTTCGCCAAGGGCGGCGCGGGCGGGGACAATGAGCGCTTCGGTTTCGGCAAGCTCGTTGGGCGGCTGTGGGGCGCCGATGGCCTCACGCGTGGCGGTGGCGGCGCCCAGGAAGCGCGCCGCGCGCTCGGCGTCGCCAGCCGCGGCGACGCCCCTCGCCACGGCTTCCAGCGACTCGGCGATCGAGCGGGGGTCGCCATTGTCCACGACCAGCGCAAGGCACTCGCGAAAATAGGCCACGGCGCGTGCCACGTCGCCACGCCGCAGGGCGATATTGCCGAGATTGCCAGTGCCGACGGACATGCCGTGAAGCTCGCCTGTCTGGCGGCTGAGCGCAAGCGATTCCTCGTACAACGCCTCGGCACGGTCCAGGTCGCCCCGATAGTACGCATCTTCGCCGAGGTTGTTGACTGGAGGTCCTATACGCCTGGGGTCGCCCAGCTCGCGGGCAAGTGCCAGGCTTGCCTTCCAGTGCTCGGCAGCATGGTCGGCCAGACCGCGCAGGTGCGCCGCGATGCCCAGCCGATTGAGCGCATCCGAGGCGACATCCAGACAGCCGGCCGAGCGTGCCAGGGTGATACTTTGCTCGAGCCACTCGGTCGCATGCGCGTAGTCACCCTGTAAGAGCGCCATGTCGCCGGCGCGATACAGCGCTTTGGCGCGTAATGCCGCTGCCGCGTCGTCCACGGAGCCGGCTGGGACCGTCGGTCCCGGACCTGGCAGCGACAGTAGGGCAGTCAGCCATTCTCGGCCTTCGCTCAGATAACCGCGCTTGGTCCAGAAGTGACCGAGCGCACCGGCCAGACGGAGGCCGAGGACGGCGTCACCGCGGTCGCGCGCCCAGGCCAGCGCGGCGCGAAAGTTGTCGTGCTCGCGCTCCAATTGGGTCAACCATCGCGGCTCCTCGCCGCTGCGCATATGGGGCTCGGACTCTTCGGCGAGGGCGAGGTAATAGGCGAGGTGGGCGCTGTGGAGGGCGTGGTCTTCAGCGCTCGCGGCCAGCTCTTCCAGCGCGAACTCGCGAATCGTCTCCAGCATATGGAAGCGCGGCTCGCCGGCGTCGTCCGCGCCCTCACTCTCCTGGCGCAACAGGCTCTTGTCAACGAGCGAGCCGAGGCCGTCGAAGAGATCGACGGCGAGCGCGGGAGCGCCCTCGGGCGCGGAACAAATGGTCTCGGCCGCTTCCAAGGTGGAGCCGCCTGCGAAGACCGAGAAGCGGCGAAAGAGCACCTGCTCGGCGGGGGTGAGGAGATCGTAGCTCCAGGCGATGGTGTTGCGCAGGGTCTGCTGGCGCTCGGGCAGGTCACGGGGGCCACCGGTCAGGAGCTTGAGGCGGCTGGAGAGGCGAGCAAGGAGGGCCTGGGGCGGCACGAGCTTGACGCGGGCGGCGGCCAGCTCGATGGCCAGCGGGAGTCCGTCCAGACGGGCGCAGATCTCGGCAATCGCCGGTCCATTGGTATTGGTGACGGTGAAGTCGCGCTTGACCGCCTGCGCCCGCTCGATGAAGAGGGCGACCGCCGCGTACTGGGTCAGTGCATCCAGCTCCGCCGATGATGGGGGAGTCGCCAGCCGCGAGGCGCCTCGCTTGTTGCGCGAGGCAGGCAGAGCGAGGGCGGGGACGGCGAATTCATGCTCGCCGCGCAAATGCAGCGGGATGCGACTGGTCACGAGGGCCTTGACGCGGGGGCACTCGATCAGGAGAGCTACGAGGCCGGGGCCGGCACCGACCACTTGCTCGAAGTTGTCGAGAACGAGGAGCACGTCGCGACCGGCCAGATAGCTCTTCAGGCTCTCCTCGGAAGTGGTGCTGCCGGCCTCGCGCAGGCCGAGCGTCTGGGCGATGGTGCCGGGGACGAGGGTGGCATCGGCGATGGGACCGAGGGCGACGAGGTAGACACCGTCGGCGAAGGCGTCCACCAGCTCGGCGGCGACCTGGAGCGCCAGCCGCGTCTTGCCGATGCCGCCGGGACCGGTGAGCGTGACGAGGTGTACGTCGGGGCGCGCCAGCAACGCGACGACGGCACGCACGGCCTCGTCTCTGCCGACGAGCGGGGTCAATTGCACGGGAAGATTGTGGCGGGCGCGGTCAAGGGTGTTGAGCGGGGGGAAGTCGGCAGGCAGGTCAGGAAGGAGCAACTGGTAGACGCACTCGGGCCGCTGGAGATCTTTGAGCCGATGCTCGCCGAGGTCGCGCAGAGTGGCGCCGTCCGGCAGGTCGCTCTCGGCGAGGTCGCGGGTGGACTGGGAGAGGAGCACCTGGCCGCCGTGCCCAGCGGCGGCAATGCGGGCGGCGCGGTGGACGTCCAGGCCGACGTACCTGCCGGCAGCCACCAGGGGCGCGCCGGTGTGCAGCCCCATGCGGACGCGGAGGGTGGCACCGTCCGGCCAGGGGTGCGCGGCGAGCGCGCGCTGAGCTTCGGCAGCGGCGGCGAGAGCGTCACCAGCGCGCGGGAAGGCGACGAAGAAGCTATCGCCCTGGGTATCTACCTCGCGGCCGTGGTGCGAGGAGAAGGCGGCGCGCAGGAGCGTCTGGTGGCTGCCGAGAGCTTCGGCGTAGCGTGGGCCAAGCTGCTGGAGGAGGCGAGTGGAGCGCTCGATATCGGTGAAGAGAAACGTGACCGTCCCCGTGGGCAGAGCGGGCATGCGCGGCCTCCTCGTAGTGGAGATGGCTTCCGCATGCTACCACATTTGCTCGTCGTGAGACAGATGTGGGGGATACGAGTGGAGAGTGGGAAGGGGAGGGGACGGAGTTATGCCAACTCTGGTGAGGTGGTTGTAGTATGGTGGCGGGCCAAAGCCGATGCACGTGGGAATTCGATGCGGCAAGCAGGATCGCATGTCGATCTGGTCGGAAGCCGTTCGTATAGAGGGTGAGAAGCCGACACGGTGCCGGGGGTCAGCACAGGGTCAAGACATCCTGAACCACCACCGAGGGCAGCTCATGGAGCGCGAAGAGCAAGTGAGCAGACTAGCGCTGCCTCGGGGCAACGTCCGACTGCTCGATAGCAGGAAGGCAGTTCAATGGGCAAAGTCGTCGTACTCACGAATCTGACGCTCGACGGAGTCATGCAGGCGCCAGGACGGCCGGACGAGGACCGCCGCGGCGGCTTCGAGCATGGCGGCTGGGCGACGCCCTACGCCGCGATGATGGAACCATTCGCGGCAGCGCAGGCGCGGGGCGGAGAACGCGCGGGCAATACCGGTGCCCTGCTGCTGGGCCGACGGACCTACGAGGACTTCTACGCCGTCTGGCCCAACCGAAGCGACAACCCCTTCACGGCGGTGCTCAACAACACGCAGAAGTACGTCGCGTCGACGACGCTGCAGGAGCCGCTCCCGTGGATCAACTCAACCCTCCTCAAGGGCGACGCCGCGGAGGCCGTGGCCAAGCTCAAGGATGAGCCGGACAAGGATCTCACGGTTCTCGGCAGCGGAGAGCTGGTCCAATCGCTGATGCGGCACAACGTCGTCGACGAATACGTGCTCCTGATCCATCCGCTAGTGCTGGGATCGGGCCGCCGTCTCTTCCCCGATGGTGGCGCGTTCGCCGTCCTCCAGCTGGTTGGCACCAAGACGACGACCACCGGCGTGGTGATCGCGACCTACCATCCGGCCGAACCAACGGCGGGGAAGACCATCCAGGTCTGATCGGTCGTCGCCAGAGGGCAGCGCATCGACAAGGGATGAAATCTCGAATGACGAACGGAGGAGCACAGATGAAGCAATACCTGCTCAGCGTCTATCAGCCCAACGGCAATCCCCCGCCGCCCGAGGTGCTGGAGCCGATCATGCGGGACGTCGCAGCCTGGCGCCAGGAGCTCGAGGCCGCCGGCGCGTGGGTCTTCGCGGGCGGCCTGCACCCCCCGAGCACGGCCACGGTGGTGCGGGTCCGGGACGGCGAGGTGCTGATGACCGACGGCCCGTTCGCCGAGGGCAAGGAGCACATCGGCGGGTTCACGGTCATCCAGGCGCCCGATCTCGACGCCGCGCTCGAGTGGGCCCGCAAGGCCGCCCAGGCGACCACCCTGCCGATTGAGGTGCGGCCATTCCAAGACGAAGCCGAGGACTGATATCTGACGTGCCAGTCCTGCCTACTGCGGAAATCGAACGTGTGTTCACCGAGGAGTACGGTCGCGCGGTGGCCGTTCTGATCCGCGTCGTCGGCGACATCGACCTTGCCGAAGACGCGGTTCAGGACGCGTTCACCGTGGCGGTGCAACGGTGGCCGTCCACTGGATTGCCTCCAAGTCCGGCGGGATGGATCATCACCACCGCCCGCAACCGCGCGATCGACCGCCTCCGCCGCGAGGCGTCTCGCGAGGACCGGCACGCCCAGGCCGCCCTGCTGCACGCCCGCGACGAACCAGCCGAGGAGGACGCCGTGCGCGACGACCGGCTGCGCCTGATCTTCACCTGCTGTCACCCGGCGCTGGCCACCGGCGTCCGGGTCGCCCTGACGCTCCGTCTCCTGGGAGGGCTCACCACGGCGGAGATCGCGCACGCCTTCCTCGTTCCCGAGCCGACCATGGCCCAGCGGCTGGTCCGGGCCAAGGGCAAGATCCGCGACGCGAAGATCCCCTACCGGGTCCCGCAGGCGGCCGACCTCCCCGGCCGCCTGCGAGCGGTGCTGGCCGTCATCTACCTCATCTTCAACGAGGGCTACGCCGCGAGCTCGGGCGACCAGCTGGTCCGCGAGCACCTCTGCACGGAGGCCATCCGCCTCGGACGGCTCCTGGCCGAGCTCATGCCCGACGAACCGGAGGTCATGGGACTGCTCGCACTCATGCTGCTCGTTGAGTCGCGTCGGGCCACCCGCACCACCCCGGAGGGTGACCTCGTGTTGCTGGCCGACCAGGACCGCGGGTGCTGGGATCGCGGCCTCATCGCCGAGGGCCAGGCTATCGTCCGGCAATGCCTCCGGCGCAACCAGCCCGGTCCGTACCAGATCCAGGCGGCGATCAACGCCGTCCACAGCGACGCGCCGACAGCGGCCGCTACGGACTGGGGGCAAATCCTGCAGCTGTACACCCAGCTCATGGCGCTCGGCCCAAGCCCGGTGGTGGCCCTCAACCGGGCGGTCGCGGTGGCCGAGGTCGAGGGTCCCGCCGCGGCGCTCACCCTCGTCGACAGCCTCGACCTCGACAGCTACCACCTGTTTCACGCCATCCGCGCTGACCTGCTCCGAAGGCTGGGCCGCAACGCCGAAGCGGTGCAGGCGTACGACGCGGCCATCGCCCGCACCGCGAATGCCACCGAACGCGACTTCCTGCAGCGCAGCCGTCAGGCGGTCGTCTGAGCTCGATGCTGCCAAACCCGTGAGGCGATAGCCGCACCAGCCGCGCGACGCAGATCGCGCGGGCGAGGCGGCGAGGGCGAGCGGAGCGGTGAGTCGGCGGCAGGACGCAGGCGGGCGCGGCGGTGAAGGGCGAACGGGGCGGTAATCGCACCAGCCGCGCGACGCAGATCGCGCGGGTAATCCGCGAGGGCGAGCGGGGCGGCAGGCAGTGGGAGCGAGGGGAGGGATGGGACGGGCGCGCAGGCTGAATGAGGGCAGTGGCTGTCGGGTCAGAGCAGGCGGCCGATGGCGATGCCAGCGGCGACGGCGAGGAGACCGGCAGCGAGGGTGCCGAGGGCGTTGGCCCATGCATGGAGGGTATGACCACGATGGGCGAGGCTGTGGGTCTCGAAGCTGAGGGTGCTGAAGGTGGTGTAGCCACCGAGGAAGCCAGTGCCGAGGACGAGGCGAAGGGGCGCCAGCGCGGGAGCGTGGCCGGCGGCGGTGAGGATGAAGCCGAGGGCGAAGGCGCCGGTGATGTTGATGAGGAAGGTGGCAAGGGGAAAGCGGCCGGCCCACCGGCGAGCGGTCCACTCGACGACGAGGTAGCGGGCGAGGGCGCCAAGGGCGCCAGCACAGGCGATGAGGAGGATGGTGGCCACGGGCATTAGTGGGTCTCCTCATGGGCAACGTTGGGGGTAAGACGTGGGGAGTGGCGATCGTGAGCATGCGCGTGGTCGTGGTCATGGACGTGGTCGTGGGGATGGGTCACGTGTGCGTGGGAGACGGCGCCGGGGTGGGAACGCTGATGCGCGGGGCCGTGCGCGGAGGGATGCGGATCGCTGTGGGAGATGAGGCGGCGCAACTGGAGCGGACGGCCAAAGGGTAGGGTGCCGCGATGGCGGCGGATGGTGCGGACGGCGCGAGCAGGGGTACGCTGGCGCCAGAGCGCGCGAGCGGGGGTGGCGACACGGCCAGCCAGCAGGTGTCCGGCGCGGGCGAGGGCGATGCCAAGCACGATGCTGCCGCCGAGATAGACGAGGCCTTGGAGGTAGGCGCCGCTGGCCAGCAACTGGTCGCCACCGTAGGCCAGGGAGCTGAAGGTAGTATAGGCGCCAAGGAAGCCGGTGCCGAGCGCGAGGCGGACGTCGGGCGCGATGGAGCGGATGTGCTCGGCAAGGCCGTAGAGCAGACCGATGGCGAGGGCGCCGGAGAGGTTGATGAGGAGGATGTCGTACGGGAAGCCGGTGCGTGAGCCGGGCAGGATCGGGGCTGTGAGAGCGAGCAGCGGCGCGGAGATGAGGCAGCGTGCCAGGGTGCCGCAGAAACCTCCCGCGAGCACGAGGGCCACTTTACGCATGAACGGGAACCCTCCCATGACGGACTACGCGATTGGAGGCAACAAAAAGGCTTCTACGGCCGCTGCGCCTCGCACGCTGGAGTGCGGAACATCAGTCGGGAGTAGAAGCCATCAGCGCCGCCGCGGTCACGGGCGGAGCGGTTTCCGGCGAGCCTCATCGCCTGGGGCTGGAGGTCCGGGCCTCACAGCCTCACTCAGCAGAGGATAGCACACGATGGGGAGCAGGCGGCAAGCTGGTGGGACTCCCTTCTCCCAGCCTCCCTCCGCTCATGCGGAAAGTAGAGCAGAGTGCAGATAGGCGGATGGACGCAGGCGCGGGGGCGAGGGAAGTGGTCATCGCACCAGCCGCGCGACGCAGATCGCGGGGCCGATCCGCAGGGCGCGGCGGGTGGCAGGGCACAGGGGAGCGCGGGAAGAGCGCGGACGGTGGCTGGAACGAGGGAACGGCGAATCGGCGTCAGCTGGGATGGGCAGTGGCCGGGGACGGTTCCTGGTCAACAGGGCGGATGCGACGGAAGACGGCCCAGAGGGAGAGGTCGTAGGCGGCTTTGAGGGCTCCGGCGAGAATGAAGGGGAGGCCGAGGGCGAGGATGGGTCCCTGGAGGAGGAAGCCGGAGAGGACAGGGCTGGAGGCGGAGCCGGCGCTGCGGGCGAGGGATGTGACGCTGGCGGCGGCAGTGCGCTCCTCGGGGGCGACCAGGGCCATGGTGTAGGCCTGGCGGGTGGGGACGTCCATCTGGGAGAGACACTGGCGCACGAGCAGGACGGCGGCGGCGAGCGGGAAGGTGGGCATGAAGGGGACGAGGGCCAACAGGATGTTGGAGGGGAGGTGGGTGAAGACCATGGTGTTGAGCAGGCCGATGCGGCGGGCAAGCGGAGCGGCGGCGAGAAACGAGAGGGCGGCGAGGGTGTTGGCGCCGAAGAACAGCGCGGCCAGCAGGGAGAGGGGCGCGCCGAAGCGGAGGTGGAAGTAGAGCGCCATGAGACTCTGCACCACGAGTCCGCCGGCCAGGGCATCTACGCTGAAGAGGGCGGCGAGACGAAATACGATGGACCGCGAGCGGCCCAGGGGTGGCACGAGGCGGCGCCAGCGCTCAGGCTGAGGATGCGGCGAGCGGACGGAAGCGCGGGCCTCAACGATGGGCGAGAGGCGCGCGGTGAGGAGGGCCACCAGCAGGGCGGCAAGGACGTAGAGTCCGAACACGAGGCGAAAACCGGTCGCCAGCGGTACGCCGGCACGCGCGGCCGCGTCGGGGAGGCCAGCGGCGAGGGCGCCGAGGGCTCCGGCGAAAGAGGCGACGAGGTTGTAGCGCGCGAAGAGGCGGGTGCGCGCGGCGGGCGGGCAGGTCTGGGGCAACATGGCCTGCTCGATGGGCAGGAAGGGCGCGGTCTCGGATGCGGATGTGCCGAGGGTGCCGAAGAACGCGGCGACGAGCAGGACGGGGTAGACGGTGGTGAGGCCGAAGATGGCGCCGGTGAGGGCCATCAGGAGGGCGAGCACGATGAGTGTACGCCGGCGTCCCCACGTGTCGGCGGCGAGGCCGATGACGTAGGTGGCGCAGAAGTCGCCGGCCAGGGAGACGGTGATGATGCTGCCGATGGCGAGCGGGGAGATGCCGCCGCGGGCCAGCCAGACGGCAAGCACGACCGCGAGCAGGCCATAGGCGAACGAGCGCAGGCCGCGCGCCGCGACGATCAGCCGAGCGTCGGCGAGGCGCGCGTGCGGTAGGGTGGGAGAAGATCGCACGAGTCAGGACTTGAACGCGCCGTCGGGCATGCCCTGGCGGACCATGGCCTGGCAGTAGGCGTAGAGGGCGTCATAGACGATGAATTCGTGGGCGAGCACTTCGTGGTCGTCTGAGTAGCCGAGATGGCGGAAACCCTCGGCGATGGCCTGGAGGCCGGGTCCTTCGGGCTGGCGCCAGAGGGTGTTGTCGGTGTCCGCGCCGTTGACGATCTTGCCGAGCAGCACGAGAGCGGGATCGCCGTTCAGGCCGTAGTGCTTGACGATGGCCTCGAAGGAACACTCCCGGCCGTGGTGGCCTAGCTCGACGCCTTGCACGTCGTATGGGGTGGCGCCTTCGCGCTGTGCGACCTCCA
>CAYQFU010000217.1:0-8866 GCA_964416775.1 uncultured Ktedonobacterales bacterium
CCATGACCACGGCGTTGGATTGATACTTGATCGTCGGCTCCCAGACCTTGAAGCGGAGATCGTCGTTCTTCAGGCCTTTGAAGGTGGGGTCGCCTTTGGCGGCATTGCGCTTCATGTTCTCGAGGATGGTGCGCTTCTTGTCCAGATTGGCCATGGGGCCGACCTTGCGCACATCGGTGAAGCGGACGGATTCGGTTTCCATCTCCGCGAGCTTCTTCTCTTCGAGGAAGGGGAGGCCCAGGTCCTCGAAGATCAGGCCGGCGAGCTCGTCGAGGGTGATGTCGGCTTCGTAGTAGTCGTAGCCTGGCTCTTCGCCGGCCTCGCCGCGACGGCCGCGGCCGGGCCGGGGGTCGGCCGCGATGACATCGCCGACCTGGCTGTCGCCGTCGCCCTGGCCAGCGTGATTTTGGCGGCCGGGATCGTAGCGGAAGCGATACTCATCCAGGGAACGGATGGGGACCTTGATCACCTTCTTGCCATCGGAGAGGATGATGCTTTCCTCGCTGACGATGTCGCCGAGGTTCTTCTTGATGGCTTCGCGTATCTTCTGCTTGTGGCGCTCCTGGTCTACGCTGCCCTTGCGATGCAGGGACCAGTCGTGGCGAGAGATAGGCATGGTGGCTCTCCCAGCGCGGGGCTGGGGGGCGCCAGGGTGGGGGCGCCCCGGGCAGCAGGGTTAGCGATTGAGCAGGGAGCCGACGTAGCGCAGTAGCTCGTTGGCGCAGACGGGGCAGTAGCCGTGGTCGCTGATGAGGCGGCTGACGACCTCATTGGTGCGCTTGAGCTGTTCGGCGTCGGGAGTCTTGGTGGAGGTGGTGATCTTCACCACGTCCCGCAGGTCGGAGAAGAGCTTTTTCTCGATGGCCTCCTTGAGGCGCTCATGGCTGGTGTACTCGAAGGTCTGGCCACGGCGAGCGAGCGACGAGATGCGGATGAGGATTTCTTCGCGGAAGGCTTTCTTGGCGTTGTCGGTGATGCCAATCTGTTCCTCGATCGACCGCATGAGGTGCTCGTCAGGGTCCATATCCTCTTCGGTGATGGGATCCTTGACCTTCGTCTTGTTGCAGTACGCCTCGACGTTGTCGAGGTAGTTGTTGAGGAGGGTGTGGGCAGACTCCTCGAACGAGTACACGAAGGCGCGCTGGACTTCCTTCTTGGCGATCTCGTCGTACTCTTTGCGCGCTTCGTTGATGAAGTTGAGGTAGCGCTCGCGCTCCTCGCGCGTGATGCTGGTGTGCTGCTCCAGGCCGTCGCGCAGGGCACGCAAGGCATCAATGGGATTGATGCAGGTGACGTGCTCGCGCACGAGGGCGCTGGAGAGGCGGTTGATGACGTAGCGCGGGGAGATGCCGTCCATGCCTTCGCGGACCGTCTCCTCCTGCAGCTCCTTGATGTCTTTCTGCTTGAATTCCTCGACATCCTCGCCGTCGTAGAGCTTGAGCTTCTTCATGACGCTCATGCCGGCCTTCTTGGATTGCTCGAGACGGGTGAGCACGGCGAAGATGCTCGCGACGCGCAGGGTGTAGGGAGCGATGTGGACATCTTTGAGTGCGCTCTGGCGGAGCAGCTTCTCGTAGATCTTGACCTCGTCGGTGACGCGGAGGTTGTAGGGGACCTTGACGAGGATGATGCGGTCCTGGAGTGCTTCGGACTTGCGATTGCCAACGAACGAGTTGTACTCGTTTTCGTTGGTGTGGCTGACGACGACCTCGTCGGCGTAGATCATGGCGAAGCGGCCGGTCTTGATGTTCTGCTCCTGCGAGAGCGTGAGCAGGACATAGAGGAACTTTTCGTCGGTCTTGAGCATCTCGACGAATTCCATGACGCCCCGGTTGGCGATGTTGAGCTCGCCGTCGAAGCGATAGGCACGCGGATCGCTTTCGACGCCGACCTCGCCGATGGTGGAGAGGTCAATGCCGCCGACGAGCTCGGCGATGTCCTGGCTCTTGGGGTCGGACGGAGTGAACGTGCCGATGCCGGAACGGTGCTTCTCGCTGAAGACCATGCGGCGCACTGGCACGTCTTCGATCTTGCCGCCGTATTTGTTGTCGAGCAGCCAACGGCACTGTGGGCAGAGCTCGCCCTCGATATAGAGGCCAAACTCCTTTTCCACGTCGGGCCGGAGCTCGAGGGGGATGAGATGGAGCGGCTCCTCGTTCATGGGGCACTCTTTGATGGCGTAGGCAGCGCCTTCGTCGCCGCGCGAGTACACCTCGAGGCCGCGCTTGAGGAGGTAGACGATGGTGGACTTGCCGCCACCGACGGGGCCCATGAGCAAGAGGATGCGCTTGCGCACTTCCAGCCGCTGCGCGGCGGAATGGAAGTACTCGACGATCTGTTGCAGGGGCTTCTCCAGCCCGAAGATGTCATTGGAGAAGAACTTGTAGCGCGGATCGCCAAGCCGGTTGGTTTCTGTGCCGGCGGCCATGATCATGTTGTAGATGCGCTCGTGCGAGAGTTGCGCGACGGCGGGTTGGCGCGTCGCGATCTCGAAGTACTGGGCGAACGTGCCCTCCCACGACAGGCTCCGTTCGCGATCTCGATACTCCTCAAGCCGCTTGACCAGGTCCATGCCCTACCCTCTCTTCCTGACCGTGCCCCCATAGGTTGGGACGATCCTGTACGCAACACAGTGAGACACGGCTGGAACGCGGCGCCACCCATCCGCCACGTCCCTCGACGACTGCGGGCGTGCTCCCTCAGGTGTGCACACTTCCTAAAACGAATACGCTGACACGACTCCAGAGTTGGGCAAGAGTCAGTGATCAAGGAAACTGCCGCTCGGTGGTACCGTCAGACATCTGCCGACAACGCGAGATTGGGCGCGCAGGTGGACAAGGAGCTGGCTGTTCTCCGAGGTGCGACCCTACAGTCGTTCCGAGTCGCAGGCGAGAGACTTGCGTGTGTGTGCCACCGAAGGGCGGCCAGACGTTCACACGCCGCGGAGAATCCCAGCCCCACCTGTGGGGCCGCAACGAACCGGGCACCCGCTGTGTCGCACGCGTTCGCGTGGCCAACACGCGGCGCTCGGCAGAAAGGGTCGTACGTGGGCCCATGGCGCAAGATCACGGTCGCCTATGGGCGGACGCCTGCCTCTGCCAGGCCGGCGAAGTGACGCGGGAAACGCAAAAGGGCTGAGTTCACTCAACGGACACAGTCGAGGTAAACCAGCCCTTCAGTTTGCCCGGTCGCGCTAGGTCATGCATTCGAGTTGGAAAGCGCAGCGGACTGAGTGCCCGCAAGTTGGTTGCCTGCTTGCGCAGGCGCCCCTGTGCTATCAATCCGAGAAGCACAATATGTGCCAGTCACTCGCCACACTGTGCTCTTTTCGTCGGCCGAAGGCACCACTGCCCTGGCCGGAACCGAGGGATCCACTTCGTACATTGTGGACCAGCTGGCAGACCCGCCAGCGCAGGCGGATCTGTGATACTCGTCCCGCCGCGGCGATGGTTGCCCAGCGGTACATAGAGGATAGCACACGAGCGCCACAAGCGCAAGTAGCCGGGTTGGAGGGCCGCGAGTTGTAAGCACATTATGGTGACTGAGGGTTGGTGGGGGTAATGTCGACATTGCCCACCGACAGAGTGTGCAGGCGGGGAACAGTAAGGATCTCGATGGGCTGTCCTGTTTCGTCCACGAAGGTCGTATACCGGCCGTTGGGACCGACCCATTCCAGGAGATAGCTGCCGGGTGGAACCGCGCTCAGGGTGAAGATGCCTGTGGCGTCGGTTGTCGCGCTAAACTGGGTGCCGGCGGTCGTGTAGCTGCCTCCGCCAAATTGCCATTCGCTGGAGAGCCGGATGCCGACGCCGCTCGCGGCTGAGCCGTCGGCGTGCATCAGGCGGCCGACAACCATCTGAGGGGCGACGAGCAGGGCCGCGGCCTGGTCCGCCTGGGGCGTGCCAGGATAGAGGTCGACCAGCTGGTGGTAATGTAGGACCGCCTCGTCGTAGCGAGCGTTGTGGGTGTCCCATTGGCCCCAGTCGAACAGCGTCTGGGCCGCTCCCGTGCGCGCTGCCACGGCGTACGGACTGTCGGGATACGTGCCGAGGATGGTTTGGTACTTGGCGAGCGCGGAAGCATAGCGTCCCGCGTGCTCCTCGGTGTCGGCCCAGGCGGCGTATGCGGCGGCGGAGTCGAGGCGAGCCGCGGGCGCGAGCGGAGTGGCGGCGTAGTCGCGTTGGACGGCGGCCAGCACGGTGATGGCACCCGCATAGTCGCCCGTGCTGAGCAGCTGCTCTCCCCACGCAAGCTCAGTGCGGCCGATCTGCGAGCGGGCGGCCTCGGCGGATTGGGACTGGGGGCAGTCGCGCTCGAGCGTGCGCAGGCGCTCGATGGCATCGCCGTAGTGGGAGTGGCGCTGGTCGGTGCCCGCCCAGCCGAGCAGCGCGCCGGTTACTCGCGGATCGCAGGGAGGAACGCCGGCGAGGCGCCACTCGGTGTACGCCTGGTCGAAGCGACCCGCCGTGACGGCCTCGCTGGCCTGCAAGAGGTGAAGCGGAACGACGGCGGCCGGCAGCTCATACAGCCCAAGAAGGGCGAAGAGGGCGCCGACGACGAGCCAGGTCAGCCAGTGTGGTCGAGCGCCAGCAAGGAGATAGAGCAGGCCGGTGAGGAGGCAGAGGACGCCCATGACGGTAGCCAGCCCAGCCCCGTGCTGGGCGGCGTCGCCCCAGTCGAAGGAGAACAGGGCGATCGCAAAGAACGCGAGCGCGGCGCCCACAGCGATGATGAGCGACCACCAGGATGGCTGCGGGCCCGGGCCAACCACGTCGGCTCCAGCCTCTTCGCGAGCAGGTGGCTCTGGCAGGAAGGCAATCGCGGTGCGCGGCGCTGGCGCGGGCGGATTAGCGGAGTCGCTGGACGTGAGCGTCGCGGCGGAGGTCTCTCCGGGCTCCTGGGCGCGATCACCAGTCGAATTCATCGTTGCCTCCAGCCCCTGGGGCGCAGCCTGCGTACATTCAGTGGGCCGGGGAAGCAAGTGCTGTGCCGAGCGTGAGGCGTGAAGTTGGCTGAGTCGCCGACGTCTACCAAGGGGTGGGGACACCGGGAATGTGATCCGGCGAGCAGAGGTACGGGCCACGGCATGGAGGCGTCGCGCTGAAGGGGTGGCCTTTTGGGCTAGAGCCCAACCAGTGGCCTAACAAACATGAGCTGGGCTCGTTGTTCGGTGCGAGTGGCTCGCGCACCGCAGCATCGCTCCGCGGAGACTCCACCCATGGGGCACACACGGGAAGACGGCGATGCCAGTGACCTGGCGCGGGCCCATAGTGTGAGGCAGAACATATCGACGCGCGCTCACCAAGGCAGCGCGCACGGAGGACGGAAATGAGCGCAGGATCGACGCTAGGGTCCTTGTTGACGGCAGTGAAGGCGCACGCCGTGGCGGTCGCGGTGGCAGGGGTGGTGGTTGTGGGAGGAGGTGCCGCTGCCGTGGCGGCGACAGCGGGAGCCGGACACCTGCCCAGTCACACGACGGACACGCCGGCAGCATCGGCGACACACACGGCGAAGGCGAACGCGACAGCCGGTGCCGCGGCACGGGAGCAGGCATGCGCCAACCACAACGGCGATGCGCAGCGGCTGGCGGCGGTGTACAGCCCCATGTTCGCGGGAGACAAACGCTCGGCGCAGGATGAGATTTGCACGCTGTTCGCAGGCAGCGATGGTCACGCGTTCGGTTTCGGTGAGATCCAGCAGGTGCTGGACATCGCGGCGACGATCGAGCGGCATGGAGGCAGCACGGCGTGTCTCACCTCGCCACTGCCGACCGCGACGCCAGGGAGGCCGGGGGACGCTGGTAAGCCGTCGTTTGTAGCGCCGACGCAGGCAGCACCAGGGGCGACGATGGCGCTCGTCGCCACGATCATGCGGGATGCACAGACAACGCCGTTGCAGCAGCTCGCCGGCAACTGTAATGTGCCGCACAGGCCGGGGGCCGCAGGCACAGGGGCAGGCACAGGAAGCGGCACGGGGGGCGGTCAGGGCAACGGTCAGGGCAGCGGCAAGCCGGAGGGCACGCCGGGCGCGAAGCCGACCGGCACGCCTGGGCACCCATAGAGCGGAGGGGGCACGGCTCCCTGAATCTGTCGTGCACTCTGAGTGAGCGGCCATTCTCGACACGGTCGGGGAGGGCCGCTCGACGCGTGTGGTGTGGGGGGTGGTCCCCATGGGTCACAATGTGAGAGGAGGGTACTGTGGTACGTGCTTTCTAGTGAGCGAGAGGAGATGACTCTTGGAGTATCGTCATCTTGGGCAATCAGGACTGCGTGTCTCGGTCGTTGGCTTGGGCGGCAATCAGCTGGGAACGCCGGTCGGTGAGGAGCAATCGCGGCGGATCGTCGAGCGGGCGCTGGAACTGGGCGTGAACTTGATCGATACGGCCGATGTCTACACCAATGGGACATCCGAGGAGGCGGTTGGACGGGCCTTGCAGGGCCGGCGCGAGCGCGCCCTGATCGCGACGAAGGTGGGCAGCCGGATGGGAGACAGTCCAAACGACGTGGGGGCTTCGCGCAAACGGGTGATCGAGGGATGCGAAGCGAGTCTGCGCCGGCTTGGGACCGACTACATCGACCTGTACCAGATACACTGGTTCGATCCAGAAACGCCGCTCGATGAGACGCTGGGCGCCCTGGATGACCTGGTGCGGTCGGGCAAGGTGCGCTACATTGGCTGCTCGAACTACGCGGCATGGCAATTGACGCACGCTCGCTGGATCAGCGAGCGGGAGCATCTGGCGCAATTTGTGTCTGTGCAACCAGAGTACAACCTGCTCCAGCGCGAGGTGGAACGTGAGCTGGTGCCTTGCTGTCAGGCGCTGGGCGTGGGGATGATTCCGTACTTTCCACTGGCGGCCGGCGTGTTGACTGGGAAATACAAGCCGGGTGAGCCGCCGCCGCTTGGGACACGCGGCTACAACAATCCACGGTTCGAGCGTCGGCTCAAGCCAGAAGCGTTACGGCTCGTGCAGCGGTTGGACGAGTGGGCGCGCGCACGGGGACACAGCGTAGGGGAACTGGCGGTGGCGTGGCTGGCGGCGCAACCGGCGGTGAGCACGGTGATCACGGGGGCCACGCGGCCGGAACAGGTGGAAGCCAACGTCAGGGCGGCGGAATGGCGGCTGACACCTGAGGAGCTGAAGGAGGTCGAACAGCTGCTTACAGGCAGCCCAGAGCACGCAGGATAGCGTGGACTGGTCCGATCGCGTTGGCGGTGGCACTGCTGTGCCTCTGGTGAGCCTGTAGTAGGCGGGCGTCCATTGGACACTGCTGCGCCGGGAGTATGTCATCATCATCCGTGTCCGATGGGAATCATCAAAACAGGGAGCGACCGGTTTCCGGTCGCTCCCTGTCGTCGTGCTGGCTCCCGGAACCGGGAGGTGCATCTCTGACTACTCGTCCTCATCGTCCTCCGCGGCGGGCAGCAGCACATCGGGGACATCGTCATCGTCGTCGCCGAGCATGGTGGCCGTGGCGACGACGCGGTCGCCGTTGGCGGTGTTCATGAGGCGTACGCCCTGCGTGGGACGCCCGCACTGCGCCACCGACTTCCAGTCGGTCCGGATGACGGTGCCATCAGCCGAGATGAGCATCAGATCGCGGTCGGTCTCCGTGAGGATGCGCGCCGAAGCGATGGAGCCAGTCTTGTCGGTCAGGCGAGCGGTAATCACGCCGCCGCCCCCGCGACCGTGGGTGGGGTACTCGGACATCGGAGTGCGCTTGCCATAGCCGCGGGTGGTGACCACGAGCAGCTCAGACTCGGGCACGACGGCGCACAGGGCGACGACGTTGTCGTTTTGGTCGAGACGAATGCCGCGGACGCCGCCGCTCGTGCGGGAGGCGGAGCGCAGTTCCTGGACCTCGAAGCGGATGGCTTGGCCGCGCTCGGTGATGAGGAGGACTTGTCCATTCGTATCGAGCAGGCGGGCGCCGATCAGCTCGTCACCATCTTCGAGATCCATGGCGATGAGACCGAGGCTGCGCACGACCGCGAACTCATCGAGGCTGGTCTTCTTGACCTCGCCGCGCTTGGTTGCCATGATCATATAGTCGCGTGCGACGAACTTGGGCACGCAGACGACCGCCGTGACCAACTCGCCCTGGTCAATGTTGATCAGGTTGCGAATGTGCTCGCCCTTCGCCTGGCGGCCGACGTCGGGGAGGCCATAGGCCTTGAGCTGGAACACCCGGCCACGATTGGTAAAGAACAGCAAGGAGTCGTGCGCGTGCGCCACCAGAATCTGGCTCACCGCATCATCTTCGTGCGTGGCGATGCCCCGCGAGCCTTTGCCGCCGCGGCGCTGAGCGCGATAGGCGGACGTGGGCATGCGCTTGATATAGCCGTTCTGGGTAAGGGTGACGACCACCTCGTCGTTGGGGATGAGGTCTTCCTCGGTGAATTCACCCGCCTCGTCTTCCTGTATCTCGGTGCGGCGGGGATCGCCGTACTTGTCGCGCAGCTCGGCAAGGTCCGCCTTGATGAGCGCACGCACCTCGCCGATATTTGCCAGAATTCGCTGCAGGTGGACGATGGTGGTCTTCACCTCGGCCAGCTCTTCCTGGATCTTGCGCCGCTCGAGTGCGGCCAGGCGACCGAGCTGCATATCGAGAACGGCCTTGGCCTGCTCTTCGGACAGCTTGAACTTCGCGCGGAGGTTGTTGCTCGCGGTGTCGCGGTTTTGCGAGCGGCGGATGGTGTCGATCACCTCGTCGAGGTGATCAAGGGCGATGGTGAGGCCCTCAAGGATGTGGCGCCGGGCCTCGGCCTTGGCAAGATCGAAGCGCGTGCGGCGCGTGATGACAATCTCGCGATAGGCGATGTAATGCTGCAGGATTTGCTTGAGCGTCAGCACACGCGGCTGGCG
>CAYQFU010000218.1:0-8843 GCA_964416775.1 uncultured Ktedonobacterales bacterium
ACAGCTTCATGCAGAAGTACGGCGATTTCTTCCCCGGCGTCAACTCACTCGACGACCTGATCGAGCAGATGCAGCGCAGCATGGCGCAGATGCAGGCCATCATGGAGAACATGAGCGCCGAGCAGCGCGAGCAGCTGAGCGACATGATCGACCAGCTCATCGGCGACGACCGGCTGCGCGTCGATCTGGCCGAGCTGGCCATGAACCTGGACAACATCGCGCCCCTCGACGAGATGCGCCCGCGCACGCCGCTCACCGGCGACCAGCCGCTCTCGCTCGCCGAAGCGATGCACCTGATGGGCGTGCTGCAGGAGATGGACGAGCTGGATCGCCAGCTCGCCGACGCCCGCCGTGCGGGCAGCCTGGAAGGCATCGATCCCGAGCAAGTGCGCGACCTCGTCGGCGATGAGGAAGCCGCCGCCCTCCAGCAGCTGCAAGACATGCTCAAGCAGCTCGAAGAGGAAGGCTTCGTCCGGCACAACGGCGAGCGCATGGAGCTCACCTCTCGCGGCATCCGGCGCATCGGCCAGCGCGCCCTCGAAGACATCTTCTCCAAGCTCCAGCGCGACCGCTTTGGGCGCCACCCGTTGCCCCAGCGTGGGACCGGCGGCGAGCGTATGGACGAGACCAAGCCGTACACCTTCGGCGACCCGTTCCACCTCAATCTCGGCGAAACGGTCATGAATGGCCTGCGCCGCGAAGGCCCTGGCACTCCCGTCCGCCTCGACCGCGACGACTTCCAGGTCTATCGCGCCGAGCACGTGACCTCCTCCGCGACCGTGCTCATGCTCGATATGAGCTGGAGCATGATCATGAACGACCTCTGGCTCCCGGCCAAGAAGGTCGCCATCGCGCTGGAAAGTCTGATCCGCGGCCAGTTCCCGCGGGACACTCTCGCCCTGGTCGGTTTCGGGCGCATGGCGCGCGCCTACAAGGCGGAGGAGCTGCTGGACATCACCCGGCTGGACCATGAGCAGGGCACCAATATGGTGCACGGGATGATGGTCGCGCGCGAGCTGCTGGCCCGCACCCATGCCCAGAACAAGCAGATCATCATGATCACCGACGGCGGCCCCACCGTCTGGCATGAAGGCGGACGCTGGCTCTTCGATTGGCCCCCACCGGAAGAAGCCCTCTTCCAGACGCTGCGCGAGGTGCAGCGCGCCACGCGCGAAGGCGTCGTCATCAACGTCTTCATGCTCTGGGACGAGCCAGTGCTCAAGCACTTCGTCAACCAGATGGCGGGCATCAACAAGGGGCGGGCCTTCTTCGTCAGCCCCGAAGACCTCGGCGAGTACATTCTGATCGACTATCTCAACAGCAAGCGCAAGCACGTAAGCTGACGGGCAGCCGTATCGTGTGGTGAGGAGCGTCCCCGTGTCCCAATCAGCCCCAACCTCGGCCTCGACCGACGATCTCTCCGTGCTGGCCGAGGGTGCCGCCGCTCTTGGGCTCACGCTGTCCCCCGAGCAGTTGGCCGCCTTCGCCCGCTATCGTGAGCTGCTGCTCGAATGGAACGAGCGCTTCAACCTCACCGCCATCACGGACCCGCACGAGGTGCTGACCCGCCACTTTCTGGACTCTTTGAGCGCGGTGTTGGCCGTACCCGCGGAGCTGCGTGAGGGCAAGGCGCGCGTGCTGGACGTCGGCTCGGGGGCGGGATTCCCCGGGCTGGCGCTGGCCGTCGTCTTCCCAGAGTGGCGCGTCACGGCGATCGAAGCCACCGGCAAGAAGGTGCGCTTTCTCGAGCACGTGGCCAGCGCGCTCCGGCTCACCAACGCGCGCCCGCTCAGCGGGCGCGCCGAGGTGCTGGCGCACGACCGCAACGAGCGCGACCGCTACGATCTCGTCACGGCGCGGGCGCTGGCTCCGCTGCCCACGCTGCTGGAGTACTGCCAGCCCTTCGCCCGCGAAGGAGGCCTGACCGTCGCGCCCAAGAAGGGCGACATCGCCGCCGAGCTCGCCCAGGGCCGCTCCGCGGCCACTCTGCTCGGCGGCCACATGGACGAGCCGTTGCCCGTCACCGTGCCCGGCCTGGAGGACGGCCGCGTGCTCGTCGTCGTCCACCAGGACCGGCCGAGCCTGCCCCTCTACCCGCGCGCGGCCGGCGCCCCCACCAAACATCCCCTCGGCCAGGCCTAACCGCCCGCCCTCCATCCGCCCGCTCCATGCCGCCCGTCGTGCGGACGCCTCGCCACACGCCCGCCCATCCGTAGGGGCGCCTGGATATGCGCCCGCCTGGATATGTACCCGCCCGGACCGCGCACATGCCCATTTGCCCACCCGCTTCGCCCCTCTCCGCCCATCCACCGCCCACCCGCATCAACGTGGCAAGTTCCCTGGGCCCCAGATCGTGAGCGTGCCGATGGCATCGTCCAGCAACAACAGCTGTTTCCCATCGGGTGACCAGCTCAGCCAGACGTACTGCGTGCTCCGCGCGCTGGTCAGCGCCGAGGCGAGATGCGACCGCGCCGTCAGCGTGCCCACCTCGCGGCCAGATCCCGTGTCGTACAGCACGACCGTCGTGTTGGCGTCCACAAACGTCGCCCGGCTTTCGCTGAACAGCGGCTCTTCGGTTGCCGCCAGCACACGCCCATCCGGCCGCCATGCGACGAACTGCCCCGACGGCGGCTCTCTGTTCGCGTCCGGCACCATCGCGCTGTAGAGTTGGCTCAGCGCCGCGTCCCGCGCCGGCAAGGTGGGCGTCCGCGCGAACCCGGCCGCCGCCGCGGCCTGCGCATCCGCTGCCGGATGCCCTGCCACACTGACCTGGCCCACCGCGTAGGCGGGCGTGACGAGATACTGGCCGTCCGGGGACCAGGCGCCGAACGACGAGAACCACACGTACAGGTTCGGCACGGCCGCCAGCCCAGTGCTTCCCCTCGTCATACCTGGAACCGCCTGCCCAGGCTGCCAGACCGTGAAGGTCTGGCCACCGCTAGGAGCACCTATTGGCCCGATGGGCGCGGTGGTTGGTGCATTAGCGCCCCCCAGCGGCGTCTGCGGCACCAGCGCGCCTTGCTCCCCCCAGCGATAGCCCAGCGCGGGCGGCAGTGTCAGCGCGGGCGTGATGAGCTGATCGCTCGTGAGGTTCCACTCCAGCCGGGCATCGCTCTGCTGATAGGGCGCGAGCATGACGTGCGGATTGGTCCCCGCCACGTCGGAGAGCAGCACACCAGCGATCGTCGGGGTGGATGGCGTGCCGGTACCTCCATCGTTCGGCAGATAGGGCGTTCGCGGGACGTAGAAGCTCTGCTCCACAAAAAACGGAACGGCCAGGCGTGTTCCGTCAGGCGACCACATGATGGCCTGATACTGTATGTACGGCGCGATCTGACCTGGCGCGGGCGTCCCGCTCGTACCCTGTGCCAGCCGGTTTGCGAGGTCATGGATCCGCGTCAGCGTGTCGTCGGGATGGAGCTGCTGGACGAGCTGGCCCGTAGCCGCCGCATAGACGTTGATTAGCCCCGTAGGCTTGGCGCCCGAGCACTCGTCATAGCCCAGCACGGCCACCTTCGCACCATCCGGCGACCACACTACGTCCTCCACGCAGCCCATCCGCTCGGCACGCGGCACGATGGTCGTCACCGCCGGCTGCGCGCGCGGGTGTCCCGCGGGCGCCCGCTTTGCCACGACGAGCGCCACCAGCCCCGCGCCCAGCACGACCACGGCCAGCGCCACCCACCACATAGAGCGTCCACGTCGCCGCGGCGCGCGCGCCGCTCCCGCGGCCGGCGCCGCGAGCTGGGCTGGCGCGTCAGGTGCCGCTCCGCCCTGATCCTGCGCCAGCTCGCGCAGCGCGGCCAGCCTACGCTCGCGCGCAACGCTTTCGCTCTCGTCCGGCAGCCTGGCGCCTGACTGGCGCGTCGGGTCGTGCTTCTCCGGCATCGGCTTCCCCCTGAGTCGAGCAGTGGTGTCCGGACCCGCTACCCTCGGCTCGGCTCCCGCTGGCTTTCGGCCGTGCTCGCGACGGCGGGAGTATGGAGCGCGCGCCACGCCTTGGCGTAGTCGCCGCGCGGCACGATGGCGGTCACAACCGTGGACACCAGGTTGAACACGACCGCGAAGAAGAAGAGCGCAAATCCTCCCGGTATGCCCGCCGACCAGGCATACCACGCGGCGAGAGTCGAGCAGACGGCCGTGGAGGTCTCACCCGCGGCGAGCATCGCCGCTCTGGCGGGCGGTGGACTCTGCCGCATGCTCTCCCGCTGGGTCATCGCCGTGAAGGTAGGGAGGATCTGCATCAGCTGCCGCAGCACAGGAGGATAGTTCTCCGGGTGGTCGGTCCCACGCACGCCGTAGCCGCGAAAGCGAATGCCGACCAGCCGCCCAACGGTCCAGTGCGCCAGCGCGTGGCAGCAAATGTAGATGGCCAGACAGCCGACCAGCATCAGCAGCACGCGCGCGGGCGCGGCGGCATGCAGTTGCGCGTCGAGCGCCAGCAGCGCGGCGCCCAGGACGAGGCCGGCCAGCTGCACGGCGTTCCCGGCCGGTATCGAGAGCCTCAGCCACAACGGCGGCCGATTGGGTGGAGCGGAGCGCGCGGACATGCGGAGCAACCTCACCAGACCTTGAGCGTCACATCTGCGCTGAGCACGGCGACCACGGATAGCCACGACGATGCTTTGACCGGCGACGCCAGGCCTTTCGAGGCTAACTGTAGCATAGATTCCCGCCCGACAAACATGATGTAGGGGTTGCCAGGGCTGGTAGCGCAGAGGCATGACTCTCGAAGAGCGCCTGAGATAGGGGGGTAAGCCCCAGACCGCCGCCCGGCGTGCATTCAGTGTCGCTTCAGCGAACCCCCCTCGAACCTTCAATTGGTCCCGCTATCGTGGGTGTGTAGGGCTGGGAGCCCGATGACCGCGGCACGTGGGCCACGGTCAATCACCACGAAGGGCGCATGATGAGCACAGTCACACCACCGCATGTCCTTACCTCGTTGGCGGCATCCCCCTATTCCGCCACATCCACCACTTCCACGATCTCTCCCGGCGCTGCGAATGCCGCCCCCCTCTCGCTGTGGACCACCCTGCGGCAACTGTTGCGGTTCAGTCTCGTGGGGGTCCTCAATACCGCCATCGACGTGCTGGCGCTCAACCTCCTGGTCTGGCTCTTCGACCTGCGCACGACTCCTACCCTGTTGCTCGCCAATGCCGTCGCCTACGCCCTCGGCGCCATCAACAGCTTCGCGCTCAACCGGCGGTGGACGTTTGGCCGGCGCGATCCCCGCACCGCTGAGGAGGTAGGCCGTTTCATCGCCACCACGCTCGGCGGTATCGCGCTGAACGATGCCTTGCTCTGGCTGCTGAGCAGGGCGCTGCTACCCGTGTTCGGCCCCACCCAGCTCTGGGCCAACGCGGCCAAGTTCGGTGCCATCGCCGGCTCGGTACTGCTCTCGTACCTGGCAATGCGCCTCTGGGTCTTCGCGCAGCGTGCGCCAGCCAGCGCCGCAGCCACACTCCCGCCCGCCCCCGCCCCCGCCCCCGCCCCCGGGCCATCACCACTCCAGGCGCGGCAGCTGTGGAGACGAGATGAGAATAAGCGGGCCGTCCTGTGTGAGGTGCTGGCGCACCACAGCCTGTCCATCGTCCTGCCTGCCTACAACGAGGAGCAGGTGATCCTGGAGACGGTCGCCGAAGTGGTCGGCACGCTCGACGCATGGGGTGCGGACTTCGAAGTGGTCGTCGTCGATGACGGGAGTGTGGACCGTACGGGCGAGCTCGTCGCCGCCTATAGCGCGCGCGACCCGCGCGTTCGCCTCGTCACCCACGCCACCAACCAGGGGTATGGGGGCGCCCTCAAGAGTGGCTTTGCCGCCGCGACCAGAGACCTCACCATGTTCATGGATGCCGATGGCCAATTCACCATCGAGGACCTGGCGCCCCTGCTGCTCCAGATCGACCGGGTGGACGCAGTGCTGGGCTATCGCATCCACCGCCAGGACTCCCGGCTGCGCCTGGTGAACGCCTGGGGCTGGAAAGTGTTGGTCTACCTCGCCCTGGGTGTGCGCGTGCGCGATCTCGACTGCGCCTTCAAGCTCTTCCACACTCAGTTCCTGCACGCCTATCCGCCGGCGACGAGCAGCGCGCTGATCAACGCGGAGCTCGTCTATACGCTGCGGCGCACTGGGGCCACTTATGCGCAGGTCGGCGTGCGTCACCTGCCACGCCGGGCAGGTCGGGCCACGGGCGCCAATCCTCGGGTCATCGTGCGGGCCCTGGGCGCTCTCGCCGTCAATGCGTGGCGCTGGCGCCAGCGCACCTATCCCCCGCTGCGTGTATCGGCTCACTGACACGCCCAGCAGCCAGACTAAGGAGAATCATCCATGATCAGCGACATTGCCTCCCCACCCGATCATCTGGACAGCAGCGCCATGCCAGCGCGGCCGTCGGCGCTCGACCGTCTGCGCGCCGTCGTGAACGTGCCCCGCCGGTGGGCCCTCGCCCTCATCCTGCTGCTGGCGGCGTTCGCCAACTTCTACCAGTTGCAGCAAGAAGGCTACGCCAATCTCTACTACGCCGCGGCCATCCGCAGCATGCTGCAGAGCTGGCACAACTTCTTCTTCGTCTCCTTCGACCCCGGCGGCTTCGTCACCGTAGATAAGCCGCCGCTCGGCTTCTGGATCCAGACGGCGAGCGCCAAGCTCCTCGGCTACAGCGGCTTCAGTATCCTGCTGCCAGAGGCGCTGGCCGGTATCGCCTCGGTCGGCGTGCTCTACGTGCTCGTCCGCCGCCTCTTCGGCACGGCCGCCGGACTGCTTGCTGCACTCTTCCTCGCCATCACGCCCATCAGCGTCGTCACCAACCGCAATAACACCATCGATAGCCTGCTGGTGCTGACCGTCCTACTCGCCGCGTACGCGGTGAGTCGCGCCGTCGAGCGCGGCAGCCTGCGTTGGCTTCTGCTGTGTGCCGTCCTCGTCGGGCTGGGCTTCAACATCAAGATGCTCGAGGCCTATCTCGTGGTCCCGGCACTCGCGGCGGTCTATCTGCTCGGCGCGCCGCTGGGCTGGTGGAAGCGCCTCTGGCACCTGGCCGTCGCGGGCGCGGCGCTGCTCGCCGTCTCGCTGAGCTGGGTGCTGGCGGTGGACCTCACGCCGGCCTCCGCCCGCCCGTACGTCGCCTCCAGCGGCAGCAACTCCGAGCTCGCCCTCGCCCTTGGCTACAACGGCATCCAACGACTCCTCGGCCACCTCTTCGGCATCCCAGCGCAGGTCTCAAAGGCCACGGCGTCCGTCGCGACCACCGTTCGCGGCGGAGTGGGCAGCTCCGGTGAGAACGGAGCGGTCGGGGTCTTCCGCCTGCTCAACGCGCAGCTGGGCGGCCAGGCGAGCTGGCTGTTGGCGCTAGGTCTCATCGGCATGCTTGCGACCGGCTGGGGCTTCCGCCCGGGCGGCTTCCTGCGGGCGCTGCCCGGCAGCGTGCGGGCGTGGCGCGATTCGGCCACGGCGCGCCGTGCTGCCCACCTGACGCCGCGGCAATCTGCCCTCGTTCTCTGGGGCCTGTGGATGCTGACTATGGCCGCGTTCTTCAGTGTGGCGGGGTTCTTCCACCACTACTACCTCTCGATGTTGGCGCCCAGCATCGCCGCGCTGGCTGGCATCGGCATCGTGCTGCTGTGGCGCGACTACTACGCGGATCGCTCATCTGGCTGGCGCAGCTGGCTGCTGCCGGCGGCCTTCGTCGTCACCGCGCTCACGCAGGCCGTGATTCTGACCGACTACTCCGGCTGGAATACCTGGATGACGCCGCTCATCGTGGGCGGCTCGTTGATCGTGGCCGCGGTGCTCCTCTGGTATCTGCTCATAGTGAAGCTGGCGGCGGACCATCTCGACGCAACGGTCCCCGCACCACTCGCATCGAGCGACATCAGCACCGCGGATGGCGTTGATAGTATTGATGGCGACGTGGAATTCGATCCACCGCTCCCCCAGGCGCGCCCGCATGTGCGGTTGCCTCGCTGGGCGTATGCCCCGCTGGTCGCCACCGCGCTCGGCATGGCGGTCCTGCTGGTTGGCCCGGTGATGTGGACCGGCATCTCGCTCGTCAATGGCGGCGGAGGGACGCTGCCATCGGCGGGCCCGTCCGCAGGCCTGGCCTTCAGCGGCAGGATCCCTTCGGGCGCCGTCAGCGGCGGGTCGAAGGCTCCCGAAGGCTTCCCACCCGAGGGGTTCGAGAGCTTCGCTGGCCCGTCGAGCCGCAACTTCCCCGGCGGCGTGCCAGGCGGTGGGTTCTCCGCAGCGGGTGGGCCTGGGTTCGCGTCTGGCAAGGGCGCCAACGGGGACGGGTCGCAAGTAGATAGCCAGTTGCTCGCCTACCTGGAAGCGCATCAGGGCTCGGCCAAGTATCTCTTCGCAACAGACAGCACGCACACCGCCGAGCCCTACATCATTGCGACCGGTAAGCCTGTGATGGCGCTCGGCGGCTTCTCCGGCTCGGACCAGATCCTTACGCTCAGCCAGCTCCAGACGCTGATCCGCCAGGGGCAGGTCAAGTACTTCCTGCTTTCCAGTGGCGGCTTCGGCGGCCCAGGTGGTGACTCGGGCAACGGCCAGCTCATCCAGTGGATCGAGGCGCACGCCACCCCGGTCCCGGCGAGCGCCTACGGCGGCTCCTCAGCCGGCGGCCAGCTGTACGTGATCTCGGCGAGTGCGGCGAATTCCTGACGATCGCCGAAGCGTTGGTGAGGTCCATACAGCAAAGTGCAGGAAGGTGAAACTGGCAGCCAGTGAATCGGCTCTGTCTGACGCAACATCAGGTGCCGCTAAGGCACCACACTACCAGTGAGAGATGAAGTTGTTGAGGACCCACTCACGGTGGGCGTTGCATATGCGCAGTACC
>CAYQFU010000219.1:0-8779 GCA_964416775.1 uncultured Ktedonobacterales bacterium
GTGATGGAGCACGACCTGCACCATGGCGGCGAGATCGCCTACTCATTGGGCATGCACGGCCTGAAGGCGCCGGATATTTAGCCCTCTCCCCACTGCCGCGGCGTGGAGCTAGCCGACGGACCGGGCCTTGGCGGAGAAGGCATCGCCCTCCAGCCCCCAGCTGATGATGCGCCTGGGGTGGATGCGGAACATCTCGGAATCGAAGTTGGGATTGATGGTCTGGCCTCCAGTCTCCAGCACCTCAGCCTCGCCGCGTATCTCGATGCCCCGCGGGGCCCACGGTGTGACCGATGCCAGGTCGTCGACCACAAAGGCAACGCGCGGGTTGCGCCGTACGTCGCGGTACTTCTTGCGGCCGACGAAGCCGTGGCCGCCGACGTCGATCGTGTCCAGGTCCGCGTTGTAGTGGAACCCGACTGGCACGACATGCGGCTGATTGTCTGGTCCGACCGTCGCGATGCGGCCCAGCCGCTGGCTGCGCAGATAGGCCACCTCGACATCGCTGAAGTTGCTCATGTGCGTCTCCTCACGCTCTGTGCTGCTGGCGCATGTTCCTACTGTACACACTGTACACCGTTATGGGTGACCGGTCCCAGCGCGCCTGGCGCACATGCGCCGCGCGCAGGCGGCATATACTCTCGATGGGCATCCGCTCTCGCGCATCTGTCACTCGCTACAGGAAGAAGCATATCCGCGGGTCGGCTTCGCGGCACCGTCCAATCGGCGGGTTGCGGCTGGGCATCTGGCCAGTTCCCGTATCCGTTCGACGTCGTGAACCGCGGGCGATCCGGCAGGCGAACATGGCGGCGCGGATGAGGGGTATCGAGCATGATCGTGTCACCAGCGCGCGGCGGCAAGCGACACAATGGGAGGCCGCACACAGACGGTGCGACCTCCCACGAGCGGGCAGACTATCAGGCGCCGCCTATCTGCTCGCTGCGCTCATCGGCGATCTTCGACGCCTCTGCCAGAAACGCTCCTTCCTCCTTGCCGAACGGCGGCTGCACGGGCCGCTGCTCCTGGGGCAGCTTGTAGAAGTTCTCCCACCATTGGCGCAGGCCCGCGCTGATCTCCGGGTCGCCCTGGGTGAACTGTGCGAGCAGCTCGCGCTGCCGCCGCACCACGGCCTGCGCCTCGGGCGAGCCCGGATCGGCGCCGGCCGCCACCAGCCGTTTCAGCTCGGAGCCGATCCAGCCCCACTGCTCATCCGCGCGCCGCTGGTCCTCCTCGGTCCACGCGGCCCCGCTGTGAGCCAGCTTGCGCCGCGCCTCCTCAGAATAGGACGCCTTGCTCAGCTCCTCCATCTGCTGGCGCTGCTCCGGCGTGAAATATTTGCTGTGCCAATCATCTTTGGGTTGCATCTGCATCACCTCGATCACATGAACGACGGCATCCCACGTATCGCATCCGTCGCGTACGACCCGCTCCGTCTCTTCGAGCGCCCGGATGATCGTATCGACCTGGTCCCGTTTCTCGCGCATCATCGCCTTCTGCGTGCTCAGCACGTCCTGGAATCGCCGCGGGCCGCTGCACAGACAGACCTTGATCTCGTCCAGCGAGAAGCCCAGGAACTTGAGCGCCAGTATCTGCTGCACGCGTGCTAGATCGTCATCCGTGTACAGGCGATACCCCGACTCCGTATGCTCAGCCGGCGAGAACAGACCTACCTTGTCGTAGAAGCGCAGCGTGCGCACCGAAACCGAGACCATCCGGGCGAACTGGCCGATGCGGTAATAGTGGCGCCCCATACAGCTTCCTCCTCTCCGTGGCACATCGTATATGGTGACGTAACGTCATGGTCAAGGGGCAACGAAGTAACACGGACTTACAGGCGACACACTCTCCTCTTGACTGAGCGTGCGGTCAAACGCATAGACTGTTTGAGGGTCAATCAACGACTCAGAAGCCTTGTCTTCAGACTCAATCGTAGAGGTCAGACAATTGGAAACACATGTATGAGAGAACTGGGAGAGGAGCGTTTCTCTTCACTCCTTGCAACGAGAGGATCACCGTATGATTCAGTCATCGTTCGGGGCTCTATCCACTGCGAGCGAAGTCGTCGCCGGTCATGATCTGAGTGGGAAAACGATCTTGATTACCGGAGCAAGTTCTGGCATCGGCTACGAGACCGCTCGAGTGTTGCTCTCAGCACACGCCGAAGTGATTATTGCTGGGCGTTCCCCGGCCAAAGGAGAGCAGGCAGTCCAGAAGCTCCAAGCAGTCTATCCTGAAACCCGTGTCCATTTCCTTCCACTTGATCTTGGCTCGCTCGCCTCCGTGCGCCAGACGGGTGAACAATTTTTCGCCCAATGGAACAAACTGGATGTGCTCATTAACAACGCTGCCATTATGGCCACTCCACTGGGTTATACCCCTGATGGATTTGAGCAGCAGTTTGCGACCAACTTTCTGGGACACTTTCTCCTCGGGCGGCTCCTGATCCCCGCCTTGCGCAACGCTGCGCCCGCCAGGGTGGTCTCACTCACATCCGGCACGCACCGCCTCTCAGATGTCCACTTCGATGATCTTCAGTATCGGCACCGTCCCTACGACAAGTGGGAAGCCTATGCTCAATCCAAAACAGCCGATGCGCTGCTCGCGGTTGCTCTGACCCGGCATTTTGGCGAGCAGGGCATCACGGCTAATGCGGTGAATCCCGGCGGTGTTCGCACAGGGCTTCAGGACCAGTATCTAACTCCTGAGGAAATACGTGCGCGATACTATGATGAAGCAGGGAACCTCCTTCCAAGCTTCAAAACGCCTGAGCAAGGTGCGGCAACGACCGTCTGGGCCAGCGTTGCACCAGACTTGGAAGGAATTGGCGGCCTCTACCTGGAAGATTGCCACCAAGCGGTCCCGTATGATCGGGAGATCTCAACCCTCACCGGCTATATGCCTTATGCTCTGAATGCCGACCATGCCGAGCAGCTCTGGACCATCGCCGAGAAGCTTGTCGCGCGCTAAGGCATGCAGAGAGGGCGTGATCTCACCGAGACCAACTGCCGGGTATGCGGCTTCCCCACCACTCCACGCTGGCCTGGCCTGAAGGAGCGGTCGGGCAGGAAGCGGTGGCACCACAGGCCGGTAGCTCGGTCAGCAGCTGCTGGGCCAGATGCTGCTCGGCGGGGTCGGCGACGGGCAGATTGTCCACTGGATTGCGCGCTATGTCGTTGACGGTCAGCAGCACGCCAAAGCGCTGCAGAAATACCCCAGCGCCCGCTGGACCGCCCGGCGCCTGCGCGAGCATGGCCGCACAGCCGTCCGCGGGCGTGGCATCCGAGGCAAAGTACACCTGCGCGCCAGGCGGAGGATCGTTCAGCATGAAGCTCCACGATGACGTGTTGGAGAGCGCGAAGCGCAGCGGATCGCACGCCGCGTCGTCGGCTACGTCGAGGCCGGGCGTATGCCCGAAGAGAGGCGTGACGTGCCACTGCGCGCCATCCCACGTGATGCGCAGCGCGGCCAGCTGAATGCCGAACTGCTCGCCGACGTTTTGCGCGACGATATGGCCGTCCAGCGTCGTGTACGTCCACGCGGCGCTGACGATAGCCGCGGCGATCCATGTCTCAGGGGTGTCCACGACGGAGGCGGGAGGTTGTGCGACGGTGCAAAGCTCGCTGCAATCCTGGCCAGGAAAGCGGCATGGGATGGCTGGCTGCGTGAGGATGCATGGCTCAGTGTAGCCCGCGCCAGTGAGGAACTGATAACTGAGCGTGGCGCGCAAGGGCTGTGTGGCTACGACGGGCGTGCCGGCCTGATTCTGCTGGAACGAGTAATATTGTTCGCCAGGCTGAACGGTGGCTGTGGAGCGGCTGGCGTCGAGCGCCCTTTGAATAGCATCGCTGAGTTGGGATCCGCCGCCCACGGCTGGGTCGAGCGTGGTCAGCGTGGCGTGCGCGGCAATGACGGCCCCAGGCAGGTCGGCGATACTTGGCGGCAGGGACTGACGTGACACGAACGCACAGGTGTCGCTAGGAGCGCGCGGCACGGACACGCTGCATCGCAGTGGCACGAACGGGAACAGCCGCGAGCGCCACGCGAAGACGTGCGGACCATGCGAAAGTCGCAGCGGGTGCGGATCACCCGGCAGCGGCAGTCGCGTGACGAGATGGCCATCCAGCGTCACATCCACACCTGGCGGGTTGGGCAGCAGATAGAACTGGTCGGGGCTAAATGCGGCCCGGGATGTCGCGGTGGGGGTGGGCCCCGCAATCAGCGCGGCAAAGCGATTGGGCAGGTTCCCGACACTCGCCAGGATGACTACCGCCGCCAATGCGGCCAGCAGTGTGGCGACCCGCCATGCCACACGCTGCCTGGGCGTGCGCCGCGACTCCAGCGGCGAGCGCGGCGATGGCGGAGCATCCGCCACGTCCGCGGCAGGCTCGACATCGCTCACCTCGGCATGGAAGTCGTCGCCGCCCTCATGCCGCTCGTGGTCCTGCATGCTCCGGATCCCTTTCCGCCGCAAACACCTACGAGCAAGTATACAATAGCGAGGAATCGGCGCACGAGGCAGTCGTCATTACCGGTCCCTGCCCGCTGCGGAGGAGAGATGGAGGCCACGGAGGGAAGACGGAGTTACACGGAGTTACACAGAGTTACACGAAGGGAATTGGGAGGGCGAGAGAGCACCTCAGCGGCGAATCGCGGAGAGGCGCTCTTGTGGGACGGCGTACCATTCACACAATCGGATGGCGCGACTCATCCGCAGAGGCGAGCGAGATGGCGGGAGAAGCGCATGCTCCGACACAAGAGATGCAGCTGGCGGACGAGCGGCGTGGCCGCTGCCGATCAGCCCGCGCCAGCAGCCCACCGGGCAATCTCAGCGCCGTGCCCAAGATAGTCCTCGCTCAGCGCGTCCACCTGGCTCTGAATGAGGATGGGCTGGCCGATCGGGTTGCGCGCGCCGAAGTCGCGCATCCAGGCGTCGGGGGCGAGGCGGGCCAGCGCGGCCAGCAGCTCCTCGGCCGACCGTTCCAGCTCCGCCAGCAGCTCGGCTTTGTCGGTGGAAGGGTAGCCTCGGACGGACGCCGCGTTGACGTTGGCGAAGTCGTTGGGGATGTCCGAGATGTACGGCGGCATCTCTCCGCGCTGGATTTGGTCGATCGCCTGCAGCGTGGAGTGGTTCCAGCCGATCAGATGGGCGACCACATCACGCGGCGCCCACTCCCCGAACCGCCGCAGGAACACCTCGTCCGGCAGCGCCCGAATATACGCCGTGAACGTGGCGACGCTCGCCCTCAGTCGCCGCACCGGGTCATCCGCGTTCGTCGTCGTGGCGTCGTCGTGTGTCGCCATTGTACCCCTTCCTTCGCATCCAGGGCGCAGCGTCTGGCCATTGCGAACACCGCGCCGAGAACTCGCTGCACGTGATTCTACGGCGTGCGGGCCTCCGATACCCATGTCGCCCCTAACATGCGCCGCCTCGCCTACCGGCGCCCGGCCCTCTCGCCGCCGCCGTGGAGAGAGGCTGGGAGAGGGGAGACCCTGCGCGTAAGAGCTCACCGCGCCCCCTTGACAATAGGTGCTAATTCGGTTACTATTTGCCTCGATGGTTACCGATCTCGACGCCGCGCTCAACGCGTTGGCCGATCCGACCCGACGCCAGGTCGTCGAATTGCTCCGCGAGCGCCCGCGGCGCACCGGCGACCTCGCCGCCGCCTGCCATACCAGTGGGCCCGCGATGAGCAAGCACCTGCGCGTCCTGCGCGCGAGCGGGTTGATCGAAGAGGAGCGCATCGAACGCGACGCCCGCGTGCACCTGTACCACTTGCGCCCCGAGCCGTTCCTGGCGCTGCAAGCGTGGCTCGACCAGGTGCAGGCGTTCTGGAGCGACCAGCTCGGCGCCTTCAAGGAGCACGCCGAGCGCACGCGCGGGCCGCGCACGCTCACAGAGCCAGACGAACGGAAAGAGGAGCGCTCATGATCACCCCAGCCCCCAACGTCGTCACCACCGCGATCGAAGTCGCCGTGGACCCGGCTACCGCATTCGCCATTTTCACCGAGGAGATTGGCCAGTGGTGGCGGCCGGGTCCCATCAACTGGAACGACAACCGGCGCGCCGTCGGCATTCGCATCGAGCCGGGCGTCGGCGGCCGCTGGCTCGAGCTCTACGACGAGGCGACCGGCGAAGGCTTCGAGTGCGGCCGCATCACCGTCTGGGAGCCCGGCGCGCGCTTCGTCTTCCTCTACATGGATGCCGGCCACCAGATCGACGGCACCGAGGTCGAGGTGCGCTTCGATCCCGTCGAGGGCGGCACGCGCGTCACCCTGGAGCACCGCGGCTGGGAGCAACTGGCCGCCAGCATCGGCGCGCGAGCGCGCAACGCCAAGCGCTACGGCTGGGCCAACATCGTCCGCTGGTATGGCGAGTGGACCTTTTGGGGCTCGCCCCGCCGCAATCGCACCGCCCTCCGAACGCCGGAGTAGCCATCGCCCAACGCGCGCTGCCCACTTACCGGCGCCGCGCTCCCCTCTCCATCGCAATGGGGAGGGGCTGGGGGAGGGGATTCCACGCGCTACCTCACCTGCCGGCGCGCGGCGCCCTTTTGTGCCTCGG
This sequence comes from uncultured Ktedonobacterales bacterium, assembly GCA_964416775.1. Taxonomy (GTDB): domain Bacteria; phylum Chloroflexota; class Ktedonobacteria; order Ktedonobacterales; family JADMIN01; genus CAYQFU01. The sequence goes on from CAYQFU010000219.1 coordinate 6,560, forward strand.
CGCGGAGGCGTTGGAGGAGGGGACTCTCCACACGCGCCGCGCCAGCCGCACCAATCCCCACGCGCTGAGCCCCGCCAGGGGCACCCACAGGGGGATCGGCTGGCTCAACGGGCTGGCCGACGGCCGGCGCGCGCGAACGCGGCGCCGGCGGGCATTCAGGTCCGCGCTCTCGATCACCAGGTGCAGATCGCCCCGTTCCGCTCGCTCCAGCACGTGGTCCAGCCGCTGCGGCATGGCGGAGAGGCTGCGTACCGTCGCCAGCCCCGTGCGCAGCAGATCGCGCCCCAGCGCCTCGAAGCTCTCCACGCCGAGCAGCCGCAGCACGCCCTCCACCCCGTTGCCGCCCATGAACTGCCTGGCGTACGGCGTCGCCACCTCCAGGAAGTTGAAGCTTGGCGAGAGCGAGAAGGTCAGCCCCAGCAGCATGCCGACCATGCGCCCGAAGAAGGCGAACTGTGCTGGCAGCCGGAACGGCTGGTCATAGAGCGTGGTCTCCATATCGCCCAGCACGTCGCGCGGGTTCACGTCGCGCATCTGTCCGACCGACGCGCCGCCGAAGCGCGCCAGCATCACACCCACCGCCCGCTCGATCAGCTCGCGGTCGGCCGCCTCGCCGAAGAAGCCCAGCGCGTCCAGCCCGCGCACGATCTGCCCCGCGTTGAGCGCCACCGCGCCCTGGAAGCAGTCGCGCAGCCCGCCGCGCATGCGTGGTGTGATGACGCCCATCATGCCGAAGTCCACGAACACGATGCGATCACCCGCCGGGTCCGGCTGCACGAGGATATTGCCGGGGTGCGGATCGGCGTGGAAGAAGCCGGCCTCCAGCACCTGCTTGAAATATGCGCCGGCCAGCCGGTTGGCCAGCGCGACGCGGTTCACGTCCGCCGCGTCGAGCGCCGCGAAGTCCGTGATCTTGATGCCGTCCAGCCACTCCAGCACGAGCACGCGCCGTGTCGAGTGCTCGGGGATGATGGCCGGCACGCGGATCAGCGGATCGTCGGCGAACATCTTGGCAAAGCGTACGGCGTTGCGCGCCTCCTCCTCATAGTCCAGCTCCTCATAGACTGTGCGGCTGAACTCGCGGTAGAGGGCGCCCAGGTCGGTGATTCTGTTGGCCGCCGGCGCGAGCCAGGCGACGATGCGCAGCACGAAGCGCAGTGTGCGCAGATCGCTGCGGACGATGCCGGTGATGCCCGGCCGCTGCACCTTCACCGCTACCTCGCGGCCGTCGAGCAGTCGCGCGCGGTGCACCTGGCCCAGTGAGGCGGAGCCGGACGGATTTGGGTCAATACTGGTGCAGATCTCGCTCACCGGTACCTGCCACGACCGCTCCAGCACATGCTGGATGTCCTTGAACGGCTCGGGCGGCACGTCGTCATGCAGCGCGGCCAGCTCGTCCAGCGCCGCCTGCGGCAGCAGGTCCGCCCGCGCGCCCAGGAACTGACCGAGCTTGATCAGCAGCCCGCCCAGGTCCACCGCCGTCTGCCGGAACTCACGCAGGATGCGCAGCAGCGCGTCCAGATTGGGCCGCACGTCGAAGTCGCCGCGCGCATGCGCGCGAATCACACGCTGGCGCTCGCGATTGATGATGTACAGGGTGCGCAGCAGCAAGAGCGCCACGCGATAGGACCGCCAGGCGCGGTTGCGCCGGCCCCATGCTTTCCATGGCCGTGACAAGGGTACGCTCCAGTGTAGTAGGGAGGGAAGGTATCAAACAGGCCGTGTGCCGGCGACGAGCCAGAGGAGCCGGTCAATAGCCATGCACCACGGCCCAGGTGATCCCGACAGTATGCGACAACCATGTATACGAATGGGCGCGTGCAGACGTTTTGCGCGGCAACCAGAGGTACGTGGGCGAGTGGGGAAGGGACGGAGGAAAGACGAGTGACACGGAGGACACGGAGGAGAGACGGAGTTGCACGGAGGGAACATGGAGTGACACAGCGGGGAAGGTGCTAATCAACCGCCAAGTACGCGGCGGGATGAGGATGGGCATGGGGCAGCGATAGCAATGGGGGGCGAGGGGAGCGATGATCGAATCAATCGCGCGACGAAGATCGCGCGGGTAATTCGCAGGGGCGAGAGGGATGGTGGTATGGCAGGGATGTGGAAGGTAGATGGACGCGGCGAGGGGAACGAGTGCGGCGGGCGAGGGGTGGCCGGCGGTTGAAAACCGCGCCTGGATGGCCTGCGGCCGCGAAGTCCGCCCGGAGGCGGACT
>CAYQFU010000220.1:0-8718 GCA_964416775.1 uncultured Ktedonobacterales bacterium
CTAGGCATCACCTTCTCCCTCAGTCGCCTCCTGACGCCTTCCACCGTGCCTGTGGATATGGCACCGCACATGCTCGGTCGCACCCGATTCGTGCGTTGTCGTGTGCCAGCCTCGCAGGAGGAGGGGGGAGGAAAGCGTGTTCGGCTTGTTCCGTCGCGATCACGACCATGAGACCGTTCAGGCGCCGCGGGGTGCGACACCCGCGACACCCGCGACGCCCGCGCCGGTCGTGGAGGGCCTCACCGCGTTCATTGCTATGTCCAGCGCACAGGCGAGCGTGCCGCCCGAGGACAAAGCGCTGCTGGAGCGCCTGCTGGCGCAGCCGCCGCTGTGGCACCGCCGCCTGTCGCAGGCCGAGCTGCTGCGAGCGGCCGCCGCGGATGCCGGAGAAGCGGCGCCTGCGCCTGCGCCTGCGCCGTTGCCGGCGCACAGCATGGCGTTGCAGCCCCCTGACATTGCCGGCGTCTGGAGAGCTGAACAGGGGATGAGAGGGATGCCGCGGTGAACATCACAGATGTGGAGCGCATCTTCCGGCGCAACAACTGGCCCTACGACCTGGTGAACGGGCGCATCGCCACGGTCGCCGATGGGGTGCCACTGCTGATCGGGGTCGAGCCCAACGGGTGGGCGGTGCGCGTGATGACCATCGCCTACCGGCCAGCCGCAGCCGACCAGCGCGCCATGCGCACCCGGTCGCGCGATGTGGACACGTTTCTGGGGGCGGTGAACCGTGCCGCGCCCGAGGGCACGTTCGACAACGACCACCAGCGCGAGGCGGTGTTCTACTCGATCAGCTTGCCGCTCTCCGGCACCGCGCGGGACGACCGCGTGCTCGCGGCGGCGCTGGTGCGCGCGGTCGCGGCGGTGCAGCTGGTGGGGCCGATGATCGAGGGGCTGGTACGGGGAGAGATCACCCTGAGCCAGGCGTTGGCCATCACGCATCAGGCGGTGGACGAGATGCGCCGGCGCCGGGGCGCGGCGTAGCGCCACCGTGCACGTTGAGCGATGCGGGGCACGGGGGGGGCTCGGCGGGTCTGCTGGGTCTCCCGTGCCCTGATGCGCGAAGCTCGATCGGCCCATGGCTCACGCCGCTGCAGTGGCGTTTCGGGGGGCGCAGTGGTGATCCAGAGGCATCGGCCCCGGCTACCACATCGCCGATCCCCGGCTGAAGGTTGCTCCCACCGGTACGCGTGCCGTGAAGAGTAGCGCCGCCACGCCAATGGCGCAGACGGCCAGCACGGCACCCAGCACCAGCGCCAGCTGGCCCGGCGGGACCACCAGACCATAGGTCGGCAGCGTTTGCAGCGAGAAGTTCGAGAACCGGACCTCTGAGGAAACGCTCTTGCCAATACCCATGACCATGAGGCCCGTCACGCCCTGACCAGGGGTCAGCCTAACCTGTGCTCGTTGGCATGGGCACGACCTACCCGAGTGACCTCTCCGACGCTGAGTGGACCGGCCTGCAACGCCATCTTCCGCCATTGCCAGGATGCTGCGATCCCTTCCGATTATCACTTCGCCTCGGTGCCTGTCACTCGATAGGCGACACCGCGCATATAGCCCAGGACGTAGAGCTCCCCAGACTCATCCTCCCCGAACGTTGAGACCAAGGAGTTCAAGCTGCCGAGCAGGCGCGTCGGCGACGGCTGCCCTGGCACGGCGTCCGCTGCCACCAGCCCGAAGATGTCTCCAGTACAGTAGTCCGCGTAGAGATAAATACCGTCTAGCGTGGGATAGCGTTCTCCGCGATACACATAGCCACCCATCACCGCGCACAGGCCGCCCTGGTGCGGGTAGGTGACGATCGGTCGCACGAAGTTTGGGAGTAAGCAGTCAGCCTGTTCGCACAGATTTCCCTCGTACACGTCCCACCCAAAGTTCGCGCCGCCGCGGCTGGCGTGCGGTTGCAGGTCGATCGCCTCAAACAACGAGCCGCCCACGGCGCCGAGGTAGAGATCACCGGTTGCCCGATCAAAGCTGAAGCGCCAGGCGTTCCGCAGTCCATAGTCCCAGATCTCGCCGCGCGCGTGCGGATCGCCGACGAACGGATTGGTCGGTGGAATCGCGTAGGCGTGGCCCGCTGACGTGTGATCGACATCGAGGCGGAGAATCTTGCCCAGCAGGCTGTCCTTGTTCTGTCCATAGACGCTGCCGCTCCCAAGGCCGCCATCGCCGACCGACATGTACAGATAGCCGTCCGGGCCGAACATGAGCTGCCCACTCTTGTGCTCTCCACCCAGCTGAGGAATGACCAGGAGCACCTTGGCACTGGCCGGATCGGCCCGCAGCGGATCCCCGGACACGTGATAGCGTGCCAGCACCGTGTTACTGTCCCGATTGGTGTAGGTGATGAAGAAGAAGCCATTTCTCAAGTAGCTCGGGTGAAATGCCACGCTCAGCAGGCCGCGCTCTCCGCCCGCAAGCACCAGGGAGTGAATATCCAGGAACGGCTGGGGATACAGCGTGCCGCTGGAATCGGCCACCCGGATCAACCCTGCCTGCTCGGTGATGTAGACGCGGCCCGATCCATCGGGCGCGTAAGTCAGTTGCGTCGGCTCGGTCAGGCCGCTGATGAATGGCTTGAGCGCGAGCGAGACCTGAACCAGGCGCGCTTGTGGCGGCACCTTGTGCGCTGTGGCAGCGTGAGATCGGGCATCTCCGTGGGGCGACTGAAAGCCTCTGACAAACGGATTTACACTCACCAAGGGCACGCTACACCCTGTCGCCACCGTGACGACCAACGCAACTATCACGGCCATCAATATGGAACTCATTAGCAAACGATGTCGCCGCATGTATGTGCTCCTTCTGCGCGCTTTCCAGACTCGTGTGCTGCCTAGCCCCGTTGGAGCTGCACACCGCCCGTGATATTTGCCGGCAGCGAGCCTTGGGCACCATTCCTACCGTTTTGCCGTGCCACTTTTCACACTATAGCGGGCAAAGCCTACCAGAAAGGTTACAAAGATAAACTATCGACCACACCGCAAATCGTAGGCAAACGGGCATTATGCGAGGCAAGACATGAGCCCCGGCCAATCCGGACGAGCCGGGATGTCGAGTGGGCGGAGCGGCGCGCGGCCTGGGTAGTCGGCATCTCCTTAGCGCTGCTCTGCGTCTACGTCCTGGCCCCGCCGTCTATGGTCTGCTTACGCAATCCAAGAATGAGTGTGTCTAATCGTCTGGCGGGCTACGCGTCGGCGGGGGGTGTGGGCGGCTCAGCCGCATCGTCCAGCGGCAGGGTGAACCAGAAGGTCGAGCCCTTGCCGACCGTGCTCTCGACCCCCACCTGCCCGCCGTGCCGCTCGACGATGGTCTTGCAGATGTGCAGGCCCAGTCCGAGGCCAATCGTCGAGCCAACCTGCACCTCGATGCCCGGCACACGATGAAAGAGCTCCCAAAGCTGAGCCTGCTCGTGCGCCGCGATCCCTGGTCCCTCGTCGACCACCGCGACGCGCGCGGTCCCATCCTGCGCGGACACCTGCACCGTGACCGGGCGATCTTTCGGTGAGTACTTCAAGGCATTGGTCAGATAGTTGATGACGACTTGCCGCAGGCGGTCGATATCCGCGTGCACCCACACCGCCGACGGCGCGGTCACGCTCAGCTGGATCGTGCGCTGAGGATGGACCTCGCGCTGCTCGGCAACCACCTCGCGCACCACCTCACGCAGATCGCACGGTACGCGCCGCAGCTCCAGGTGCCCCGCCTGGATGCGGGACACGTCGAGCAAGTCATCCACGAGACGCGCGAGCCGGTCCATGCCGCGCAGTGCCCGTTCCGCCTGCAGATGGATCCGCTCTGCGTCCAGAGCGCTCGTCGCGGGTGAACCCGTACCCACCCGCTCGTGGAGTTGGCGCTGGCGACGGTATGCGCGCTCGATCATGCCGAGATTGGTCTTGATCACCGTGACCGGGGTCTTGAGCTCATGGCTGGCGATGGAGAGGAATTGGTTCATCTTCCGGTTGGCTTCCTCCAACGCCAGCGCTTGCGACTGAGCCGCCTCGCGCTCGCGCAGCAGCCGCTCGCGCTCCACCACGAGCGCCGCCAGCCTGGCCACGCCGCCCGCCAGCGCCTGCTCATGGGCCGTGTACCCGTGCGCGTCCCCGCCGTGATCCACCGCGAGCAGGCCCACGAGCTGCCGCCCCAGGTGCATCGGCGCGATGAGCAGATTGCGGATGCCATATGGGTTGGGCTGTTCATTGTAGGGCGGCCGCGTCAGATCGAGGACGAGCACGTCGCCGGGCGCCAGGCGCGCGGCCGGAGCGAGCAGCGGAATCTCCGGGAGGCGTATCGTCGCGTGCCACTCCTCTTGCCAGATGTGCCCCTGCTCGGGCGCGAGGCCCGTCACGGTCAGGGGACGAATCCTCTCTGTCTGAGGGTCAACAGCCAATATCGCCACTCGCTCGCAGCCCAGGACCTCGCGCGTCAGCGCCGCCAGGCGTTGCGTGACGGCGCTGGTGCCATCCGCAGCCGCGTCGCCGGACGCCTCAGCCGCCGCGTCCGGGCCGCCGGCCGGTGCGACGAGCGCCTGCGCCATGGCCAGCATGGCCCCCAGGGCCTCATGCGTGCGTCGATCCAGCCGGCGGCGCTCGGTGACATCCCGTATCACGCAGACGGCTCCGGTAATCTGCCCCTGGGTGTCACGCAGCGGCGCTCCGATCACCGACACCTGGAGGTCCGGGTGCCCAGGCATCTGGTAACGGATGTCGACGGAATCGCTCCCCATGAGCACTTCGCCACGCAGAACCCGCTCGAACGGCCACTGCTCCTCGGGCAAGGGCTGGCCCGCCTCGTCACAGACCACGGCCCGATAGCCGCGGTCGGCGAGCGGGCGAGCATAGAATTCCGGGTTGGCGGCGAGCCCCAACAGCTCGTGGGCCGCGGAGTTCATCCGCTGCACCCCACCACGCCGGTCGAACACCATGACGGCATCGGGCATGGCCTCCAGCAGCTCATCTAGCTCTCGTGCCTGCTCTGCCGCCTGATCGAGGGCACGCTGCATCGCCGCGAACAGGCGCGCGCGATCCACCGCCATCGCGACACGATCCGCCGCCTTCTGGAGCAATTCCACGTCATGGGAGGTGAAGCGGCGACGGCGCGCCGTCCCGACATGCACGACGCCCAGGACCCGGCCTTCGATCAGCAGCGGCACACCAACCACCGAGCGCAGTGTCTCGCGCAGGAGCGGATTCACGACCTCCAGCTGCGAGAGATCTTCGACGAGCAGGGGGACGCGGCTGGCGGCGATGCGGCCGGCGAAGCCCTGCCCGAGTGGCACGTGCACCTGGGCCACGACCGCCTCTTCGGGTCCGCGGGCAGCGTGGACCGTCAGCATGCGCTCGCTCTCGTCCAGCAGCAGGATCGCCGCGTTGTCCACCTGCATGATGGCTTGCAGACGAGAGAGGAGCTCGCGCAACAGCTCGTCCAGGCCCAGGTGCGTCAAGGCGATGTCGGTCAGCGCCTGCAACTCCCCCAGCTCGCGGGTGGCCGCGGCCGCTTCCCGCCGTGATGCCCGCATGCGCGCGGTGGCGGATTCGGCCGCGGCGCGTGCCGCCTGCTCGCGGGCGCGGGCATCGGCCAGGGCTCGCTCGAATTCCATGCGCTCTGAGAGATCGGTGGAGACACCCACCCAGGTCTGGACGCGGCCATCAGGGGCACGGATCGGTGTAGCCCAGTCGCGTATGACGTGGTAGTGACCGCCCGCGCAACGGACACGGTGCTCGTGCGTGTACGGTGTTCCGGCTGCCACCGCCTGCGCCCAGGCCCGCTCGACCTCGGCGCGCTCGTCGGGATGCACGGCGGCGAGCCAGCCTTCCGCGGCGGCGTCCTCAGGCGCCTGCCCGGTGAAGGCGCACCAGGATTCCAGCCCGGCGACGATGTGGCCCGCGGCGTCGGCGGCCCAGGAGAAGGGACCCACCGACGCGACTTGCCCGCCGGCGCGGTGGGCGGGTTCCTGGCGCGAGGAGCTGTCTTCTGATGGGGCCGTTATGGATTGTGGGAACGAGTCGTCCGCGCTCGCTGGCGCGTACTCTGGCACATGTTTGCTGGCGGAGTCGGCGCGATCGCCGCCAACATGGCTGTGGGCCGGTGGCTCCATGTGTGATGTCCAGATCGGAACGTCATGCTACAGCGTTCACCCTACGGCGTACCATCCTACGGCACTGGCAGCAAAGGCTGCGCGATACGTGAGCAGGCTACAGGTACAGGCATGCAGCCGCCGTACGTACACAAAAGCACACACCATATGCAGCATACACCATGCTAGCCATGCCGTGAAGCGATTGCCCAGTTTGGGTTCCACCCAGCATTGGAGGTCAGCAGGCGCACGCTGCTCTCCTGCTCCGTAGGGGCGTCCGGTGGACGCCCGCCGCCTCCGGTGGACGCCCGCCGCCTCCGGTGGACGCCCGCCGCGGCCAGCCCCCGATGGTGGGTGGAACCTCCAGTTTGTTAGTCGGAAGTCCGCATCCTTGACAGAAGGCAGTAGTATGGCCGCAGGCGCGACGTCTAGCTGACTAAGGCGGTCCGTCGCCGATCCGGCCGCTTCCCACTGGCCGCGCGGCCAGACCACATACCGTGAGGAGTCGAGTCCCCATGCCAACCTATCTGGAGCGCTACCTCGCCGGCGAGCGCGAGGCGGTCTGGGCCGAGCTCGCCTCCCTGGGCACCGCCATTCGCGACCAGCCGCTCTTCGCCGATGCCCAGGCCGTCGCCCGCGAGACCATGCGCCGCGCCCGGGCCAACGTCGAGCTGCTCGCCCAGCGGCTCACCACCCTTGGCTACCGCTTCGTGGGCGATGCGCTCGGCCCCAGGCCGACTCCCTATGTGCCGCCCAACGGCGAGTCGCTCGCCGCGCTGCGCGACCTCGAGCGCCAGCATGGAGTCCTTCCGCTCTCGATCGAGACCTGGTATGAGGTGGTCGGCGCGGTGGACTTCATGGGCGTCTACCCTCGCCTCAGCACGTACGCCGAAGTCGATCTCGGCGACATGCTCATGTGGTTCCAGGGCCAGCGGCTGCGCGTCAGCCTTACCCCCGCGCCCCACATCCTCGGCCCCGCGCCCGAGCCAGACCCAGACCCCGACGCCGGCATCGCCTCAGATCCCCTCGTCGTCTGGCCCTGCATCGACGCCCTCGTGGACGAGCTTGAAGGGGAGCCACCGGACGACCCAGAGGCCAGCCCGCGCACCCAGTACTTCCTCGGTTTCGCCCCGGACGCCATTGCGAAGGCGGGCGAGAGCGGCGGTGACGGCCCGCACGTTCAATTCGGCGATGCGCGCATGGATGCCCCGCTCTATGGCGACGATTGGGAGGGCGTCCCCTTCGTCAGCTACCTGCGCACGGCCTTCGCCTGGGGTGGCTTCCCCGGCCTCCGCGACGCCGCGAGTCCCCCGCGCGAGGTGCTGGCATTCCTCTGCGACGGGCTCCTGCCACTGTAGGCGGCGCGTATCCCCTGCGTACTTTGCGCACGTACAGACACGCACAGAATTGTAGACTGATGAGTGTCCCCGCTCGTGGGCTGTACGCGTGTTGAGGGAGGACTGATCGTGCACCGCTTCATTCAGGACCTGCTGGAATGCCCCCAGTGCCATGGGGCGCTGCGGTGGACGATCACGACGCGGCGAGGTGAGCGCATCGAAGAGGCTGAGGCGCGCTGCCTGCGCTGCGGTGCCACCTATCCAGTGCGCGAAGGCATCGGGCTGTTCTTGACTCCCGATGTGCCGCGCGATGACCTCTGGGAGCAGGCTGAGAGCGGCCTGATGCGGCACCTCCACGCGCACCCGGACGTGGAGCGGCGGCTGATGGACGTGCCGCTCGACGCGCTGGCCCCGGCCGACCAGTTCTTCCGCGCCCTGGCGCTCGAAGAACGCGGCGACTTCGCGCAGGCGCGGCATGCGGCCGAGGTCGCCCACTCGCGGCTGTACACACCCGCGTATCGCGCGTGCTACACCAGCCAGCAGCGGTTCATCGTGCAGCGCCTGGCGGGTGAGTCGGGCCCGGTCGTAGACCTGGCGTCGGGGCGTGGCGCGCTGGTGGAGGCGCTGGCGCGCGAGCTGAGCGTCCCCATCATCGCCAGCGACTTCAGCCCGCGCATCCTGCGGCGCGACCGCCGCTGGCTGGAGTTCTTTGGCCTGTACGATCGCGTCAGCCTGCTGGCGTTCGACGCCCGCCGCACGCCCTTTGCGGACGGCGCGGTCGCCACGCTGACGACCAACCTGGGGCTGCCCAATATGGATCAGCCAGAGCTGGTTGCGTCCGAGCTGCGGCGCATCGTATCGGGCACGCTGCTGGCGATCTCCTATTTCTTCCCCAAGGACGACGCGGCCAACGCCGCGGCGATTCGCGCTGGCGGGCGCCTCACCATGCTCTCTCGCGCGTCCGCGCTGGCCAGCCTGGTGGCGGCCGGCTTCCAGGCCGAGCTGGCCAACCGCTGCCTCGGGCGGGCGCTGCCGACGCCCCGCGGCGTGGTGATCGAGGACGCCGGCATCGATGGGCTGCCGGTCGCGGAGACGACGCTGGAGTGGGGGACGCTGGTGGCGCGATGAGATCGAGCTCTATCGCGTATCCTTTGCGGCCGCCAGGCTTAGGTGGACCACTCACTGTGACCCTAACGAGGGCATTTCCTAACTGCAGAGTAGGGTAGGCTGACATCGGTCGAGGATAGCCTGGCTGCGCACCAGGCGGGACGCCCCGATCTCATCCGCTCCCCTACGCGCGTGCTC
>CAYQFU010000221.1:0-2419 GCA_964416775.1 uncultured Ktedonobacterales bacterium
CGGAACCGTAAGGTTGACTCGGACGTCATCACCCTCCCGTCCTTGCGGAACACGAATAGATGGCGAAACGAGACCAGCGGCAGCTGGACGTGCACCAGCTCCACCCAGGACTCAACCGTGCCGCTTCCGGGCGCTTCAATCGTCTGGTAGGACTGCTCTCGGTTCCAGCCCCGCCATGCTTCCTTGGCTGGATCGCGCACCTCAAAGACCAGCCGCCCGCCCGGGCTAAGCGCATCGCGACACGCACGAAGAACGGCCATCCACTCCTCGTCCGTAACGAATACTTGTGCCACATTGCCGGTCATGGTGATGAGATCGGCATGCAATCCTGTTAGCTGCGCTGCAGTGCCGGTGATCCAGCGAACTCGGTCGGCATACGCTCTACGTTTTGCGACGTCCAGCGAGGCTGCAGCTGGATCGATGCCAACGACCTCCTTCCCGAGCGCCGCTAAATGACAGGCAAACACACCGGTTCCGCACCCCAGGTCAATGACCGAGTGGGCATTGAACTCGTCTGCCATGGCGAGATAGGGAGCCAGATCCAATCGGTCCGGACTGTCGAGGAGGTCATAGATTTCGGCCAGTTTTGGCTCGGCGAAAATGGCGTCAGGCATCACAATAACCCTTATCTCATGTTCAAGTTACAGCATGCACATGATAGCATGCACACCGCTTGCGCAGGCCGCCATATCTCGTGATGTGAGATGCTTTCGTAGTCGCGCTCACCAGCCCTTCTGTGTGCCCGCCTCCCCACCTGGCGAGAGCGCGCCCAGCACATGCGACGTGTGGCGCAGTGCCGGGTACAGGGCGCGATACGCCTCGTAGACCCGATCATACTGCCCGGCCACGACAGGATCGGGCTCCGTCAGCCCGGACAGCCAGTTGCTGGTGGGAGACTCACGGGTGGCGAGCGCCACGAACTCGTCACCGCAGGCACGAGCAGCCAGCCGAGCCGCACCGAGCGCCGAGCCGTGCTCGACATCCGCCGTGATCACGGGCAATGCCAGCACGTCCGCCAGGACGCGGCACCACAGCGCGGTTCGCGCCGGACCTCCCGTGAACAGCAGGCGCTTGGGCGTGATCCCCAGCTCACGCAAGATCTTGAGGGAGTCGCGCAGCGCGAATGCGACGCCCTCGACGACCGCCCGCGTCACGTTTGCCAGCGTATGCGTAGCGCGAAGACCCACCAGCGCGGCTCGCGCGGCCGGGTCCATATGCGGGCTGCGCTCGCCCATGAGATAGGGCAGAAAGACCAATCCGCCAGCGCCCGGCGCGATATCAGCCGCGGCGTCTATGAGCCGCCCGACATCCCTTCCGCCTGCCAGGTCGGCGAGCCACCTGAGGGCATGCCCCGCGGCCAGGATGGCGCCCATCACATGCCAGCGCTCGGGGAGCACATAGCGCAGGGCGTGCACGCGACCCAGACCGTCGATCGTCGGCTCTGCTGTGACCGCAAACACCTGCCCCGCCGTTCCAATCGAGACCAGCGCATCATCCGGCGCCCATTCCAGACCTACGCCGAACGCGGCACACTCGGCGTCGCCGGCCCCTGTGACCACCAGCGTGCCATGCGGCAGTCCAGTCGCGGCGGCCGCCTCCGACGTCACATGGCCCGCCACAGCAGTGGACTCCAGCACCTGCGGCAACACCGCCGGATCGAGATCTATCGCCCGCAGCAGTGCTGGAGACCAGCGACACGCGCGAATATCGAAGAGCAGCGTGCCGGACGCATCCGTAGGATCGGTGGCATAGGCGCCCGTCAGGCGCCGTCGGAGATCATCCTTGGGCAGCAGCACGTGCGCGACGCGCCCCAGGATGTCCGGCTCGCGTGCGCGCAGCCAGAGCAGTTTCGCGAGAGTGGAGCTGGCATGCGGAAGACTGCCGGCAATCGCCAGCACGTCGGTGGGGGCGATCCGCGAGGCGAGCCCAACCAGTTCGGAAGCCCCACGCTGATCCGCCCAGATGAGCGAAGGCCGCAGCACGCGCCCGTGGCTGTCGAGCACCGTCGCGCCATGCATCTGGCCCGACAGCCCAACGGCCGCGATGCGATGCCCCGCCAGCTCCGGCCGCGTGAGCAGCCGGCGCGTCGCCGCGCACGCCGCCGCCCACCATTCGTCCGGCAGTTGCTCCGCCCAGCCGGGCCGCGGGTGGTACAACGGATAGCTCTCAACCTCCACCGCAAGCACCCCACCGGAAGCAGCCGCCAGCGCCTTCACACTGCCCGTACCAAGGTCCAGCCCGATGTAGGCGTCTGCCTGTGCCCGGCTGCCCTCCATGTACGCCACCTTCTCCGCACACACTCTCTACACACCACCCTGGCAGTATATCCGCCCATGCCCACTACCGTCCGAAAACGGCCAACCAGATCGGCACGACACACCTGCCATCCTCTACCGTCCCTCTTCGCCTCCGCCTCCAC
>CAYQFU010000221.1:2519-8629 GCA_964416775.1 uncultured Ktedonobacterales bacterium
CGTCTCTCGCCCCTGCGGCTTATCCGCGCGATCTTCGTCGCGCGGCTGCCGCAATGACCATCCCCATCGCCCCTCGCCGCGGCCTCCGTCCGCATTCCAGCCTCGCCCCACCATCCCGCTCGCCCCCGTGGGTTACCCGCGCAACTTCAATTGTGCGGCCTGGCTGCCACCACATGGCTCGCCCATCACCACCACCCCGCTCGCCCCTCGCGATGTCGTGTGCGCATGGCCCGGCACTCACGGCATCGGGTAGAATGTGTGCGTCGTCGCACGAAGACAGATCATCTGCTTGCCTCATCATGAAGCGCACGAGAGAAACGACATGTTCGATCACCCCGAAGTAGACTTTCTCATCCTGGCCGATCGCGCCGAGTCCATCAATGGCAAGCTCTACATGATGGGCGGTGTATGGGACCAGATCGGCGTCATAGACTTCACCAAGCCCGTCATGTTCAGCATTGCGCTTGGCATCCTGATCCCATGGAACGCGACCAACGTGGACCATCAGCTGCATGTGCAGCTGCTGGACGAAGATGGCAACCGGCTGTTCGGCGTAGACGGCGGCTTCAAGGCAGGCCGTCCGCCACAGCTCCCCCAGGGTGGCTCGCAGCATAACGTGCTGGCGATGATGGTCTCGGCCATTCTGCCAGGACCGGGAGTCTATACCGTCGACGCGAACGTCAATGAGACGGGGGGCCACTCCACCTCATTCGTGGCCTTCCAGGCGCCGCATTCACCACAAATGACTGTCTGAGCGCGGGCGTACCCCCCACTGCGCGGAGGCTTGCCGAATTCGATACAATGGATCCAGGCGACGCGTGATCGGTGCGTGCGGCCAACGGAGACATACGCGCATCGTGTGAGTTCAGCGCGCCTTGATGGGAGGCGCCGATGCGGCGCATCGCGGTCGCGATCACCCTCTTGCTCGGACTGATCCTTGTCGCGACAGGCTTGATCTATGGCTGGATGCCTCGTCAGCCCGCCTTGGCGAACGGCCAACCGCGTTTCACGACGCCGCTGCGCCTGGGCTATCCCGCGGGCAATGATTGGGAGCCGGCCCTCGCGGCCGATAGCTCGGGCCACGTCTATGCGCTGTTTAAGCACTACGACGTGAGTGGCCAGACGACCTGCTCCTCATGTAATCTGCATCTGCTCGTGCAGGTCTCGGCGGACAATGGGCGCACCTGGCACGCTCCCGTGCCCATCGATCCGGAGCCCGTGGTCGGCGGACAGTACGACCCGCAAATCGCCGTCGATCCCGTGGATGGCCGCACCGTCTGGGCGTCGTACCTGCAAAACAACAAATCCTCCATCGCCGTGACGCACTCGACTGACTTCGGCCAGACGTGGGCGGCTCCGACCATCGTGGAGAACCTGCAGCGCAGCACGGATAAGGACGAGCTGGCCGTGCGCGGCAGCACCATAGCGGTCGCCTTCAACGCCGCGCAGAAGATCTACGCCTCCGTGTCGCACGACGGAGGCAATACCTGGACGACATCCCTGATCAATTCAGGAGATACACAGCTCGGGTGGTCGCTCGCCGGAGGCGGCGCCATTGACTCACTCGGCAACATCTATTTCGCGTGGTCTGGGTTCACCCAAAACGGCGGTGCGAAAGGGCCCGTGAACCTCTTCGTTAGCCGCACGACCGACGGTGGGACCACATGGACCGAGCACGTAATCGCCGTGAGCGGCGCTCCCTATCCGTGCTCGAGCTGCGGCTTCGCGTACCTGAGCGCGCAGATGACGGTGCGCGTGGGCCGCGACGACGCCGTATACCTCCTCTGGAATGGAACCGTGGACCAGACCGATTACGCGCCGGAGCGCGTGTGGTTCGCGCGCTCGAGCGACCACGGGCTCACCTACTCGCCACGCCAGGACGTCTCGCTCGCGGCTCAGGGAGTGGAGCACTGCTTCCCAGCGTTGACCACAGGATCCATAGCCGGTGATGTCCGCATCGCCTGGATGGACACGCGCACGGGCGCATGGGACGTCTACGCCCGCTCCAGCACGAACGGCGGAAGCACCTGGAGCGCGGAGGCACAGGTATCGGCCTACGTAGCGGGCTATCCATATGTGTCTTCGGCCGGGTTCGCGCTCCCCTATGGCGATTACATGAGCCTTGCGGTTGATGCGCAGGGCCGCACGCAGGCAGCATGGGGGGAAGGGCCGAGCTACGCCGGCCCGGGCAACATCTGGACGGCGTACGGCAGCTAACCGATCCCGCATCCTCACGCTGCCTCAGCTTACGGCCGGGCTGGCGCGAGCCGCGCATGCTCGATGGAGGCCCGCTCGCGCAGCCGCCGCGCCGCCAGTGCGCCTCGTGCCGCCCACCAGTGTGCGCGCCGCTCGGCCCGCGTCCGCTGCGCACCCGCGTGCGCTCGCGCGACCGCGCGCCCGAATGCCTCGCCGCACACCAGGACAGTGCGCAGATAACCAGCATCCACCAGCTCTCGCCACTTGCTCGCATCGAGCCGGCGTCCGCGCCGCTCCAGGTGGCGCATCAGGCGCGAGCGATAGGCGGCCATCGTGCGCTGCGGGTCGAGCCCATGCCAGGTGCCGCACAGCCACAGTACGTCGTACGTGCACGGTCCGGCAGTCGCAAGCGCCCAGTCCAGCAGCAGCATGCGCCGTCCGACGCGCACGCCCGAGCGCAGGCGGGCGGAGGGTAACCTGCCCAGGTTAGGCCCCCACACATCCCCATGCACCAATGTAGTCGGCATACATTCGATCGCACGGACGTATCGCTCCGGCTCGGCCAGCGCGGCGCCCAGCGCGTCCGCTGCCCAGGACGGCGCCGCCGCGAGGAACGCGTCCCAGCCGCCAGGAATGCCGGCCAGATACGCGTCTGGATCGCCCTCCGCCAGCCGCGCGGCTACGGTGTTGGGCGCGGTGAGCAGCAGCGCCTCGCGCGCCGGCGTCAGCCCTGCCTCGGGCCGATACAATCGTGGGTCTTCCCAGAAGGTCGCGTGCATCTGGGCGAGGGCATCCAGCAGGTGGAGCAGCCACGACGAGCGCGGGCGCGGCGCATTTAGAGGGTGACGAAGGAGGCGCGAGCGCAGATCGTCCAGCAGCAACGCTCCCGCTCGCGGCGCCTCTGGCGCCCCATCGTAGGCGACGGCCATGGCTCCCGTGACCACCACCCGCGGCAGGTCGGCGAGCAGCCCAGTGCGCCACAGCTGCACTTCGCGCACGCGGGTGTCGGCGGTGGCCGACCCCAGCCAACCATGGAGCGGCGCGACGTCCTTCACAATCAAATGGGTATCCCAGCACGCGCCGGCGCCAGGAGACTCCACGCGCAGCGTGAGCCGCGTCAGGACGGAGCGAGAGTAGCCGGCTGGCATGGCTTCGGCGTCCATCCGCGCCACGCGTGCCACGGGCAGTCCCATAGCGCGTAGCACGTCTGCGAGCCCATCGGGGCTGTGCAATGCGCTCGGATTATCCAGCACCAATACTCGCGGATCGGCCATCGGCCCTTCCTCTGATTGATCTGTTGGCGAAAAGACGCGGTAGTGGACATGCCGCCCCCTTCGCCGCCCCCATGGGCTGGGCGGCGGCGTGGGCATCGTGTGCCAATCCATCCCATCCGACGCGGCACGACCGCCAACGAAGACGCTAGCCGCCGCTCACCGCGCGGGCCATTGACCGGCAGGCGCTGGGTGGGACAAACGGTGTACATGGCGCGAGCGGCACCACAGCGGGCTGCCGCTGGGTTCGCACGGCGCGCACACCTCGCCCGAATTGTCGTGCTGGATAGTGCGGCGAATGTAGCATACAATATAGGGGTCGGAGTCTCGCTAGCCACTGTCGTGTCCTTGCTCCCTCCCCTACGCTCGTAAACGGCCAAAGTTGTGAGCAGGGTTCATCGTGCGCGAGTGGTTGGCGTCGCGGCGGTGACAACGCGCGACGATGCGGTCGTTGCAATTCTCGTCGCAACGTCTGCCGCGACGACTGCGCAGGTCTCACCCCCTGGTGAGCATAAGTATGAGCGCGTAGGGAACCGCCCGGTGAGCCAGGCGGGAGCTATTTTAGGAAGGATGGAGCAGAGCGTGCGGCCGTTCGACATCGATACGACGCCTGAGTACGTGCGCAATTATTGGACGATGGAGTCCAACTTTGGCTCGTGGAGCGAGCGCAAACCCGGGCAATTCCTGCTCGTGGCTGGGGGCGCAAGTCATGGACCATGGCGCACATATCGTGAGGCGCTGCTGGCACTGCGCGAGTTGCCGACAGAGCATCACCATGCGCTGATCGTGCTCCTCGACCTGCTCCCAAGCCGCTTTCCTGATTACCGCCGCTTGGTCGCGGACTCGTATCGCCGCTCCGCCACCCCCGCTCCCGCCCCACTCCCACTATCTGTCACCGCACGCGAAACGCAGTTGCTCCACTACGGCTTCTCCCCCGATGACGCGCGCAACGGCGCTCGATCACCCTGGCTGCGCGGTGAGCTGGCCATTGAGGCATTGCGTAACGATCCCTCCGGTAATTGGGAAGGGCGCTACGTGCTCTGGGCCAACGACCACCTATGCGGCGCCTACGATCACCTGCAGTTGGCTGAAGACGCCATAACCACTCCTGAAACTCCTCCAGAGACCGAGACTGCTTATATTGTCACGAAGCTGGAAGAAAAGCATCTGGCCTCCTTCGCGCGAGCTGTAGTCCAGACCTACCGGCGCAACTCGCTGGCTCGTGTCGAAGCCAGCTCCGCCAGGGAAGAGTCCGCGTCAGTCTGAGCGCGCAGTCTTCAGTCCCATCGCGTCCCCTGTGAGCCACCATCGTGAGGCGGCGCGTCGCCGGTGTCATGCCGCGAAGCGCGACATCCGTGTGGGCGTGCGTTCATACTGGCGGTCTGGAGGTACAAACGTGACGACGACCTCGCCCTTGGGCCTCGGCAACGCGGAGCTTGCGCGCAGCCTGGAGAGCGGCTACACCCTGCCTGCCGAGTGGTACACGCGTCCCGCGATGCTCGACCTCGAACACGAGCGCGTATTTCGGCGCTCCTGGCAGTACGCGGGCCTGACCGAGCAGGCTGCGCGCCCCGGCGACTTCTTTACCTGCCAGGCAGGGAATGTGCCCATTGTGGTCGTTCGCGACGACTCCGGCGCGCTGCGTGCCTTCGTCAACGTCTGCCGCCACCGCGGCTCGCAGCTCGTGCTGGAGCAGTGCGGCAGCCGCAAGACGCTGCAATGCCACTACCATGCGTGGACCTATAATCTCGATGGCTCGCTACGCGCGGCCCCGGGCTCGAAGGGCGAGCCCGACTTCGATCCCCAGCAATTCCCACTGGTCCGCGCGCAGGTGGACACGTGGGGACCATTCATTTTCGTGAACCCCGACCGCGCCGCCCCGTCATTGCCGACAGTGCTCGGCGACCTACCAGAGATGGTCGAGGCGACCGGGCTTGCCCTCGGAGCCATCAAGCGCCGCGTCCATCGCGAGTACGACATCGCGGCCAACTGGAAGGTCGTCGTCGACAACTATCTGGAGTGCTACCACTGCCCGGTCGCTCATCCGTCGTTCAGCAATCTCATCGACCTGGACGATTACCACGTGACCGGGTATGAGTATTTCTCGACGCAAACCGGTCCACTGAAGAATGCCAGCCGGACAGGCAAAGACAAGCCATACGACGTCGGCCACGGAGTCCAGGACGGATTCTACGCCTTCCTCTGGCCCAATTTCACCATCAACATCTACCCAGGCCCGGGCAACGTATCCCTCAACCTCTTCGTGCCAGTGGATACGCACCACACCCGCGCGATCTATGATTACTGCTTTGTGGACGCCGTCACCGACGACCAGGCCCAGGACTTCGTCCGCTTCATTGACCAGGTGCAAGAGGAAGACATCGTGCTCTGCGAATCGGTGCAGCGCGGGCTCCGCTCGGGCTTCTTTCACCAGGGAAAGCTCATGGTGACACGCGAGAGTGCCCTGCAGCACTTTCAGAAGCTCGTCTATCGCTTTCTCGCCTGAACTGGGAGATAGCCCGCGCATTCCAGCGCCGTCCGGCAGACGCCTGGCCCACGCAAACGTGACGGTTCACCAGGATGTGGTATCACACCGGACTCTGGTGTTCCCTTCCCCCATGTCGTAGGGGCGCCTGGCAATGC
>CAYQFU010000222.1:0-8607 GCA_964416775.1 uncultured Ktedonobacterales bacterium
CGCAGCGCCGTACTCTTGCCACAGCCCGAGGGCCCCACCAGCACCAGAAACTCCTCGTTTTTGACCTCCAGGTTCAAATCGCTGATCACGTCTGAATTCTGACCGTACCGCTTGTACACGTTCTGGAACCGAACCGATGCCATTGCTCCGCCCTCCCCTAAATGTGTGCACTCAGCCCTTGACGCTCCCGATGGTCAACCCGGACTGGAAGAAGCGCTGGCCATACAGGAACACCGCCATCAATGGAAACGCCACTGCCACCGACGCCGCCGCGAAGTAGCCCCACGGCACGCGATACTCGCTGCCCAGGCTGTTGATTCCGAGCGCGAAGGTCAGGTTGCTTCCGTTCGCGTTGGAGTTTAGCACAATATTGCCGATGGCGAACTCGCTCCACATGCCCGTGAACATCAGCAGCGCTGTTGCCGCCAGCGCGGGCGCCGCGAGCGGCAGCGCCACACGCAGGAACGCCTGCACGGGAGTGGCTCCGTCCACCCATGCCGCCTGTTCGAGCTCTGCCGGAATCGTGTCGAAGTACCCCTTCATGTTCCACGCGCCCAGAGTCAGCGTCCCCGCCGCGTACACCAGCGTCAGGCCCGGCAGCGTGTTGATCAGACCCAGCGTCTGCAGCAGAATGAAGTAGGCGAACAGCGCCAGCAGGCTTGGAAACGCTTGCAGCGCCAGCAGCACGACCAGCGTCATCTGCCGGCCGCGGAAGCGGAAGCGGGCCAGCGCGTAGCCTCCCGCCGTGGCGAAGGCCAGCCCCATGAGCGTCGAAGCTCCGGTCACGAGCAGCGTGTTCCCGATCCAGCTCGGCAGGGGAATCTGCGTGAACACATAGCCATAATTGCCGAGTGTTGGGTGAGCCGGCAGGAGCTGCAGATTCGTCGTGTAGAGGTTCTGCGCCCCTGCCAGGCTCGCCTGCACCACGTAGAACATTGGGAACAACGAGAACGCGCACATGATGATCAGGTACACGTACACCAGCCACGTGAACGGGCTGACCCGCTTGCGCCGCGCGCTGGTGCGGGTGATCCCCGCCGCCTGCCGCGCGGGCACCGCGACAGCTCCCGCCGTGGCCATCGTTCCGCCCTCACCGTCCACCACCGGCTCGGCCATGGTCAGGCCTCCTTCGTGAGGTTGGTCGCACGCAGCGACAGGATGGTGCCGCCCAGCAGAATGAGGAAGATCACCACGGAGAACGCCGAGAGCAGGCCATAGTGAGGATTACCCGCCGTGTCGCCGAACACTTTCTGATAATAGTAGAGCATAACAAATTCGGTCGCGCCAGGCTTCAGCGGGCTCGTGATTGGCCCGCCCTGTGTCACCAGGTACACCGTGTTGAACATTTGGAAGGTCGTGATGCCGCTCAGGATCGTGAACGGCGTGATCGCGGGCCGCAGCAGTGGCAGGGTAATGGTCCTGAAACGCTGCCAGGCGGTCGCACCGTCCACGCTTGCCGCCTCAAACAGCTCCTGGGGAATGCTCTGTAGCGCCCCCAGGATGATCACGGTGAAGGGCGCGTAGGACATCCAGAGATTCACCACCACCACTGCCAGGAAGGCGTACACGGGATTGATCAGCCAGGGCACGCCTGCCTTGGCGCCCAGGAACACCCGCAGGATTTGATTGATCGGCCCGAAGTCGTAGTGAAACAGAAACTTCCAGATGAGGGCGGTTATGATCGACGGCACGGCCCATGGCACGATCAAGAGCACGCGCCACATGGGCAGCCACTTGATCTCCTTGTTGTTCAGCGCCAGCGCGGTCGCAAGGCCGAAGACCAGAAACAACGCCAGGCACAGCAGCACGTAGAGCAGAGTGCTTCCCACCACGTAATACAGGTCACTGCTGACCGTGCCCAGGAGCTGCGCGTAATTATGCACGCCGACAAATTGATACCCATCGGGATTGTCCGAGCTTTGGGGAAAGAGCCGAAATAAGCTCTTGTTCGTGAACGAGACATACAGCGTGTACATGATCGGATACACATTGATCAGGGCCATGAGTGCGAGCATCGGCGCGAGAAACAGAATGATGGTCCTGCGCTTCACGGTCAACATGTCATGGACCTCCGTCCGAGCTAAGCGGGGGCGTGTAACACCCCATCTAGTTGAACCGGTGCGTCTTGGCTGGTCGGGCGTCTACAGGGCGTTTGGTGGACGCGGGCGCATGTCCATGCGCCCCTATAAGGCGCAAGCGATCATGCAGGTCTGTGGTTGCGCGGTATCAGCGTCCCACGGGATGACGGGCATGGGACTCCGGCGCTCCAAGAGCAATGAGTCATGTGGGAGAGGGTGGAGCGCCAATTCGACCGGCGTCCACCCTCATCGCCCCGGCACACCGAGCGCGAGCCCGGCCGCCTGTGTCACTACGATTGGATACCTTGAACGCCCGTTTGTGCCGCTTGCTGTGCCGCGGACATGGCCGCGTCCGGTGTCTGAGAGCCAGACCAGATGGCGGTCAGCGCATCGGCGACGGGCTTCCACAACGCCGACATGTATGGCGTGTTCGGCAGCGGCACGCCCAACTTGGCCTGCGCCGCGAATCCGCCGACGGAGCTGAGCGCCTGCACATTTGAGTCATTGTCGGCGGCCAGATTGGCCGGAATCTCGCCGTTGACCCGCGCCATGGCGATCTGGTTGCTGGCATTGGTGTAGAACTTCAGCAGATCGGCGCACAGTGCAGGATTCGCCGCCGTCTTCGTAACCCACAGCGACTTCACACCCACGAACGGCGACGCGGGAGCGTTGTTGTTCTCGCTCACGAGTGGCAGGGTCATGAACCCGACTTTGATGCCGGCCTTGACGTAGTCCGCGTACGACCATGGGCCATTGATGATGGCCGCTGCCTTGCCTTCCTTGAAGAGCGAGTCCGCGGTGGCGTAGTCAATCTGCTTGGGGAGGTAGGGACGCAATGACGAGATGAACTTCGCCGCCGCCACGCCCTGCGGAGTGTTGAGGCCGATTGTGCCGTCATTGTGGACGTAAAACGCGCCATAGCCGTAGAACCACGGTGCGTCGAAGTAGGCGTCCAGCGTGTTCCACACAACGCCGTAGCTGCCTGGGTGCGCCTGCTGGTAGCTCTGCTCGAAGGTGAGCAGATCGTCGGCCGTCTTCGGCAGCTGATTCGCCGTGACCAGATCCTGGTTGTACATGATCGTGATCGCCTCGACGGACTCCGGGACGCCGTAGACGTGGCCGTTGTACTGGACGGCCTGCGCCGCGGCCTTGTTATAGGTGGAGTTGACGTAATCCTTGCTGATGTACTGGTCCACGGGCACCACGATGTGGCTCGCGGCCAGCTTGCCCAGGCTGTCGTCCACCCAGGCGATGATGTCCGGGCCCTGGCCCGCGTTTTCCGCCGTGATGGACTTGTCCACGACGTTGTCCTGTTTGACGAGCTGGATGTTCACGTCGGGGTGCAGTAGGTGGTACTGGTTGAAGATGTACTCTTTCTCGCCCAGATACGCGCCGTCCCATGAATGCCAGATGACGATGGTGCCCTTGTAGTTGATCGTGGGGCCGCCGTTGTTCGTACCGGCATTGCCACACGCTGCCAATGCGAGAGCCAGAATTGCCAGCAGTGAGCCCAGCATGAAGGGTACGCGCTTGCCTCTCATGGTAAGTCCTTCACTTTGCTTGGCGCTCCGTGTCGCACGTTGACACTCCAGGTCGGTTGCGCCACGATGCGCATTGCCGTCCGGCCGCGAGCCGGATCGAAGGTCCCGTTCCGGCCCCCCTCTTCCTCACAACGAGCAAGAGCTGGGAGTAGGGATACCAGGTTCCCGAGAAGGCACCGCCCCACCTCCGCACAACGCCGTGCTGGTGCTGCCCCCTCGCCGGGCTTGCCAGGCCGCGTCAGCTCGTCCTTCCATCCTCTTCAGCGCGGAACCACCACGTGGTGGCGATCACTCTCCAGGGTTGTCGTGGAGGTCTAGCGGCAAGCACACCTTGCCACGGCGCCGGTCTTACACGGTTCGGGCGCCGGAATCCGGCCCACTCGTGCCCGCCGGCCGCCCCTCCTTCCGCGCCACACCCACCGGCGCTCCGGGATCTGTCTGATACGCCGCGAGCTCAGGATCGGTCCGCAACCCGGGCCGCAAAGCGCGCAGCACACTCGCGAGCTGCACTAACTGTTCGTCACCCAGCCCCGCGAACCGTAGGCTCACCCACTCGCCGTGCGCGCGCACCACGCGCTCCCGCAACGCCCTGCCGTCGTCGGTCAGCACGACACTGGTGAAGCGCCGGTCGCCAGCCTTGCCACGCACGCGCATGGCCCACCTCCGCTCCTCCAGCCGGTCGACGATTGCTGTAACGTTGCTCTTGTCGCACAACAGCAGCTGCGCCAGCTCCGCCATCGTCCTCCCTTCGGCCGGCCCCAGGTGCACCAGCGCCCAGAACTGCGAGATGCTGAGAGTGATGTCGCTCGTCGGCCCAAAGATCAGCCGCGACAGGCTCTGCAGGTATCGCGCGTCGCCTGTGTCCAGCTCGATGAATGCGGCAGAGAGCAGCTGGTACTCCTCGTAGCCGCGGCGCGTCGTGCCGGACCCATCGATTACGGCGCCTCCATCGTCCACCACACTCTCCTTGTCGATAGTTGAACGGTCAATGGTGGATGTGTCACCTATATTACCTGGCAGTCTGCGACGTGTCAAGGGGGGACGTGAGCAATTTGCGCCGCCACATCCTCGCGCTCGCGGATGCGCGTGTGCGTATCTGCGCGCGTAGACGGCGCGAGCGAGGCGGTGCTCGGACCAGCCGCGCGACGGAGATCGCGCGGGGAATCCGCGTGGGCAAGGGGGTGGTGAGGCAAGAGAGGCAGTGAGCAGGAGAGGATACGAGGGGTGGGAGCAGTGGTGAGGGGTGAGGCCAGCGAAAACGGGTGCGCGGAGGAGGTGTGAACTCATAGTCGAGAGCAGGTGATCGGTGCGCAATACGGTGACGGATGTCCCCTTTGTAGGCCGCTATGCGTCGTGTGCGATATACTGCCCCGTGCGTGAGAACAGATTCCCGGTCTGCGCTCGATCTCCACGCGCCACAGCTCGATCACATCTGATGAGGTAGCCATGGCAGAAGCATCCGGCCTGCAGATAGTGATGGCCGCCACCGAAGCCGTCCCGTATGCCAAGGAGGGCGGCGTCGCCGACGTCATGGGCAGCCTGCCCAAGGCGCTGGCTGAGCTCGGCCACGACGTGCGCGTCTTCTTGCCGCGCTACGGCACCATCGACCCTGCCCGCTGGAATCTCTCTCAGACTGGATACGTCCGGTCCGTCTCCATGGGCGGCGCTTTGCAGACGTTCCATTTCTGGGAAACTCAGCTTCCCGGTGCGCCCGTTACCGTTTACCTGTTCGACCACGAGGGCTACTTTGGCCGTCACCGCCGCCTCTACCTTGGCCACGACCAGCTCGACGAGCAACGTCGCTTCCTGCTCTTCTCACGCGGCCTGCTCGAAGTCCTGCCCGCGCTCGGCCTCACCCCCGACATCATCCACCTCAACGACTGGCAGACGGCACCCGTCGTCGCCTATCTGCGCAGCGGGTATCACCAGCTGCTGCGGCGAGGTCGCACGCGCGTGGTCTACACGATCCATAACCTGCAGTACCAGGGGCGCTGGGACCCGAGCATCCTGGACGACTCCGGCCTCGATCGTGGCGCCGTTTTCAATCAAGACGGCCTGGAATACTGGGGCGACGTCAACTGGATGAAAGCCGGCATCGCCTACGCCGACGCCATCACTACCGTCTCACGGCGCTACGCGGAGGAGATTCAGACCCTGGATTACGGCTGGGGGCTCGACGAGCTGCTCTTCCAGCGCCACAGCCGGGTCTTCGGCATTCCCAACGGCATCGATTGGGACGTGTGGAATCCAGCCACCGACCCGGACATCGTCGCCAACTACGACGCCTCCAATGCGGCGGCCGTCAAGCCGGTCAATCGGAAGGCGCTGCGCGAGGAATTCGATCTGCCGGACGAGCCGGATGTGCCACTGATCGGGATGGTCACGCGTCTGGTCGACCAGAAGGGGCTCGACCTCATCGCCGCCATTGCGAACGATCTGCACGAGCTGCGCGGCCAGCTCGTCGTGTTGGGCACCGGCCACCCGCGCTACGAAGCGCTCTTCCGCGACCTCAGCGCCACCACGCCCAACGTCCGCGCGCGCATCGGGTTCGACGCCCCCCTCTCGCACCGCATTTACGCCGGCTCCGACTTCTTCTTGATGCCCAGCGCCTTCGAGCCCGGCGGCCTCGGTCAGCTCATCGCCCTGCGCTACGGCACGCTGCCGATCGTGCGCGCGACCGGCGGCCTGGCCGACACCGTGACCGACCTGACCGCTGACCCCGAACACGGCAACGGTCTCAGCTTCGAGCCGTACGATCCCGACGCACTGCTCGCCACCCTCGGTCGCGCCCTCTGGCTCTTCGCCGAGCACGACCACTGGCCCGATCTCGTCGCCCGCGCCATGGCCTATGACTCGCGCTGGTCCGCCAGCGCCCGCTCCTATGCCGATCTCTACCGCCGGGTGCTGCGGCTGCCGCCCACGTAACCTCACCACCACGGAGCACGTACATGCGCATCATCGCCGCGCCCCAGGCGCTCAAGGGCAGTCTCGACGCCGAGGCAGTCGCCGCCGCCATCGCTCAAGGCGTCCATGCCGTCGCTCCGGACGCCGAAATCCTGGCGCTCCCGGTCGCCGATGGCGGCGAGGGCACCGTCTCCGCGCTCGTGGCCGCCACGGGCGGCCGCCTCTTTACCACACGCGTTACCGGTCCGCTGGGCGAGCCGGTGGAGGCCAGCTTTGGCCTGTTGGGCGCGCCCTTCCATCACCACCACAGCGCACCGACTGCGCCCACGCAGCCAGCCGCCGCCACAGCGGCAGCGGGCGACGCATCTGCCGACCCGGGTCCAGCGCCAGCCCACGACGCGCTCACGACGATCCCTCCCAGCGAGGTCGAGCACATCACCGCCGTCATCGAGATGGCCGCCGCTTCCGGCCTGCCGCTCGTGCCCCTCGCCCGCCGCGATCCCCGCTACACCACCACCTACGGCACGGGCGAGCTGATTCGTGCCGCTCTGGATGCGGGGGCGCGCCACCTGCTCATCGGCATTGGTGGCAGCGCGACTAACGACGGCGGCGCGGGGATGGCGCAGGCGCTCGGCGCTCATTTGCTCAATGCCGACGGGCGCGAGCTTCCGCCTGGCGGTGCCGCGCTCGGCCGGCTCGACCGCATCGATGTCTCCCAGCTCGATCCGCGACTGGCCTCCGTCGAGGTCATCGTGGCGAGCGACGTCACCAATCCGCTGTGCGGCCCCCTAGGCGCCTCCGCCGTTTACGGTCCGCAGAAGGGCGCCACGCCGGCCATGGTCGCCGAGCTAGACGCCGCGCTCGCACAGTACGCGCGCATCGTGGAGCGCGACCTGGGCGCCGACGTGGCCGAGGTGCCCGGCGCGGGGGCGGCAGGCGGACTGGGCGCGGGACTGATGGCGTTCCTGCATGCCCGACTCCAGCCGGGCGCGGCCATGGTGCTCCGGGCCATCGACTTCACGCGCCATCTGGAGGGCGCCTCGCTCGTCTTCACCGCGGAAGGCCGCCTCGACGAGCAGACGGCCTTTGGCAAAGCTGTGGGCGCTGTAGCCGCGGCCGCGCACGAACGCGGCGTCCCAGTGGTCGTCCTGGCCGGCAGTCTGGGAGCTGGATATGCAACGCTCTACGACCGCGGCGTGAGCGCGGTTGTGCCCCTGGTCGACGGCCCTATGTCGCTCGACGAGAGCATGGCACGCGCGCCGGCACTGGTCGCCGCGGCGGCCGAGCGGGCCATGCGGCTGATCGAGATTGGCGCTGGTACTCCGTCCAGTTGGGTTTTGACGCCCGGGTAGCGTTGATTGGGGTTGGTGTGGGCTGCGGCTCTCACGCATGCGCCCGCCGTCATGTCGCTGTTGGACTGAGTGCTACAAATCATGTCCTGACAGACCAACATGGCGATGCAACGACTGGGGGACAACGCCGAGGCGCCTGAGGGTAAAGCACTCGTGGCAAATCGCTCGGCGGCGGAAGGCGGCCAACCAAGCGAAGTGTCGCTCGCTCACACCTGCGCGCGTTCGGGCAGGGCACAAGCTTGCTCGAACGCGCGTTTTTGCATCTGCGGGTCAGGCCGTGTCGTCTCCATCCTGCTGCTTGGTCAGATCGTGTAGGGAAGCGAAGCGGTGCAGATAGAACCGCGTCCGTTCAATGATTGTCGGCTGATGCGCGATCTGGTGGGGCTGCGTCAGCGGGTGGAAGCGGACCGGCCTCGGTTGCCCGATGGGCGGCTGGTAGTGCTGCGCAACATGCTATCAAGCAGCATCAGGCTGAGGTGCGAAGGAGCGGACATAGGTGAACGCCGCGTGCAGGGCAATCTGCAAGGGCTGCGTCGTCTTGCGCGTCTGGGTTAACAGGAGTCCCCCCTGCAGACTGGTCATCACGGCAACGGTCAGTTCGGCTGGGTTCGCGTCAGGTCGGAGCTCGCCCTGCTCGCGCATGCGGGTAAATCCCTCGACCAGGTACCGTTCCCATTGATCGAACGACTGGACCAAGGTGAGGCGAGCCACCTCGTCCTGATCGGCTAATTC
>CAYQFU010000223.1:0-8549 GCA_964416775.1 uncultured Ktedonobacterales bacterium
TTACGCACGCCGCCAGCGTTTGTCCTGAGCCAGGATCAAACTCGCCATACAGTCTTCAGAACCGCGTTTGCACCCGGTTCTCTTGATCTGCCATGGCCCGCCAGCCGATCGCTCGATCCGCTGACGTTCCAAGTTATCGGTTCCACTTGGTGTACTCAAAGTGGGCCCGGTCGCTCCGCCTCCACGGGTCAGTCTGGTTGCCCACGGTGCCAGCATCACCCATCCCAACGCGTCCCCCGCGACTCGTCTCCGAAAAAACGTCTCGACGTGGCACGACGATCGGCATGCGCGACCCCAGCCCCGCTGCTCCCAGCCCCACCCGCTACGCGGCTGTGTGGCTGTTGCTGTTGTTGCTTCTCACTCTTCAGTTGTCAAGGTGCCCGACCCACGATCGCTCTCAGCTTTGGAGAGCGTCGCCTGTTGTCGCTTGATTCCGCCAACAGCTCCTCAATATATCACCTTTGAAGGGTGATGTCAAGGCTCATCTCATCGAGATGACAGCATCCGGCAACCCGCCTGATGTCGGGAATCGCCGGATGCACGACTGGTGGCGACAACTCCGTAGTCTATCACCTTTTGGAGCCGACGTCAAGCCGCATCTCAGAGAAATAATCGCATCCGGTCTGCACTCGTAAGAGGGCAGCTGCTAGATGCCTAGCTGGTGGCGACAGTTTTATAGCATAGCATCTGATCTGGATGCCGTCAAGAGGGTTAGAACTCGGCGACCCATCATGGTCCGATAGCCTGGCGCGGCGACGTCGCACCCGCCAACAACTTCTTCTGGCATGAGGACACATGAGGATATCCGCGATGTCAGTTGCGTCGCACGTTCGGGGCCGCGCGCAGGGAGGACGGTTCGCCGAAGTAGGTCAACCACCAGCCGGTCCACGTCGCACCAGACAATCAGACACTGTGGGCACAGTCCGGCGTATAGTGGGGTCGTTGTGCTGTCTCACCGTGTACTCGCAGAGGAGGTCCCCGCATGTTCCACGATTCCGTGTCGTCCACTCCGTCCACCCCTGACGATGCCGCGTTTCGTGCGCTGACGCTCCGCCTGCTGGCGATGTACCACCCCCAGTTTGGGGGTGCAGTCCCGCAAGACCATATCCAGTTGCTCCCTGGTCAGATTGCCCCTGAGTTCCCGTCTGAGGTGCCGCTGCCTCCTGAGAGCCGGATGCTGGGCTCGTTCTTGAGCGGGTGGGAATCGACCGTCGTGCTCGATTGTGATCTGACGCTAGAACAACTCTACGATTTCTACGCGGAACGGCTGCCCAGCGTGGGATGGTTTAGGGCCGAGCCTTCGCGTGGCCCGACCGCTGGCTTTACACGTCCGCACGTCATGTCTCCCAGATTGCTCACCCGGCCCGGCCTGAGTCACATTGGTGGCCCTTTGGGAAGCTTCAAGGCGCTGCATCTCGCGTACGCCCACGGTGATCCTGGTGCTGGTGGACCGCATCTGCACATCTGTGCCACGGTGCACGAGACTGACGAGCCCTACAAAAGTTGCGCCGATCCAGCGTCCAACGGGGAAGGGAGAGAGAGCAATGAGCGCGATGCAGGAGGGCCAGCAGATGTGCGCCTGATACTGGTCTCTCCTCCCCACATTGCCTCCATGAGCAGGAGGGAGCAGCCGATGCCAGCACACCTGCCAGTCTTCTCACCCCCACCTGACGCCGAACAAGAGGCTGAAGGTATGAGTTACTCTGGACGCAGGCGCTTCGCCTCGTCAGCCAACTTGTTTGCGCCGGGCTACGATGTGGCCTCCGTGGGCCGCCACTACAGTGAGCAACTCGCACGGGTCGGCTGGATCGCCAGCAGTGCGGGCACGAGTCCTCCAGCCACGTGGAGCACGTGGACGCTAACGGACCGCGAGGGGGAGCCCTGGTGGGCCACCTTCTCCGCCATCCAGCTTCCACTCACACCGGAACGCTACCTACTGAATTTCCGTGCCAACAAGGTGCAGCCGGATGCCCACGCTGGCTAGCCCGAATGCTTCACGCGTGTCCCAGAGCGCTGCTCCAAAGGCTATCGACGATAGCTTGATCAGGGCCATGGCTGGCACGATACCAGCTGCGCCGTGTCTCCATGAATAATCCGGGCCTAGACCGCCTCCCTGTGCGGCAGCCGCGCACGATGCCATGACGGCAAGACTACGGGTTGCAAGCCACCGCCCGCTTTCTGGTAAGACTATCATGGGCATGCCGCGATGGTACCCCCGGTAGAAAGCAGCCTCTATCATTATGATCGACCCGTCCGACCAGCCGCTGCCTCGCACGTTCTACGCGCGGCCCACGCTCGATGTGGCGCGCGACTTGATCGGCAAAACGCTCGTGCGCACGACCGAAGTGGGAACGGTGGCCGGCATCATCGTCGAGACGGAGGCCTATGTTGCCGCGAACGACCCGGCGGCGCACGGCTACGGCGGCCGAACGCCGCGCACGCGCTCGATGTTCGGGCCGCCGGGGCATGCCTATATCTACGTGTCGTACGGCATGCATCACTGCCTCAACGTGGTGACAGAGCGCGACGGCGAAGCCGCGGCAGTGCTGATCCGTGCGCTCGAGCCCACCGACGGCATTCCGCTGATGCGCGCGCGTCGTGGCGCCACGATCAGCGACCGTGATCTATGCCGAGGTCCAGGCCGCATCTGCCAGGCGCTGGCGCTCACCCTCGCCGACGACGGCGCCGATCTGCTCGGCCCCGGGTTATGGATCACGGAGACCGTTGACTTCCCAGCGGACACACCCACTGTGGCTACGCCCCGCATAGGCATCACCCGGGCGGCGGACCGGCTCTGGCGCTTCGTCATCCCAGGCAACCGCTACGTCTCACGCTGAAGCGCAGCCGGCAAACGTGCTATCACGGAGCGCTGCTCCGAGAGACGGATTCCGCCACAAACATCTGGCTCGGCGGACCGAAGTCGGCAATCGTGCCACCCCCTTCGAGACCTTGACGCACGCACTTCTCAATTGATATATTAATGACCGTGCGGTCAAAAACAGAATTCTTCGTCAAATTGCAACCAGGGCGTCATGCCGGCCTTTGGCCGGCGCCACGCCAGAAAGGGATCGGAGGCCATGGTCGCGGCAAGCGGCACACGATCGCTCAAGGAGCGGCAGCGGGAAGAGCGGGAGGAGCTCATCCTGCAAGCGGCGGCCGACCTCCTCACGGAGCAGGGGTATCACGAAACGTCCATTGACCAGATCGCGGCGCGCGTCGGCATCGCGAAGGGAACGATCTATTTGCACTTTTCCAGCAAGGAGGAGCTGGTGATCGCACTGCTCAAGCGAGGCATGCGCGAGTTTGTGCGGGCCATAGAGGACACACTGGCTGGAGAAGGATCGCCAAGCGAGAAGCTGCGGACCATCATCGAGCACGTGTACAGGGGCTTGTCTGGAAGACAAGAGTTGCACATGACCACCATCCTCCAGAGTCCGGAGCTGCGCCGCCAACTGGCCGACCGGCGCGAGGCGCTGGTGGAGCAGTGGCAGGGACCGATGCGGCAGATCGCCGCACTGATCGACGAAGGCAAGGCGGCCGGTGAATTCGACGCGACGGTGCCGACGCCGGTGATGGTGTTGATATTTACCAGTGTGCTGACTCCGCGGGGCTACCAGCAACTGGTCGTGCAGCAGGGCATATCAGTAAACGACGCGGTTGGGTATCTCTGCCGATGTTTTTTCAAAGGGATCGCCGCGGATGAGTTGCGGGACCTCCCGCAAGAATCGGATGAGCGGTGTTCGGAGTGATGCACAGCGACCTTCTGGAGGTTAGCTCAGTGGCAAACGGAGGCAATATACCATGATTCGCTTGTTTCGCTTCTTGAGACCATATACGCTCCCGATTCTGGTGGTGTTGGGGCTGGTCTTCTTGCAGTCCCTGGCCAACCTGTATCTGCCGACCCTGATGGCAGATATCGTGGACAACGGGATCGTGAAGAACGACCAGGGCTACATCCTCCGCACAGGCGGTGTGATGCTCGTGATCACCCTGGGCGGCACGTTGGCCGCCATCGCCTCGGCCTATTTCGCCTCGCGCGTGGCGGTCGGCTTCGGCCGCCTGGTGCGGGCACGGCTGTTCGGGCACGTCGAGCAGTTCTCGCTGCACGAGTTCGACACGGTGGGCACGGCCTCGCTCATCACGCGCACGACCAACGACACCAACCAGGTGCAGCAGGTGCTCATCATCATGCTCACCATGATGGTCAGCGCACCCATGATGGCGATTGGCGGCATCATCCTGGCGGTGCAGCAGGACGCGACGCTGACCTGGGTGCTGGCGGGCGCCATCCCGATCTTGCTGCTTGCCATCGTCGTCATCATGACGAGAGCGATCCCGCTCTTCCAGGTGATGCAGCAGAAGATCGACCGGCTGAACCTCATCCTGGACGAGGGACTGACTGGCGTGCGCGTGATCCGCGCCTTCGACCGCCAGACCTATGAAGAGCACCGCTTCGACGTGGCCAACCATGACCTGACCAACACGGCCATCACGGTCAATCGCATCGTCGCGACGTTGTGGCCGCTGATGATGCTGGTGCTCAACGTCACGACGGTAGCGATCTTCTGGTTCGGCAGCATCCGCATCAGCAACCAGCAGATGCAGGTGGGCGCCCTGATCGCCTTCTTGCAGTACGCCATGCAGATCCTGTTCGCGTTCCTGATGCTCTCGATGCTGTTCATCATGCTGCCGCGCGCCGCGGCCTCGGCCACGCGCATCAACGCCGTGCTGGACATGAAGCCCGAGATCACGGATGCGCCACAGGTGCGGCGCGCCGATGAGCAGCGCGGGACGATCGAGTTCCGCGATGTGACGTTCAGCTATCCCGGCGCCGAGGAACCCGCCCTGTCGCACGTCACGTTCACGGCGCGGCCCAACCAGGTGACCGCCATCATCGGCGGTACGGGCGCGGGCAAGTCCACGCTGGTGAGCCTGATTCCCCGTTTCTACGACGTCGACAGCGGCAGCGTGCTGGTGGATGGCGTGGATGTGCGCGACCAGGCGCAAGAGGATCTGCGCGCCAAGATCGGCTTCGTGCCGCAACGGGCAGTGCTCTTCTCTGGCACGGTGGCAGAGAACATCCGCAACGGAAAGCCGGATGCCACGGACGATGAGGTGCGACACGCGGCTGACGTGGCTCAGGCGAGCGAATTCATCGACACCATGCCAGGCGGCATCGACGCCGAAATCGCTCAGGGAGGCACCAACGTATCGGGCGGGCAGAAGCAACGGCTGTCGATCGCGCGGGCACTGGTGCGCCGTCCCGAGATCTATGTGTTCGACGACACCTTCTCGGCGCTGGACTACGCGACCGACGCCCGGCTGCGCGCGGCCCTCAAGCGCGAGACGACCGGGGCGACCGTGCTGATCGTAGCCCAGCGGGTCAGCACCATCATGGACGCCGACCAGATCCTGGTGCTGGACGAAGGACGCATCGTGGGCATTGGTACTCATAAGCAGCTGATGGCGACCAACGAGGTATACCGCGAGATCGTGCTGTCGCAGCTATCGGCAGAGGAGGTCGCATGAACGCGGATCGCGCAATAACACGTCCCGGAGGACCCGGGAGCGCACAGCAGCGGCCGGCGGGCTTCATGGGACGCGGCGGCCCGATGGGCGGCCTGGGCATGCCGGTGCAGAAGGCCAAGAACTTCTGGGGTACGCTATTCCGGCTGCTGCGCTACTTCCGGCCCCAGCGCATGCAATTGGGAGTGGTGCTTCTGGCGGCCATCATCAGCACGGTATTCAACGTGGTGGGCCCGAAGATTCTGGGCATGGCCACGACCAAGCTCTTCGAGGGCTTCGTCAAGAAGTTCTATCTCCACGTGCCCGGCGCGTCGATTGATTTTGGCTACATCGGGCGCATCCTGTTGATCCTGCTGGGCCTTTACGTCATCAGCTCGCTGGCGCTGTACGTCCAGCAGTACGTGATGGCCGGCGTCGCGCAGCGCACGGTGTATCAGCTGCGCGGCGAGGTGGAGGAGAAGCTGAACCGGCTGCCACTGCGGTTCTTTGACTCGCGCACGCACGGCGAAGTCATGAGCCGCGCCGTCAACGACATGGACAACATCGGTAGCACCCTGCAGCAGAGCCTGACGCAGTTCATCACGTCGCTGGTGACGGTGGTGGGCGTCATCGTCTTGATGCTCACCATCAACTGGCTGCTGACTGTGGTCGTGCTGCTCACCCTGCCACTCAGCGTGGTGTTGACGACCGTGATCGCGAAGCGCTCACAGCGGTACTTCTCCAGCCAGCAGCGGGCGCTGGGCCAGTTGAACGGCCACGTGGAGGAGATGTTTACCGGCCATCGCATCGTCAAGGCGTTCGGCCGCGAGCGGCAGTCGATGGCAACCTTCACGGAGCTGAACGAGCAATTGTACAACTCGGGTTGGCGGGCGCAGTTTGTTTCCGGCATGATCCTGCCGCTGATGACGTCCATCGGCAACATCGGCTATGTGGCCGTGGCCGTGGTCGGCAGCGTGCTGGTGACGCAGGGGACGATCACCATCGGCGACGTGCAGGCGTTCATCCAGTACGCGCGGCAGTTCACGATGCCAATCACGCAGCTGGCGGGCATCGCAAACACCATCCAGCTGACCATCGCCTCAGCCGAGCGCGTCTTCGAGCTCTTGGATGAGGAGGAGCAGCAGCCGGAGGTGGCGGCGGCGGCAATCGCGGCGCCGCGTGGGGCTGTCCAATTCGAGCATGTGACGTTTGGCTACAAGCCGGACGAGCCGCTGATCGTGGACATGAACATCGACGTGCAGCCAGGACAGACCATCGCCATCGTCGGCCCGACCGGCGCCGGCAAGACCACTCTGGTCAACCTGTTGATGCGCTTCTATGAGCTCGACGGTGGACGCATCCTGGTGGATGGGGTAGACATCACGCAGCTGAAGCGCGGCGACCTGCGCCGCATGTTCGGTATGGTGCTGCAAGACACCTGGCTGTTCAACGGCACCATCCGCGACAACATTGCGTATGGCCACGAGCACGCGACGGAAGCCGAAATCGTGCAGGCGGCGAGGGCCGCGCAGGCCGACCACTTTATCCGGACGCTGCCTGAAAGCTACGACACGGTGCTCAATCAGGAGGCGACCAATCTCTCGCAGGGGCAGAAGCAGCTGCTCACCATCGCGCGCGCGGTGCTGGCCGACCCGGCCGTCCTGATTCTGGACGAGGCGACGAGCAGCGTCGATACACGCACAGAGATCCTCATCCAGAAAGCCATGAGTGAGCTCATGAAGGGCAGGACCAGCTTCGTCATCGCGCACCGGCTCTCTACCATACGCGATGCCGACTGGATTCTGGTCATGAACCACGGCAGTATTGTCGAGCAGGGGACCCACGAGGCGCTGCTCGCCGAGGGCGGCTTCTACGCCGACCTGTACAATAGCCAGTTCGCGGTCCAGGCGGTTGAGCAGCCCGCGTAGTGAGGCCTCCGCCGGTGACGGCGGTTACAGAGAGAGGGCCCGCTCGTTTGAGCGGGCCCTCTTTGTTGGATGGCTGGCAGCCCGTGCGCCAGGCTCCCGAGGCGCGCCTGCGACCGATCGCGACCTGCGAGGACGATTACTCGCCGGCGATCCAGCGCGTGAACGCCTGGGGCGTGACGTGCGGGCTGTTGTAGAGGATGTAGACCGTCTCGTGCTCGGAGAAGGGGATGTCCAGCGGATTGCCCGTCACGACCGTCTGCTTCCCGTTGCCGTCGATGGTCACGAACTTGAGTGCGTGTGAGGCGTCGGCCGTGTAGCTCATCACCTGCGTCTTGCTCAGCTGCTGGCCCCACACGTCGAAGAACGCGCCCAGGGTATACGTGTCGTTGTTGGGCGACTCCTCGTGGATGATGTTCTCATCGCCGATATCGGAGTGCACGTGCAGCGGGTAGAAGCATGAGCCGTTGTTGACGATGCCGGTGTTGGGCGGCACTTGGACCTGTTGGCCGTTCACGTAGATGGCCAGATACATGTGAATGTGCTCGACGGCGCCTTCCGCTGGCAGGCAGCCCATACCATCCCGAGTCTCGCCACTGACCGTGGTCAAATACGTACCGGTCCCGCTGATGACGGGAGGACCCTTGCTGGCCTGAATGGCCGCGTTCACGATCAGCAAGGCCACGAGCAGCGCGACGACGCCGCCTCCGCCGAACAGTCCAATCCGCCGCATGAGTCGCTGCTGGCGCTCGCGCTTCTCAGCCAGCTCGCGCTCGACGCGCCGTTGCTCCCGCTGCTCCTGCCGCGTCGAGCGCCCCTGCCCGTGCTGTGGGCCCTGCCCGTGCTGTGGACCCTGCCCGTGCTGTGGACCCTGCCCGCCGCGCTTCGGTCCAGTCCGCTTCGAGCTGCTCATGTACCCACGTCCTCCTTCGCCGATCTCCGCGCGGCGCCTGGCGCGCAACTCCGCTTCCGTATGCTATGACGCAGCCGAACGCATTTGCTAACGAACACGTGCGTGCGTGCTCTGGGGCAACAGAGTAAGTGCCCCCGCTGAAACATATGTGACGAATCGTTGAAAATTCGCTGAAACCTGGCGTCCGGCGCTCTTGAGCGGCGCAC
>CAYQFU010000224.1:0-8442 GCA_964416775.1 uncultured Ktedonobacterales bacterium
ATGCGCATCGGACCGCCGGCGATGTGTTCGCGCATGGCCTCGGTCCCGCCGATGGACGGCGTGACGTACTCCGTCCACCAGGTGGCTCCCGCCTCGGCCAGTGAGCGGATGAGCGCGCACTCCGCATCCAGATCGGGCCGCCGGTGCCGGCCGCCAACGGCGATGTCGAACGCCACACCCGGCCCGCGCGCTGTCTCCGCCGCGGCTCTGATGGCCCGCACCTCGTCGGGCGTGAGGTCGTGCCAGGACCAGTCGTCGGAATGCCGGTAGAAACAGGCCCCGTCCCAGCGCGCCGCCCGACGCAGGGGCGCACGCTTGGGGTAGCCGCCGCCGACCCAGATGGGGATGCGCGGCACTTGCACTGGCGGCGGCAGAAAGGTCACGTCACGCACGTGGTAATGCGCGCCATCGTAGCTGAAGGATTTCCCACTCCAGAGGCCCACCAGCACCTCCAGCGCTTCGTCGAGCATCACTCCACGCTCTCGTGCGTCC
Organism: uncultured Ktedonobacterales bacterium; assembly: GCA_964416775.1. Taxonomy (GTDB): domain Bacteria; phylum Chloroflexota; class Ktedonobacteria; order Ktedonobacterales; family JADMIN01; genus CAYQFU01. The sequence goes on from CAYQFU010000224.1 coordinate 493, forward strand.
GTCACCTCATCGAACGCCGTAAAGTCCTTGCCTTTCGGGTCACCTGTGCCCACGCCCAGGATCATCCGGCCGTTCGAGAGATGATCGAGTGTGACGAGCTCGCGCGCCAGCTTCCAGGGGCGGCGGCGTGAGAGCGGCGTCACCATCACGCCCAGCCGCAGCCGCGTGGTGCGCATGGCGATGGCCGCCAGCGCCACCCACGGATCGTAGACGGGATCGGGCCGGCCCTGCTCATCCTCGTGCACCACATAATCTTCGAGGAACACCCCATCCCAGCCGGACTCCTCCGCCACGTGCGCCAGCTCGGCCAGCGAGCGCGCGTCACATCTTTCGCCCATGATCGGCAGCGCCAGACCGTAGCGCATACCAGCGTCCCTCCCTGCGCGTCGCGACGCGCGAAGACCATGTTGGATGGATCAACAGAGAGAGTATGCTGTACCGTATATGACATCAAATGTCATATTGCCGATCGCACAGTTACGCATGCGCACTTCAACGCAGCCCCGCGCGGCGTGCTGCCGGCACGCCTCATGCGGCAATGGGCGTCGTCGCCAGGCAGCCGACGGAAAGGGGCGCGCGCACATGCCACACATGCCACACATGCGTCTTGGTGTCGTCAGCACCTACGTCCCGCGCGAAGACGGGCTCGCGACCTTCACCCATGATCTGCTGGACGCCATCCTGGCTGCCAGGCCCGGCACGCGCCTCAGCGTCGCCGCCATCACCGCTCCCGGCGCGACCCCTGTGTATCCACGGGAGGTGCGCTGGCAAATCCGGCAGGGCGTGCCATCGTCCTACGCCGAGGTCGGGCGCGCGCTATCCCGCGAATCTCCCGACCTGGTGCTGCTGCAGCACGAGTTCACGCTGTATGGCCGGTGGGATGAGGCGCACGTGCGCCTGGAGGACTACACGCCCTGGCTGCTCGACGCGCTCGACCGGCCCATCGTGACCACACTGCACACCGTGCTGCCCCAGCCGGACATGCGCGTGCGCGAGGCGGTACAGCGCCTCTACGACCGCAGCGTGGCCATGGTGGTGATGGCTGATATGGCCGTCAAGATCCTCGGCGAAGACTATGCGCTCGATCCCGTCCGCCTGCGCGTCATGCCCCACGGTGTGCCCGAGCTGCCCCCTTTCGATAGCGCCGCCGCGAAGCACGAGTTAGGGCTTACCGGTCGCACTGTTCTCTGCACCTTCGGTCTTCTGCGTCGCAGCAAGGGCATCGAGGTGGCTATCCGCGCGCTGCCGGCCATTGTGGACGACCACCCCGAGGTCATCTATCTGGTCGTCGGCGCCACCCATCCCGAAGTGCGCAAGCAAGAGGGCGAGGCCTACCGTGAGGAACTCATGACGCTGGCCCACGACCTGGGCGTGAGGAAGCACGTTCGCTTCGTCGGCGGCTACCTCGCCAAGCCCTCTCTGATGCGCTATCTGCAGGCCACCGACATCTACATCACGCCCTACCACGACCGCGAGCAGATCACCAGTGGCACGCTCGCCTATGCGCTGGGCTTTGGCCACGCCATCGTGAGCACGCCCTACATCTACGCCGTCGAGACGCTGGCGGAGGGCCGCGGCCTCCTGGCGGAGTTCAATAGTCCCGAGAGCATCGCGCGCTGCCTCCGGCTCTACCTCGACGAGCCCATGTTCATGCGCGCGACGCGCGAGCGCGCGCGAGCCTACGGGCGCGCGATGTCGTGGCCGCGCGTGGGGAGCCGCTACGCCGAGCTGCTCGAGCGCGTGGCGCTGGGCAAAAGCGTTGCCCCGGCCTCGGCGCGGGTGGCCACATGAACGTGAGATATGGATGACGCGCGAGGGGGGGCCCTACGCCCGCTCCACCCGTGCCGGCCGCACCAATGCCGGCGCGTCAGCGGGCTGGGCGTCCGCGGACTGACCGGGCACGTCAGCAGGCTGGACGTCCGCGGCGGGCCGCGCGCCGTCGCTCCATAGGCTCGGCTGCCGCAGCGGCGCCTCCGGCGTGCCCGTGCTCTCCCACGTCGGCCCGAAGTCGGGCGGAGCGGCGCGCAGCACCACGCGTCGCAGCTCCAGCGCCTCCAGGTGCTGGTACACCGTGGCCACCGCCAGCGCCGGACGATTGTTCGTCTTGCTCAGGTGCGCGAGCCACACCCAGCGCGCTCCGCCATCCAGCGCCGTGCCGAGCGCCTCCGCCGTCTGCTGGTTGGAGAGATGACCCGTGGCGCCGCGGATGCGCCGCTTGAGATGTCGCGGATAGGGGCCGGACTCCAGCATGTTGACGTCGTGGTTGGCCTCCACCACCAGCATATGCGCGGCGCGCAGCGCCTCGGCCATTCCCGGTGTCACCTCGCCCGTGTCCACCGCCACGCAGACCGTCCACCCGCCAGCGCTGAGCAGATAGCCGCATGGGGCGATGGCGTCGTGCGAGACGGCGAAGCTATGCACCTCCAGCGTCCCCAGCCGCTTGCGCCGGCCCACCCGCACCTCGTCGTGATCCGGCCGCCGGCCCACGCGCTGCGCCGCCGGCAGCTTCAGCGCCTCCTCCACGGTGCGGCCGTCGCTAATGATGGGGATGCGCTGCTCGCAGGCGAAGGCGACCGCGCCGCAGGTGTGGTCGTAGTGCTCGTGGGTGAGCAGGATGGCGTGCACCCCGTCGGGAGCCACGCCAGCCTGGCGCAGCCGCGCTTTGAGCGTCCGCGGCGCCAGGCCCGCGTCCACCAGCACGCGCGTCGTGCCATCCTCTACCAGCAGTGCATTGCCGCTGCTGCCGCTCCCCAGCGAGACGACCCGCACACGCCGCTCCTTACTCGCCCTTCGGCCGCTTCACGTGGTCCACACTCAACCGGAGAAAGCGCGCGGCGTTGCCGCCCAGCGCCAGTGCCAGCTCCTCCGGCGCCAGCCCGCCCGCGCGCGCGTAATCGAGCATGCGGCGCTGGCCCAGCAGAGGAAAATCGCTGCCCCACAGAATCTTTTCGATGCCCGCCGCCCGCGCGACGATGGAGAAGACCTCCGGCCGATAGAGATAGGCGGAGGCAGCGGAATCGTACCATAGATTGGCCGCGGCCGTCCGCACCTCCGGCATCAGCTCATAGAAGGGAAAGCCGCCGCCCCAGTGCGCGGCCACCACACGCAGCCGCGGGAAGGCAAGCAGAAAGTCCTGGAGATCGGCCGCTGAGACATCGCCTTTGCCCAGATAGCGGTGGCCCACCGGCTCGCTGGCGTGCGTCAGCGCGAAGAGGTCCAGAGCCTGCGCGGCCTCGGCCAGTGGCGCGAGCAGCCTGGTGTCGCTCAGGCGATAGCCCTGGCCGTGGGGCATCAGCTCACCGAAGCCGGGCATGCCGGCGCGCGCGCATCGCTCCATCTCCGCGACGGCCCGCGGCCCGGCCAGCGGCTGGATGGATGCCAGCCCGATCAGCCGGCCGGGGTGGTCGCGCATGGCCTGGATGAGGTAGCTGTTGCACTCCTCGGCCAGCCCAGGATCGCTCCAGCCAAAGGGGAAGACGACCGACACATCCACGCCGTCGGCATCCATGGAGGCGAGCAGATCATTTACGCTGGCCATTCTGGCCCGCGGATTGCCATACAGCTCGGCAAGCCAGTCGTCGCGTGCGCAATATGTGTCACGCTCGGCGATGACTTCCGGCGGGAACACATGGGTGTGGAAATCGACGATCATCGCATGGCACCTCGTGAAAGCCCGTCCCGACGAGTATAACACGCCAAAGGCGGTGGCATGGTATAATGGGCCTCTGGCTCAGCCATTATCGAGCCCTTTGCGGTACGATCATCCGAGCGGGCCTTTGTCATGATGACAGGCAAACTTGTTGGAGGGTGATGTACAATGAGGGGTAAGATGCCGTCCAGTCGTGCGCGATGGACCGGCACGAGCTGAGCGCCCGGGACCCAGGTCGCAGACGGGGGTGAGTCGCTGTTGGACAGACCCCTCCCAACACCGGCCCAGGAAAGGGCCGGGAAAGGAGCCCAGCTCGTGGAGACCACAAACAGGTCATCCGGCGCACTGGAGGAATTGAGCGTTGGCACCTCGCCCATGCGGAACGACGACGATCCGACGGGTGACAGTGAGGAACGGCGCGAAGAAGCGTTCGAAGCCACGATAGTACGACTCGATCGGAAGGCGGCCGAACTGCTCTTCCGGCTCGCTGGTTTGTAGGTGTTCTGTGGCTGGCAGGATCGGAGCGGGAGCGATGCGTCGACGCCTGTGAGGAGGCGGGTGCTGCATCGGTTGAGCGCGCCGAGTCGCGCGTCGTGTCGGATACGGCGTCGCGATTTGTGCCCCGATTCCACCCAGTGTCGCGCGAAAGGCGTCCGGCCGGCTGTGTCATTCATCCGGCCGGAGAGCGGAAAGTGGCGGACACGATGGAAGTCATCAAAGTTGCCCCCCGCGGCTATTGCTACGGGGTCGTAGATGCGATGGAGATCGCGCGGAAGGCGGCCAGGGATCCCAAGACGCCGCGTCCGATCTATATCATTGGATTGATCGTGCACAACCGGTTCGCCGTCGAAGAGCTGACACAGCTTGGCGTCACCACGCTGGACGGCGCGGACCGCGCCTCGATTCTCGACCAGGTGACCGGCGGCACCGTGATCTTCACGGCGCATGGCGTCTCGCCGCTGGTCAAGCAGCATGCCCACGACCGGGGCCTCAACGTCATCGACGCCACCTGCCCCGACGTCACCAAGACCCACGTCCTCGTGCGCGAGTGGGTCGCTCGCGGCTGCAAAGTCCTCTACATCGGCAAGAAAGGCCACCCTGAGCCCGAAGGGGTCATCGGCGAGGCGCCGGATTCCGTCTATCTGGTGGAATCTGTCGGCGACCTCGAGTCCATCCCCGACGCCTTCGCCCAGGCCGAGCGACTTGCCGTCACCACACAGACCACCCTCAGCCAGTGGGACACGCGGGATCTCATCGAGCGTATTCGCGAGCGCTTTCCCCACGTGGAGGTGCAGAATGAGATCTGCCGCGCCACTCAGCTCCGCCAGGAGGCCGTGGCGCGCATGGCGCGCGGCGCGGACCTGACCATCGTGGTGGGCGATCCACGCAGCAACAACACCAACCGGCTCGTCCAGGTCGCCGAAGAGATCGCCGGCTCCTCCGCCGTGCGCATCGAGCGGCTGCAGGACCTCACGCCGGAGATGTTGGCCGGCAAGCGTCGCATCGCGGTGACCTCCGGCGCGTCCACTCCCAGCCAGATCACCCGCGAGGTGATCCAGTTCGTCGAACGCTTCGGCCAGGGCGCCGAAGTGACGGCCGTATCACCCACGACATGGCCCGCGACGGACGCCCGCGGAGCGCATACGGCGCGACGCGAGGCGGGAGCGACGCCGCCGGCGCAGGCGCAAGACTGACGGCTCTGCTCCCCGCACTCAACCAAGGCCACACACGGGTATTTTCGTGCTTGCCATCAGCTGAGCGGGGAGACAACCGACCAGGCGCTTGATGCGAAGGGGGTGGAGCAGGTGCGCGAGAATCCGGACAGCCAGGCATCCGCAATGTGCCGGCTCGGTTCGCGTACCGCTCGCCTTCAGGGCTTAGGAGGGCGACATGAAGAGCCTCAGCGTTCTACTGGCAGACGCGCCGATAAATACCGTGCAGTCCCTGGCAGCCTGGTGGGGTGCGCCCACTCTGGCCGATGACTCTTCCGAGGCGCGCCAGCGCCTGGAGCGCGCCATGCGTGACAACATCGCGGCGCGCTTCGTCTGGGAGCGTCTGGACAAGACCGAGCGACGCGTGCTCTACGCCGTCGTCGGCCCCTCGGCGCGCAACTGGTGCCTGGCCGAGCTGGTGGCCACCCGCGCCCACCTCGACCCGGACGTTTGTGATGCCGTGCTGGGGCGACTGATCGATTCCTATCTGCTCTTCGCCGAGGTGGCCCGCGTACAGGGCGGCGAGCTAGTCGGCCAGCGCGCCACCTTCTATGGCTACGCCATTCCCCGCAACCCGCAGGCGCAGGTTGAGGAGAAGCCCATCGTCTACGTGCCCACCGAGCTGGCCACCGGCCTCTACGCCACCGGCCGCGAGCTGTTCGTGCCTCAGGCCGACCGCTCCGAGCAGACGCTGGACGAGCTGCTCATGCCCTATCGCCAGGGCGATCTGGACCAGATTGGCCGGCGCTTCGGCCTGACCATCCAGGCGTACTACTCGCGCAACGAGGTCCGCGCCGCCATGGCCGAGAACCTCAGCCAGGCCGAGGCCGTGCGCTATGCGCTGGCCCGCGTGGAACCGCAACTGCGCGAGCTCTACGAATGGCTGCGTGCGCAGGGCGGCCGCGTGCCTTTGAGCGTCGTGCGCGCCCACACGCATCTGAGCGGCCCGCAGCTCGCCGCGCTCGTGCGCGCCTTCGAGGAATACGCGCTCGTCTTCGACACCTTCACCCAGGGCGAGCGCATTCTCTTCATCCCGCGCGAGACGCTGGCCAACCTGCGCCAGGCCGAGACGCGTCCGCGCGCCTCGGCGGGGCTGGAGGAGCATCCGGCGCCCCCCGCCGTGCTGCCGGCCGACACTCCGTTCCTGTGGGACCTGGCGGTGATCGTGGCCGCGGCCTACCACCAGGAGATCGAGCTGACGCGGTCTGGCGCGCTGCCCAAGCGCGCCGCCTTGCGTCTGCTGCCGCTGCTCAACGGCGCGCGCGAGCGCCGCGACGAAGACGAGGCGCTGGCCTATGTGGACCAGCTCAAGCAGGAGGCATGCGAGCTCGGCCTGGTCAGCGCGCCCCCCTCCACCGCGACCGAGCGCGGCCGTCTGATGCCCGGCCCCAAGCTCGATTCGTGGGCGCGCCACGACCTGGTGATGCAGGCGCGGCGCATCTTCCGCCGCTGGCCCACCAGCCGCTGGTGGGTGGATGCCCTTGGCGCCCACTACCAGGACTACCTCGCGTATTACCTGGAGCCAGCGATGGCGCGCGAGCAGGTGCGCCAGCTGCTGCGGCGCTGCCAGCCCGGCGTCTGGTACAGCCTGGCGTCGTTCCGTGCGACGCTGCAAGGGGACGATCCCTTCGTGCTGCGCCCATCGCAGCGCAACGCCGGCGAGGCAGGCTTCCGCCTGGCCAACGAGCTGCGCGAGCGCTGGGATGGCACGGACGGCGAGGTCGTGGCGGGTATCCTGCGCTCCACCCTGCGCGAGCTGGGACTGGTGGAGCTGGGCTACGATCGCGAGGCCGTGCCTCCCGCGGGCGAGCCAGTCAATCCCGACACCTTCCGCGTCACCGAGCTGGGCGCGGAGGTCATGACGAGCGAGCTGAGCGCTAGCCACCAGCCCTCGTCGCGCCCACTCGTGGTGCAGCCCAACTTCCAGGTGCTGTTGATGGAGCCCCACATGCCCGCGCTCTACTGGCTGGCGCGCTTCGCCATGCTGGAACAGGTGGGCCGCGTGAGCCGCTTCACGCTCACCCGTGAGGCACTGCGCCGCGGCCTGGCCGCCGGCGGGACCATCGAGGAGGTGGTCGTGTTCCTGGAGGCCCACAGCCACAAGGCGCTGCCACAAAACGTGGTGTACACGCTGCGCGACTGGGCGCGCCAGCAGGAGGCCGTGACTCTCGCTGGCCAGGAGACGCTGCTGGAGGTCGGCGACGAGGAGCTGGCGAGCGAGCTCGTCACCTCGCCGCGGCTGCGCGCCTTCCGCCTGCGGCGTGTCGGCCCGCGCAAAGTGGCCGTTCCGCCTGAGGCCAGCCGCGTGGACCTGCGACGCGCGCTGGAGCGGCTGGGCTACGCCTCGCGACTGCTCAGCGGCTTCGAAGACCTCGTCTCGGCGGCAGCCACCCTTCCCGCCCGTCGGCGCCAGCGCCGCCAGGCCGCGCACGCCAAGGCCGCGAGCACGGCCTATGCAAAAGGCGCGCTCTAAATGACGTGGATAGTCTGGCGGTGCTTCGTCATCGCTTGAGAACGCGCCCACCTCGACCGGACCGGCTACTCCGACGACCACCCCGCGCATGTGGCTGAGGGAGGTGCCCTTTTTCA
>CAYQFU010000225.1:0-8387 GCA_964416775.1 uncultured Ktedonobacterales bacterium
GTTCGCGCCCGCCTCGCTCGTGCGCCTGGTGCGGCGTCAGCGCCTGCGCGCGCGCCGCGCTGGGGCTGCCGTGGCCGTCCCGCGATAGACAGCGCGATAGACAGAAAGAACGCACCGGATGGATGCTGTGTTACGCAACTTGGGGGACGCGGCTCCCGCACTGGCGAGCGCCACGCTGGCGACCATCGCATGCGCATTCTTCGCCAGTGTCATTGCCCTCCTCATCGGCATTCCCGCCGGCCTGGGGCGGCTCTCGCGCTCCACCCTGCTCCGCGGCATCAGCACGTTCTACGTCGAAACGATTCGGGGTACGCCGCTCCTGCTGCAGCTGGTCGTCTGGTACTTTGGCGTGGCCATCCTGCTCGGAACACTCTTCAACTTCCACATCGACGCTGTGGTGTACGCCTGGCTCACGGACCTCAACTCCAATCGGCTCTTCCCGTCCACGGGAGTGAGCAACTTCTTCTTCGGCATCATTGGACTCGGCTTCAACTACGGCGCGTACATCGCCGAAGTGGTGCGCGCCGGGATCCTGGCGGTGGACTATGGTGAGACGGAGGCCGCCTACTCGCTGGGCATGACGCCCTTTCAGACCATGCGCCATGTGGTGCTGCCGCAGGCCCTGCGCCTGGTGGTGCCGCCGCTGACCAACAACCTGATCACGCTGGTGCAGGACACCTCCTTCCTTCAGGTAATGGCCGTGGTGGAGCTCTCGCTCCAGGTGCAGTTCTTGACCACCTCGGTGTCCAGCCCCGCTATCCGCTGGGCGTATTACGTGGTCGAGCTGGCCGAGTATTTCGTGATCTGTTACGGCCTCGCGCTCGTCGCGCAGCGCATGGAGCGGCGCACAGCGCATAGGCTGGCCGGCGCGCACTGAGATCGCCTGCGGCGTTGTCCGCGCCGAAGCAAGGAGTGATAGGGTGGGGCGAGCAGGATATCGAGCGACGAAGGATGCGCCGCAACGTACGGATGTGGCGGTGCTGCCGCGGGCGCCGTGGCCGGATGGGCTTGCCGCCGAGGCGCGCCAGGCACTCGCGCTGACGCCGCTTGACGCTCTCCCCAATCCGCGCGCGGATGTCGCCATCATTGGCGGCGGCGTGGCCGGGCTGAGCGCGGCCATCGCCGCGCGCGCTGTGGGAGCGCGCGTGCTCCTGCTGGAAGCCGCCTCGGAGCTCGGCCACGGAGCCACCGGCCGCAACGCGGGCATCCTCAGCGCGGGCCTCCACATGGGCTTGGCCGATTTGCCCAGCGGAAGCCCCGAAGCCGCGTTGTGGCCGGCCACGACTGAGGTGCTTCTGGCTCTCGTCGCGGACGCGTCGCAGCCGGACTCCTTGCTGTCCGCCCGTTTGACCGGGTCGCTCAGTCTTGCGGAAAGCGCTGGCGCGGCGCGCTATCTGGCGCGCGAGGCACGCGCGCGGGTTTCCGCTGGACTGCGCGCCGCGCTCTGGGAGCCAGCGCAGGTGGCCGACGCGACCGATGGGCGCCTGAATACGCAGTCGGTGCGCGCGGCGCTCTGGCTCCCAGATGAAGGGCGCATCCACCCGCTCACCCTGCTGGCGCACCTGGCGCGCCAAGCGCGCGCTGCTGGCGTTACCCTGGCGGGAGACGCCCGGGTCGTTACCTATGATGAGGTGCCCACACGTGAGGGCAGCCGCCACTGGCAGATTCAGCTCGCCAGCGGACACCAGGTTACGGCGCGCGGACTGGTGCTCGCCGTGGGGCCAACGGCGCACCCGACAGCCCGCATCTATGCGTTGGCGTTCCGTGCCAACCTGCCGGATGACTTCCCGCTCTTTTGGGATGCGGCGCCGTACACCTACTGTGACTTTCGGCCTGGCGACGCGCGGCTCGTCACCAGTGGCGGGCGTTATGGTCGCGCTGGGGCGGCGCATCGCGACGTGCACTACCACCGGCAGCTCGCGGATGCCACGCGTCACTGGCTGCCCGAGCTGCGCCACGAGACGCCGACACACGCCTGGGCAGTCGATATCGCGGTCGCCGCGGATATGATTCCCCAGACGCGCGACGTGGGCACGGCCGCCCCCGCAGTGGCGATAGAGGGTCTGGGAGCTCTAGGGGTGCTGCCGGGCATCGTCCTCGGGCGGCGCGGTGGCGAGGCGGTCGCGCGGCGGGTGCAGTAGGGCAGCCGCTGCCCGAGACGGCGTGGTGGCTGGTCAAGATCGCTTCAGGTGCGGGCCATGCCCGCGCCTAGCACGAGTCGTATCACCTCTGGGCGAGGTAATGGCTTTGTGCGCTCCTCCGCGCGCGGTATCGCGAGATCCAGATTCGGACCGGGATCAACCACCAGATGAGGCCAATGCAGGCCGTCACACAGAGCGCCATGATCAGGGCTGGGGTGCTTCCCAGCGTCTGGGTGACGACGAGGTGGGTAGCCAGGATGAGCGCCAATGAGAGCGCGACCAGCCCCAGGACGATCATCCTGTTGGAGAATTCCTTGAAGCGCACACGGTCGGGCAAGGGGCGCTCCAGCCGGTGGTGGGCGGCGGGGACGGTGAGCAGGATGAGACTGAGGAGCGAGAAGAGAAACGAGGCCACATAGACGGACTTCTCGCCCGCCAGGATCCTGCCGAACGTCTGAGTAAACGGCAGCGTCACCAGGAAGGCGTTCAAGACTTGCACGCCTGGAAGCAGAACACGCAGCTCCTGCAACATCTCACTGAGGTCGCCAGGATCGCGCTCATCGGCGCCGGACGAGGACGACCCCGGCGGGGTAGGTGTGCCGGCTTGCATGCTGACGTGTCCTTCCGCGCGGCATCCTCCGGTCACACGGCGTGCGCCGTTCGCCGCATGCTCAGCGCCGCGCGAAACTCATCGTGCAAAATGAGTATGGTCACCAGCGCGATCACCAGGGTCGCCGCCAGGCTCAGCAGTCGAGCGAGCAGCATGGTTCCCACTGCACCACTCCGGCTCATTCCGTCCGCCACCAGCGCGCCTGTGCCGCTCACCTCTGTCGAGCCGAAATCCATCGGCAGCGGCACAATCGCCGCGAAGGCGAGACTGAAGTAATAGACGGCGAGCACTGACCAGATGGAGATGTGGGGCAGGCCAAGGCCCAGAATGACGAGATAGAGCCCCACCCCTCCGAGTGTGAGATAGATCGCGCCTAGCGCCGCCCCAATGGCCAGCACGTGCGGATGCAAGAGCGTCTTCTCGCCGCGGAGGAATTGGCGTATCTCGTCCAGCCCCTTCTGCACCCACTTGCGCTTCAGCACCATCTGGAACCTGGGGTGCGGGCGGTGCTGGTGAGGCAGGTGATGCCAGCGGTAGAGAGCCCACACGATCAGCACGAATGCGAAGGTGCCGATGAGAATGACCGGCCGCAGCCACTCCCAGCCGTCGATGCCGATGATCACCACACCAGTGATCGAAACCGCGACCTCGATCAAGGTGATCAGCAGGGTGGCGGATGAGGCCAGCCCGAAATCCGTACCTTGCGAGCGCTGCAAGACGTAGTCCGGGAAGAAGTTGCCGACCGGCAAGTCCTTGGTCACTTCGCCGCTCATGTAGGTGAAGATTTGCGTCCGGAGCGGTACGCGGATGCCCAACGAGAGCAACATGAAGTGCCACTGCGTGCAGCGGACCGCTTCGTAGGCGACCATCGTCAGAAAGAAGTAGAGCAGGTACTGCAGCCGAAACCCGGCCAGCAAGGCGAGGATCTGGCTTGGGTTGCCGAAAGCCAGGAGCCCAGCGAGCAACCCCACGGCAATGACCACCGGGATGAGCACGTTCGGACGGAGCACCGACTTCAGGGCCTTCATGGTGTACTCACCTTCCTCTCGCGGCGTCGGTCAAGCAGCGCCACCCGGCTGACCAGGATGGCGCCGTCTGCGCCATTCTTGCGTCCTCTCGTGCGCATGACGTCTCCCTCGGCGATGACAGAGAGCGCGCCCCATAAAGGCCGCTCGCGCCCTGACCCATCCGCCAACACCGTGTCGGGATCGATCATGAGGCGTACCACGTGCCCATCCTTGAGGCGGGCCGCGGTAATGCAGTCTACGCCGACGTCCAGCACTTTCACCCGCCACTGCTTCTCCTTGCCGGCGTGCCTGCCATTCTCACGCGTCGTATGGTTGGCATTGGCAAGCTCGAGAGGCCGCAGCTCGACGCCGACGGGCGTATCTGCCAGGCGGACAGGCTGGAACAGTTCCCCATTATACGTCCGTGGCACCAACATGGTCACCCCCTGCGCGATGAGCGAGAACGTATAGACCACCCCTTCCGGAGTGAGCTCGTCTTCCGCGACAGGCACGTGGCCGCCGTCCACCTGCAGAGGCAGCATGACGGGTGCGCGGAGGGTGATGCTGGCGGCCCGATACGTCTCCGCCGTGGACACGCTGGGGTGCTGGCGCACGATGAGCGAGGTGAGCTGACGGCCGGCTCCGATCAGGCTCTGCGCCGAAAACAGGCAAACGTCCAGCAGCCCATCATCCATGAAGGCACCCCCAGTGACCCGGGTGAAGCCCGCATAGCGCCGGGTATTGCCCACCACGACCTGCGACACGCGACCCTGCCAGTGGAGCTCGTCGAGGTCGATACGCACCGGGACCGCATGCCACGATGGCAGCGCCTGCAGTGCGGCCAGCCCGATCGCCGCCGGTCCAATTCGGCTTTTCAGCGGCTTGTTGACGCGAGCCATGATCGCACCGTCGAGTCCCAGTCCGGCCATCAAGACGAAATGGCGCTTATGGCGGCCGTTCACCGCGACGCGGCCCACATCGACCCGCCGCCGGTCCGCATCCACGAGCTGCATGGCGGCCACCCGCAACTGGGGCGAGATGCCGACTTCGTGCGCCCAGAGATTCGCCGTGCCGCCCGGGAGCGTGCCGACCGCCGCATCGGTGCCCGCCACACCTTCAATGATCTCATTGAGCGTGCCATCGCCGCCGCAGTCCACGACGACGGTACAACCGGCCCGCAGCGCCTCGCGCGCCAGCTCAGTGGCATGACCGCCGTGGAGCTTCTGGCGCACGACGACATCCCAGCCGTGCTCGCCCAGGACCGTGAGCGCCTCAGCGAGGTTGACTCCGCCATGACCCGACTTGGGGTTCATGATGAGACACGCGCGTATCATGCGATCGGGCATCGTCATGCTCCTCTCCCGTGGAGGTCGTCGCGCGAGGACCTGCCGGGGCGCAGGCTCTCACAAGGTATGCGCAACCGAAGGGGCCTCAGGCGCGACGGCTCGCAGGCGCAACCTGGCGCCGCCGCTGGTATCGCTGCCACCACAGGCCCATCCAGTGGTAGAGCCCGATGACCACCACGAGCCAGAGCGCGCCGACGAGGTAGCCGGCGACCACATCGCTCGGCCAATGCTCGCCCTCGAGCACGCGCGAAGGACCAATGAAGATCAGAAAGTACGCACTGATCACCTGTGGGATCACCAGCCAGCGCCTCCAGCTGGGATGGGTGCGGCCTTCCAGGATGGTGAGGTAGAGCAGGAAGCCGTAAAACGACACCACTTGCGAGACGTGGCCCGACGGGTAGCTGTGCAGCCCGACGTTGGCGATCGCGTGAATCCCGCCACCGGCAGGGCGTGGGCGTGCAACCAGGCCGTTGATGAGGAAGCTGATATTGGCCGCGCCAAACCCCGCGATGGCGCTCGCGATGGCCTCCCGGTAGCGTCGCAACAGCGCCAGCCCGACCGTCAGGACGGTCACTGCCACACCGGCCGGAATGGGCCAGTTGGCGTCGCTGGCAAAGTTGACGACGCGCACGAGCAACGGATACCGCAGCAGCTGCTGGACCCACTCCTCGATAGAAATGTCAAATGGGAACTCACGGTACTGGTGAGCGAAGACCGACATGACCGAGAGGACCACCGCACCGACCACCCACAGGACCGTCGCGATGACGATCTGGCGTCGCGTCCAGTGGCGCGGCTGCGGCTCACGTCCCGCGCGTATCTTCGCCTGCCGGGGTCCAAGCGCGCTGGTGCGACGCTCTGACAGCGGCGCGGATGGCGGATTGCCTGCGGATGTCTCGGATGACGTCACGATATCCTCCAGTGTTTGCCGTTGTCCCTTTGCCGCGCATGCCCGTGCCCATGTGATGGATTCAGCGGGTAGGGCCCTTCCCGTCGGAGCATGACAGCTCAGGGGCGTGGCAGCACGAGCCTGCGCGCACACGGCCACGTCGCCATACAATTTCAGCCGGCAATGCTACCGAGCCTTTGCATCTCCTGTGCCGCCCTGCGCGCCTGCCACGCGCCGCGGCCACCGCTCAGCCAGCACGTGGTACAGTGCGATGCCGATCAGTACCCAGAGAGCGCCGTCGAGATACCCGGCCGCGACATCGCTGGGCCAGTGCTGCCCCTCCAGGACGCGTGAAACACCGACCAGCAGCACGAAATACGCGCAGATCACCTGCACCGCGATCAACCAGGGTCTCCACCTGGGCTGCGCGCGTTCCGCCAGAAGGCACAAGAAGAACAGGAAGCCGTACAGACCGACGGTGTGGGACACATGGCCGGAAGGATAGCTGTGCTGCCCCAGGTTCGCCAGCGTCACGCCAATCTGCCCGCCGTGCGGCCGGGGACGCGCCACCAGCGAGTTGGTAAGGATGTTGGTGGCGTCCGCGCCGAACGTCGCGACGGCGAGACAGATCGCCTCGCGGAAGAAGCGGAACACCACCAGGGTGCCAAAGATGATCACCATCGCGATGCCGGTCGGCACTGGCCACTGCAAATCGCCGGCTGGATTGATGACCCGGGCGAGCGCACTCCCACGCACCTGCTGGATCCAGACGCTGATTCCCGTGTCGTAGAGGAAGCTGGCGTACTGGTGTGCCGCGAGGGACATCATCACGAACGTCGTCACGCCAGCGAGCCAGAGAATGCCGAGGACCGCGAGCAACCAGCTCGGCCACGGCGATGCCAGCTCTGATCTCATCTCACTCTGGACCCTGGTCGCGGACGCCGCGGGCGAGATCCGGTCTATGCGAGCAGCTGATTGCGCCATGACGGTTCTCCTTCAGACGCGCTGTTCTACGCGCTCGGTTGTGCGCCGGCTGGGCCGCCCGGCATGGCAGGCCCCGCGGCAACCGGTGACTGCGAAGCCAACGCGGCGTGATAGCGGTGAAAGTGCAGGTGCAGCCGATGCCAGGTGAGCTTGGCCCAGAAGCGGTGCAGTAGGATGAATCCGACCACGACAGCGATGACCGCGACGAGCGTGAGTAAGATAGGGAGCTGCAATCTGTCCACAAACGCCAGGGCGGTCCGATAGTTCGCGCCGAGCGCGGCGCCGACCAGCGCGTAGACGCTGTTGACGACCAACGCGCCAGCCACCGTGCCCAGGATGAACGCGGGCAGCGTGGTACCCGCTTCGCCTTCCACCAGCGGCGTAAAGGAGCGCACCCCGGGCGGTAGACGGAGCAGAAAGACGCCCACACTGCCGCGGCGCCGCAGCCAGAGATCGATGTGCTGAACGCGCGCGGGAGTGAGCCCCACATGGCGCCCGTAGCGCATGGCGGCGATCGTGCCGAAGCGCTTGCCAATGTAATAGGCGACGGATGCCCCCGCCAGCGTGCCCAGGCAGACGAGACCGATGGCCATGGGGAGGTTTACGTGCCCGAGCCCAGCCAGCGAGCCGAGAAACAGCAGGATGGGCGTCAGGGGCACGGGAATGCCGACCCCTTCGAGCCCCAACCAGCCCATGGCGATGAGATACACCAGCGGCACAGGCACACTGGTCATGACCGTAATGACCTGATTAACGATCTGCTCCAAGGGATGAGTCATGTCGCACTCCTCTCCAGGTGTGCAGGTGGTGCCATTGGACGACCGCGGGACCATCTGGGCGGCGCTGAGTCGCGCGTTACGGCGGGATCCATCCGACGCCGCGCGCGGTTACTGCTGCCGTCCGGACCGCGCATCAATGCACGGGAGCACGGCGCGATGACCCGCCAGCGTCGCATCATTGCATCACAGCAACGGCGCAATGTGAGAGTGGGAGGGAACGCCAGATGGAGGGGCAACGTCCGAGCCCCTGGCTCGCGGCATGCGGCCAGCAGCGATTGCCACACAAGAGCAGCGGTGTGGCTGAGGCAGCTGCGGTGATGCGGCCAGAGGGATACGGCGCTAAGGGGACACAGCGCTTACGGGGAGACCGCACATACGAGCCGCGCTGGCGTGTGAGAGCATCAGAGTGCGCAACGCATGCGTACCTTGTCGCTTGCGCATTCGGCGGTGTTAGCTTCCGCCCATGTCAGCTCATCCCTGCTCTGGCCTAAGGCTTCTGAGTACCCCACGAGCATAACATGGGGCTTAGAGTTAATCAACCCGACGCATCCCGCCGTGATACGACTGTGCCTCCAGTACGAGCGCATCCCTCGCGACTGCCCCTCGCGGGCCCATGCCCGCTTCACCCTCG
>CAYQFU010000226.1:0-8375 GCA_964416775.1 uncultured Ktedonobacterales bacterium
CGTTCCAACCTGGCCGCCGTTCGCTCGTAAGAACGGATGGAATCGTCCACAGCTTAGGCATATGGAGGCGCTTCGCCATGTATCAGGCCAATGTGGCACCCAACGCATCTGTCTCACTGCGCACCGGCGGCACGCTCGACGTCTGGCCCGACCATATCGTCGCGGATGGCCGCGACTACCCGCTCGCCGAGCTGACCGGCGCCGCCCTCGCGGCTGACCCTCAGGCGCCGGCCGACATGCCGTCCGCCCCAGCCATCGCACTGCGTGGTCGCGACGGCCGCTGGACTACCTACGTCCCCGCGGACCCTCCCGATGCCCAGCGCGCCCTCAACGCCATCTACACCCGCCGCCCGGACCTTTCCCCGGCATCCCGAGACCGAGAGGCCGCCACCCCGGCGTTCGTCGCGCCATACGGCTCGTCCTCCGCGATCAGCCAGGACCAGACGGTGCTCGCGGGCATCGCCCACCTCAGCTTCTTCTTCGCCCCATTCCTTCTTCCCCTCATCATCTGGCTCGCCACACGCCCCACCTCGCCCTACGCCTCCCGCCAGGCGAAGCAAGCGTTTTTCTTCCATCTCGGCATCGCCGGCGTGACCGCAGGTATCGGCATCGCCCTTGCCGCCATCTTCGTCATCACCCTGCTCGTCGGCGTCTCCGCCAACAACCCCAGCTTCGCCGTGCCCGGCCTCTTCGCCTTCCCCTTCGGCATCATCCTGGTCCTGGCACTCGTCCTCGTCTCCTGCGGCTACTCCGTCTACGCCGCCATCCAGACCTTCCAGGGTCGCCCCTTCAGCTATCCCTTCTTGCGGCGTCTCTAGCCCGTTCGGCCCATCACCCTTCGACTGCCCACAATGCCGTGACCCCAGCCCGCGGTAGGTCGTCCTCAGGGGTAACAAGCTGGACGATGACGCAGTCGTCCAGAGAAGGGGAGTGCATGAAGTGGCAGAGCATACCGCGGTCGAGACCGCGAGAATCACACACGTGTTGCCCGCGCTGACCGAGACCGGGCCTCGGGGCAGCGCGGATGCGCGAGCAGCTGATGTCTATACAATGGGCCTTCGAGCGCGACAGCCTCGCGCCGCTGAGCCCACACGCCGCTTGCGTGTTCCCCTGGGCGATGGCCAATCCCTCGAAATCTGGGATGACTGTGTCATCGCCGCGCGCACGGTCTTCCCCTTCGACGAGTCCTTCGGCGTGGGACTGGTGCCCGACCCTCGCGCCCCCCTGACCGTGGATCCCCCGGTCGCTTTGGCACTGCTCACCAGAGGCGCCTACCGGACCGTCTATGTCCCCGCCCGCGAAGAGGACACCCTGCACGCGCTGTACGCGATTCGCGAGGCCTGCCGCCTGCGCGGCATCGTGCCCATCGGCATTGACGAGGCCGTGGCAGAGCCCCTCACTCCGGTCCCCTCCGAGGCGCCCCAGCCGCAGAGCGTACGCTCCGGCCATGGCGTCCTTACGCGCCACGAAGCCCCCTCCGATGCCCACTACAGCGACGCCGAGTCCGTGCTCATTGCCATCGCGCATCTCAGTCTGTTGTTCCTGCCAGTGCTGCTTCCCGCCGTCATCTGGCAAGCCCTGCGCCAGACCAATCCACGCGTCGCGCGGCAGGCGAAAGAGGCTGCCGAGTTCCAGGGCATCGTCTACGCCATCGTCCTACCCGTGCTTGGCTATGCTTTCGTCGTAGCCCACGCCCACGGCTTCATCCCCGCCTCGGCGCTCGGACTCGCCGGCTTCATGGTGCTGCTGCTCGCCGCCGCCACCTGTGTCTTCGCCGCCGCCATCGAGGCCCTGCGCGGCCACAGCTTCAGCTATCGCGACCTGCCTCAGCGCATGCGCCACGCGCTCCCCTGGGCCGTCTGAGCCCGCGCCGCGCCAGCACCTCCCTATAAGTGCCTCCTTATAGTACTCATGGTACTCATGGCACAGCGCGCCGCGGCTGCTCTCCCCGCCGCGAGCGACAGGGGCGCATGTCGCCGCCGCTCCCCACCGCCTCGCGCGTCTCGCCTTGCGCCGCCCGATTCCAGCCCGGTCGATATGATACACTCGGGCTGCCGCATTGGCGGCAACGCCCGGCTGAACAGGACGTGCAGCTCCCCCGGTCGCTCGTGTGGAAGGCGCCGGGGCCAGGTCACCCAGGATCGAGGCATCACCATGGGACGCGGCGTGCGGCTGGCATGCGAGACGTGTGACTACCAGGCCGCCCTCTACGAGCACCCCGCGCCGTCGGACCCCGCCGCGCCCGCCCAGGGCGTCCTGGCCGCGTCCGGGTCGTACCTCTGTCCCGAGTGCGTCGAGCCGGTGCGCCTGCCCGCTCCTGCCGCCTCCAGCCCCGATTCCACACCCGCCAGCGCCGACCGCGCATCGTCGCCCGCGCCGGTCTGCCCCCGCTGCGCCACTCCGCTGCTCGACTTCGAGACCGCCGCCGTCGAGCTAGCTGCCGCCAGCCGCAGCCGCACCGCGCTGGATCTGCGCTCTGAGCGCGACGGCCGCGACCAAATCGTCTCCCTGCTCGCTCGCGCCATCACGCTCGACGATGCGGTGAGCGCAGGCACCCTCTCCGCGACCGACGCGCGGTCCTCCCTGCTCGCGGCCGCCGCCGAACAGACCGCGGCCGCCGCAAGCGCCAGCCATCCCTGGGCCCCGCTCGACGACACCACCGCCCTCGCCGGCCTCCCCGCTGCTCTGGCCGCCGCATCGGATCTCAACGGATGCATCGAGCTCATGCGCGACCGCCTGCTGCAGACCGATCGCCACATCGCCAGCCTGGAGCAATGCCTCGAAGACGAGGCCGAGCTGCCGGGCGTCCCCTGTCCCCGCTGCGGCACCAGCCATCTGCTCCACTGGCCAATCTGGAGCTAAGCGGTCCTCGACGACTACGAAATCCCTCGCAGCATGCCCGCCGCCATCATGGCGTGGCTCGCCGGATACCCCGCGTCATGCGCGCGGCAGCAGCCTGCGCAGATCCTCCACGCCGTACTGGCGCAGGTCTCCGATGCCCGCGAGCGACACGTCTGGTGCTGGCGTGGGCGTCATCTCCTCGGCGCCGTAATGCCCCTGGCGCACGTGGACCGTCACGAAGCGGTTCGGGTGGCGCCGCTTGGTCTCCGCCAGGATGCGCGCCTTATCGTCCACGGCCACGTAGAACGAGCCTGGCCACTGCGCCATCACCTCCTCCAGATGATCCTCCTTGTGGACGTAGACGAGCACTCTTCCCTCCACCTCAGCTGCCAGCCCGCTCCGTTCGATCTTCAGCGGCTGGTATATGGGGTCGCCATCGGAGAGAATCGCCGGGCGCCCGATGGCGCGCAGGTGCTCCAACGTCGCGGGTGTCTCCGGGTAGACCCGGCTGGCGAACGGATAGTCCATCACCACCGTCCGCACGCGCTCGCGCGTCACCACGTCGGGACACAGTGGCGCGAAGCGCTCCAGCACCACCGGGTAGTTCACGGTGTCCGTCTCGCTGCGTACCGCCTCGTACACGTCCCAGAACTGGCTGACCAGCGCTGGCCCCAGCAGCGCCCTGAGCCGTTGGTCCACGTCCGCCTTGAGGGCGTCGTTGTCCAGCAGCGTATTGTCGCAATCCAATAAGAAGACTACCGGCTCGGCTGCCATTGTCATGGCCGATCCTCCCCTACTTGTCCGCCTCTGGAGGCGCCTCCGCCAGCATACCACGCTCCGGCTCGTCCAGGGCACCTGAGCGCCGCCGTGGCATGCCATCTGCGTTCTCATCCTGGCACGGCCTTTGCGGCCATCCGTGCGCAGTCCGCATGATACCAACCAGACTACTAAACCACCGACGAGGGGGACATTCGCGATGGCTCTCGCGCCACGTTGGGTGCTCGTCGTCGACGACGACCGCGCCATCCGCGAATCTACGGCCTGGATGCTCGGTGACGCCGGCTATATCGTCCGCGAAGCAGCGGACGGGCGCTCTGCCCTCCACATCCTCCGCGCAAGCGACGTTCCGTTCGTCGTGCTCCTCGACTACCGCATGCCAGGCATGGATGGGCACGCCGTGCTGTTGGTGGTCGACGCTGACCCCGAGCTAACCGCGCGCCATGCCTTCGTGCTCGTCACGGCCGAGCGCGCCAGCATTCCACCCGACGTCGAGTGTCTGCTGGATCAGCTTGACATTCCAATCGTCGAAAAACCTTTCGACATGGACCAGCTGCTTGACGTCGTCGACCACGCCGCGCGCCGCCTGCTGTGGATCCCACCCGATCCCAGCATTTCCGGCAGCTGGGTCGGCATCTGACACTCGCCTCCACGCCTCCCTCCACGCCTCCCTCCGCCTGATGGTCCGCGCCCATACCGATTTCCTCCAGGGTGCCCTCGCGCTGCGCGCATGGAACGCACCTGGCGCATCAGACCTCTGGGCGCGGAGCCTCGTGCACGGTCTGAGACCCACACCTCCGCCTCAGGGATAGTGCCATCCCCGCCCCCCGCGGTTATACTACCGGGGCAATACACCGCGTATGCGCAAGCGGCGGGCAGGGGCTCAACCGAGCAAGGAGGTTGCGCATGTCGCGTCTCCCCAAGCACCTGGAGCACACCCTGGCCACCTGGCTGAACCGTGTTGGGGGCGACACCTACCATTACGTGCGCGATGTCTTCCCTGCTGACACCCCCGCCGAGCGCGCGCACCGGCGCAATTGCCGTCTCCTCGTCCTCAAGGGCTATCTCGAGGCCGAGCGCGCCGATGCCCTCGCTCCACACAAGGGCAAGCTGAGCATGGATCAGCTCATGAGCCATCGCTTCCGCTCCACGCACTGAGCGAAGCATGACTCTCCTCACCTATGACCCATCAGTCGCACGCAAGTTGTACAAACGTGCGATGCATGGTACAGTCCAAGTCGCGCGCTCAATGCTAACTTAGTAGGCCAGGCGCGCGGCACTCAGGGAGGAGCGCGGCGACCATGCCTCAACCGCCCAAACGCGTCAAGAGAAGGTCGTCCAACGCGTCACCTGCCCGGCCCGGTCCCCCGGTCGAGCGACTCGATGGCCAGCCGCGGGCCGCGCATGACGAGCATTCCCGCATCTCACATCAAGCTACCCAGGGCGTGCGCGAGCTCGAAGGCATCTTTCAGTCCATCGGCGATGCCGTCCTGGTCTACGATCGCGATGCCAACGTACTGCGTGCCAACGAAGCTGCGTTTCAGCTCATGGGCGCCACAGAGCAGCCCGAGTATTTCGCACGCCCCGCGGCCGAGCGTTACGCCTTGATGCCGATGCGCGACGAGCACGGTCAGCTCGTGCCTCCTGACCAGTGGCCCACCACACGTCTCTTGCGCGGTGAGCAGATCCCTGGGTCCCATCCCACCGAAGTCAGGCTGCGCCGGCTCGACGGCATCGATATCGACGTCAGCATCACCGGCGCTCCCATGCGCGACGCCGAAGGCGCCATCATCGGCGCCGTCATCGTCATGCGCGACGTCACTGAGCGGCGCCAGCTCGAAGGTGAGCGCCACCACATGCTTGCCGTCGTCACACATGACCTGCGCGCGCCCCTTACCAGCATGAAAATGCGCGCCATCTTTATGCGCCGCCGCATGGACCTCGGCGATGTGCCCACCGCGCATGACCTCGACCAGCTCGACGAGAGCATTCATCGCATGGAGTACCTCGTCAACGACCTGCTGGATGCCGAGCGCCTGGATGCCGGTCATTTCACGCTCGACAAGCGCCCATGTGACCTCACTGACCTCTGCCGTCAGATCGCCGAAGAACAGTCGGCCGCGACCGATCGTCCCATCACGCTGGATGTCCCCAGCGTGTGCCTGCACGTCACAGCGGATGTCGACCGCCTTGCCCAGGTGCTCACCAACCTCCTCTCCAACGCCCTCAAGTACTCGGCGACCGATCGCCCAGTCACGCTGCGCCTCTCCGAATCCGCCGGGTGCGCCCGCGTCGAGGTCCGCGATGAGGGCCCAGGCATCCCGCCCGAAGCCCTGCCGTACCTCTTCGGCCGGTATTATCGCGTGCCCGGCATCGAGGTGCGGCACGGTACCGTGAGTGGCATCGGCCTCGGGCTGCACATCTGCCGCCGGCTCGTCGAGCTGCACGGCGGCCAGATCGGAGTCGTCAGCACGCCGGGCAGCGGCGCCACCTTCTGGTTCACCCTCCCGCTCGACCTCCCACAGGACTGAACCAGCCACTGATGACGGCGCGAGCCATTGCTTCGCAAGGATTACCCCCGCCTATACGGGCCAGCCGGGCGACCTTGCCATCGCGGAGGATGTGGTGGCCTTTTCTGTGCTGATTCTCCCTCAGCCAGACTCTGGGCGAGGGAGCAGACCGCATGGCCAACATCGAACATCTGCTCCTCGTCGCCTCTGTCCTCCTCCTGCTTTGCGTCCTCGCCGGCAAGATATCGGTACGCGTAGGCGTGCCGCCATTGCTGTTGTTTCTCCTCCTGGGCATGCTGGCCGGCTCGGATGGGCCGGGGGGCATCTACTTTGACGACCCGTGGCTCGCCCAACTGGTGGGCACCATCGCGCTCGTCCTCATCCTGTTCTCTGGCGGTCTCGACACGAGCTGGCCGAACGTGCGTCCGGCAGTGTGGGCGGGGCTGTCCCTTTCCACGCTCGGCGTGCTGTTCACGGCCGCGCTCGTCGCCTGGTTCGCCACCCTGATTTTGCACTTTTCCTGGCTGGAGGGGCTCCTCCTGGGGGCCATTGTATCGGCCACTGACGCCGCGGCCGTCTTCGCGGTTATACGGGCGAGCAGTGTCCGCCTCACAGGACGTCTTCTGCCACTTCTGGAGCTGGAATCGGGCACCAACGACCCGATGGCCGTCTTTCTCACTATTGGGCTAACGCAGCTGCTCACCAACTCACACACCTCCGTTCCGCAGCTGGCGCTGCTGTTTGTGGCGCAAATGGGCATCGGCGCGATCCTCGGCTTGGGTCTGGGCGTAGGCATGGTGCGGCTGGTCAATTGGCTCAAGTTGGACGTCACGGGCCTCTACCCGGTTCTCAGTACGACCCTGGTACTCTTCATCTATTCCCTGACCACTTCCTTGCATGGCAGCGGTTTCCTGGCCGTCTACCTCGCGGGCCTGATCGTGGGCAACAGCCAGATAGCGGAGCGCCCCAGCCTGACGCTCTTCCACAGCGGCCTGGCCTCGCTCATGGAGATTGCCATGTTCCTCACGCTGGGCCTGCTCGTCTTCCCCTCGCGCCTGCCTGCCATCGCGGGGGTGGGCCTGCTCATCACACTGTTCCTCATCCTCGTCGCGCGCCCGGTGAGCGTGTTCGCAGCGCTGCTGTTCGCGCGCCTGCGGCTACGCGAGAAGGCGTTCATTTCCTGGGCGGGGCTGCGCGGAGCGGTCCCCATCGTCCTGGCCACCTTCCCATTGTTGGCCCGCGTGCCCAGGGCGGACATCATCTTCGACATCGTGTTCTTCATCGTGCTGGTCTCGGTGCTGGTGCAGGGCACGACCATTCCGCTTGCCGCCAGATGGCTGCGTGTGACGGCCTCCGCTCAGGCCAGCGAGGAATCGGCCGACCCCGCCGCTCGTTAGTGGCCCACGATGGGCAGCATGAACTGGTGAAAGCGAGTCCAGAGTCAGCGAGAGAAAGTGACAGCCCCGAAGCGGGTTACCATCATGGCCGGCATGCCCGTTCCGGGTTCTCGTCGCCACGCCGACGTGGCCGAGACCATGGTCGCCCACCTACTGCGTCTGTAACACACCGCGTATTGAATCTCGGCGCTGCAGTGCCGTGTGAACAATTCCCATAGATCAGGTGCATCCGTCGCTCACGGAGCACCCAGGCCCGGTCTGCCCTCAGATAGACTCGGCCACGATCAGGAGGAGCACAACATGGCGCAGCGATCCAACCATCCAGAAAAGAAAACCAGCCGGCGGGCCGTATTGCAGACAGGGCTTGTAGTCGGAGCAGGAACCATCGGCGCCGGGCTGTTGCCCGGCGGGTTGCCGGCCTACGCCGCGGCAAGTAGTGGCAGCATCACGAAGGGAGACGCGGCCATTCTCCGCTTCCTAGCGGCGGCCGAAATCCTCGAAAGCGACCTGTGGCAACAATACAACGAGCTCGGCGGCATCCAGGACGGCGAGGTCCCCGGTGGGAGCGGCAGCCCCGCTTACACGACTGACCTGCAAAAGCTGGATGCGGATATGTCCCAGTATATTCACGACAACACCGAGGATGAGTTCAGCCACTTCCGCTTCATCGACGCGTACCTAGCCTCCAAGGGCGCCGCACCGGTCAATCTGGATCAGTTCCGCACCTTGAAGGGCAGTCAGGCGACAGGCGCACAGAAGGACAAGCCGCGGCTCACCAACCTCATGCAGCTCACAGTGGACACCAGTTGGTGGACGCGGTACCGCAGCCGCACGCAGAACCCCGATTTCG
>CAYQFU010000227.1:0-8367 GCA_964416775.1 uncultured Ktedonobacterales bacterium
CGTCAGCCACCGCGCCGGCATCAGCTTCCTCATCACCACCCACGACCCCGCCGCCATGCAATTGGCCGACGTCCTTTACGACATCAACGACGGCGTTCTTACGCCAGGGGTGCGCCAGACTGTATGAATACCGCTGGATCGTGGTCGTGCCTCAGCCGGGCGAGTCGCCCGGCAGCGCCATCTGCCGCGCGGTGTGAGATTTCGCGTCCAATTGACGAATACCTTTATGCACAGACGTTCCGCGGAAGGGGCCATTGATGCGCGTCGAGTCGATCAGCAAGGAGCCGCTCGAACTTGGCGGGGATGCCCAGCTCACCGCGTCTGCTGGCCCCAACGGCGAGCTGTGGCGAGGGCGGGCCGCATCCCCTATGGCGGCCGGTCGACTGGCGCGCACGCGGTTGCGACGCGGCTGGCGTCTGCTGCTGGGCGTGGGGCTGGGGATCCTGGTGGCCGTCATGCTGACCTGCACCGTGCCCCTCTACGACAACCTGGTGGCCAATATCCAGATTCAGGCCACGATCAATAGTGCGGCTCCTGTGGAGCGCGACGTCGAGGTGCTGGGGCTGACGCGCCGCTTCTCAGCCGACTCTGTGAGCACGGCGAACGCGAGCGTCTTGCCGCTGGGCAAGCGCTATCTTGCGTCCTTCACCCAGCCCGACGTTACCCAGTATCTGACCACGGATAACCTGCCGCTGGCAAAAGCGGCGGGCAAGACGCTGGACTACGGCCAGGCGCAGGTGACCTTCGAGGCGTTCGACTACGGCCAGGCGGGCAGCCACATGAAGCTGCTCGCCGGACAGTTTCCAGCTACCCCTCAGCCCGGCGCGACCGCTCCGGCCGCTGCGCTGATCACCCAGGGCATGGCGCAGGACCTCCACCTCCAGGTAGGAGACACCTTGGTGGCCGGGTCGCTGGATAACCCGGTGTTGACGCGCGTATCGGGCATCTGGGAGCCCATTCAGCCGGACGACATGTTCTGGAACGGGCGCAGCTTCGCCACCATCCAGACCGATAACGGGGCCATCTATCCGGTCTTGCTCGATCGTAGCGCGTTCGTGACCGCCCTGCTGCCCTTGCAGGGTTTGCTCATCACCCAGCACTGGGTGTATTACACACTGCCTGCACGCATTCATGATGAGAACATGTCCGCGGTCGCCGCCAACATCGGCCAGATGCGCACGCAGACCGTCGTCACGCTCAGCGCCAGTGGCTTCAATGACCAGTACGTCCTGACCACGCTGGATACCACGATCCACCACTTGCAGCAGCAGCTCGCGCTGCTGGCCCAGCCGCTGTACATCATCGTGGCGCAGGTCGTGGGCCTGGCCCTCCTGTTCGTCGTCATCATGGCGGGTCTGCTCATCGAGAGCCAGGCGGCTGAGATCGCCGCGCTGAAGAGCCGCGGCGCCAGTGGGACACAGCTGCTCGGAAGTTACCTGCTGCAAGGGCTGCTGGTGGGTGTATTGGCGGCGGCTGCCGGACCCTGGCTTGCGCGCCTGTTGGCGCTGGGGCTCGTACATGGCTTCGTGCCGCGCGCCACCCTGATCAGTGCCGGCGTGACCGACGCCAATCTCGCCGCGCTGGCGGACCCACGGGCGGTCGTAGCACCCGCGGTGCTCGCGGCATTGTTGGGGGTAGGCGCTGTGATCGTCGCCGTCATAGGTGCGGCCCGACGCGACGTGCTCTCCTTCCGGCGGGAGCAAGGGCGGTCCACGGGCCAGCCGTTCTGGCGCCGGTATCATCTCGATCTGGCGCTGGCGGTGTTGTGTCTGGTCGCGTACGTTGACCTCGCCACGTTCGGCGGACTGGGTACGCGGACGGAGCTGGGCCAGTCGAGCGCCAGTCCGCTCCTGCTGGTGACCCCTGCCCTGCTCCTGTTCGCTGGCGCGCTGTTATTGCTGCGCGTGTTTCCCTATGCCGCCGCGGCCGGCGCCCGGCTCGCGGCCCGGCGGCGCGGGCCGACCAGCATGCTCGCGTTCGCGGAAGTGGCTCGCAATCCCGCTGGGCCCAGTCGCCTTACGCTCCTGCTGGCGCTCGCCGTTGGCCTGGGCCTGTTCGCGCTGACCTATAATGCGTCGCTGTCTACCAACGCCGTGAGCCGCGCCGCCTATCAGGCGGGCGCCGACGTGCGCCTCGTGCAGAATGGGCCGGAGCCGCCTGGGCTCGACGGGCGGCTCCAGAAACAGCTTGCCGCAATGCCTGGTGTGGAGGGCATCAGCCCTGCCTATCGCGACACCATCTCGGTCAACGCGACGGTGGACGGCAGCGGCCTGACCGCTGCCGTGCTCGGCGTGGACCCCGCCACGTGGGCACAGGTCGCTGGAAACACGTCCTGGCGCTCCACCTATGCTGGCGCCACGCTGTCCACGCTGATGGCGGACTTGAGCGCGAATCAGTGGGGATCCATTGCCGCCGACCGATCTGGCCATACCAACGCGGGCGATGCTACCCACCCCGTGTGGGCGGTGATCAGCCAGTCGCTCGCCGATCAGGCTCACCTGCACCTCGGCGACCGCTTCTCGATCGCGTTTCAGCATTCATTTGGAACCTCCACCCAGGCGCGCGTCGGTCTGATCGTAGACGAGTTTCCGACGCTCTACCCTCACCAAACTGACGGCGGCTTCGTGGTCTTGAACCTGAACGACTGTTTGGGGGCCATCGTCGGCGCGACCAACGAGCCGGGCACCGCTGGGCCCAACGAATACTGGCTCAAGACGGTCGATGATCCGAGCAAGGTGACGACGCTCACCACCGCGCTGCGGCAGCAGGGCCCGAACATCGACCTCAATCAGATCGTGGATCGGCGCGCGCTGCAGCAAACCATCATCGGCAATCCGATCCAGGTCGGCATGCGCGGACTGTTGCTGCTTGGGGCCGTGGTGGCTGCGGCGCTGGCGGTCCTGGGCAGCCTGGTGCAATCCGCCATGGCGGCGCGCCAGAAAACGCTGCGCTTCGCTGTGCTGCGGACGCTGGGCATGGGCGGCTCGCAGCTCACGCGGCTGTTGCTGGGTGAACAAATCGTCGTCTATATCTTTGGTCTGGTAGGCGGCACACTGCTTGGGCTCGTGCTGATCGCGGCCACACTTCCCTACCTCCAGTTCGGCGACACGACCATCGACCCTGGCATGGCGGGCGTGCCCCCCTACGTCTTGACGCTCGATCTGGTCAACACGGCCGTGTTCTACGCGCTGCTACTCGGCGCGTGCGCGCTGGCGCTGGGGGTCGCGGCGCGCTACGCCCGCACGCTGGGGTTGGGCAAGGCGCTGCGTTTGGGTGAGGACTGAGGCGGGATGAGACGACAGGGAGCACCTGACGTGTGCGGCATGTGGGAGCATATGCCAGACGGGGGCCCTGTTACGTGGCGGTGGCTTGCCCACTGTCGCTGACGGTCATAGGTGGTCTATAGAAGGAGCGGATGATGCGTGTGGAAGCGGCGAACTCAGGACGTTCGCGAGCTGGCTCGACGCCCTCAGATGACGGGTTCGGCCAGCAGGCGCGGCGCCGTGGGCTGTGGCAGAGCCGCCGCGCCTCGCCGTTCTCTCCAGCCCGGCTCGCCGTGGCTCGTCTCGCGAGTGGATGGCGGCTGCTGCTTGCCGTGGGCGTGGGCATTCTGCTGGCCGTCATCCTCATCTGCACCGTGCCGCTCTATGACGCCCTGATGACCAACGTGCAGGTCCAGGCGACCATCAACCAGGAGGGCGCCCCGGCGCGCGACGTAGAGATCGTGGCGACGGCCAGCCCGTTCTCCGCCGGCCTGCGCCAGCAGCTCGATACGCGGGTGCTCGCGGACGGCAAGACCTATCTGGGCGCCTTCACGGGCAGCGCCGTCAACGCCTATCTCACCACCGATCCGCTCCTGCTCGGCGGGGTCGGCAGCCGCAGCCTGGACGTGACGGCGACAATCGCGCCCCAGGTGACCTTCGAGGCGTTCGACTACACCCAGGCCCTGGCGCACATGCGCCTTCTCGCTGGCCAGGTGCCATCCACTGGCGGGGCGTCGAGCGCCAGCGGCGTGTACGACGCGCTCGTCACTCAGCAGATGGCGCGCGAGCAGGGCGTTAAGGTCGGCGACCTCCTCAAAGGAGAAGAATTCGGCGAGCACGATCGCACCATCATCGTCCGCGTCGCCGGCATCTGGGCGCCGGCACAGCCCAGCGAGGCCTTCTGGAATGGGCGCAGCTTCGCCGCGGGCGGCAGCCCAACCACCGCGGCCAACTACCCAGTCCTGCTCGAACAGGACGCGCTGGTGCAGGCCGTCAAATCCTTGCCCGATCTGCAGGTCGCGCAACACTGGGTGTACTACACCGATCCGAGCCGGATCGACACCGGTAACATGGACACAATCCAGAACGACCTCGCGCTCCTCCGCTCGCGCATGGAGGGGGATGTCGTGCCACTGGGCGCGCAGGTGGCTGTGAACACGGCACTGGATAGCAATCTGCGCAGCGTGGAGCAGCAGCTCGGCCTGCTCACGTTGCCGCTCTACATCGTCGTGGCGCAGGTCGTCGGACTGGCGCTGCTCTTCGTGCTGGCGATGGCCGGCCTGCTGGTGGATGGTCAGTCCGTCGATATCGCCACCCTCAAGAGCCGGGGCGGCAGCGCCGCCCAGCTCCTCGGCAGCTATGCGACGCAGGGCCTGCTGCTGGGCATCCTGGCGATCATCATTGGACCCTGGCTGGCGGGGGCGTTGGCCCTCACGCTGGTGCACAGCTTCGTCCCGGCGGCGACCCTGACCGCGGCGGGCGCGACCGGCTCGTATCTGGTGGGCCTGTCCTCACCGAGGGCGGTCGCGATCCCGGCGGTGGCCGGCGCGTTACTGGGCGCGGGCGCCGTGGTGGCGGCCACGCAGCGTGCCGCGCGGCTCGACGTGCTGGCCTTCCGCCGCGAGCAGGGCCGGGCCACGCGCCAGCCCTTCTGGCGGCGCTATTACCTGGATGTTGGGCTGGCGGTGCTCTGTGGGCTGGGCTACCTGGAGCTCAACGCGGTCGGCACCCTGGGCACACGCTTGATTCTGGGCGGGGCCGCCAGCACGCCGTTGCTGCTGGCCGCTCCCGCGCTGTTGCTGCTCGCGGGGACGTTGCTGCTCCTGCGCGTGTTCCCGATGGCGGCTGGCGCTGCCGCTCGCTGGGCGGCGCGCGGGCGTGGGGCGACAGGCATGCTGGCGTTCTCGCAGGTGGCACGCAGCCCCGCGGGCCCCAGCCGGCTGATGTTGCTGCTGGCGCTTTCTGTCGGCCTGGGCCTCTTCGCCCTGACATTCGACTCGTCGCTCGTACGGAGCGCCGCCGATCGGTCCGCGTACCAGGCGGGATCCGACGTGCGACTCGTCGAGCAGAGCGCGCAGCCGTCAACCCAGGATCAGGCGATCCAGGCGCAGCTCTCCGCGATGGCGGGCGTGCGGGGTGTCACGCCAGTCTATCGCAATCAGGTCACGACGACCTTCGACGAGGGGTACAGCACCGCCAATCTGCTCGCCGTCGATCCCGCCACCTGGGCGCGAGTCGCGGGAACGACCTCATGGCGCGCCGATT
This sequence comes from uncultured Ktedonobacterales bacterium, assembly GCA_964416775.1. GTDB lineage: Bacteria > Chloroflexota > Ktedonobacteria > Ktedonobacterales > JADMIN01 > CAYQFU01. The sequence continues at coordinate 5,529 of CAYQFU010000227.1, forward strand.
ACGCCAATCAGCCGCTGACTGCGCTGATGGCCGGGCTCCAACAACACCAGCTCGGTGACCCATCCACAGACCGTGCGGGGAAAACGCTGGCAGGCGACGCCTCCCATCCCATCTGGGCCATCGTGAGCGACACCCTGGCCAGCGCGCTCCACCTGCAGGTAGGCGACCATTTCGCGCTGAACCTGCCTGGCGCGTCCGGCCAGCCCTCCTTCTTCGTGCTCGGCGCGGTCGTGCGCGATTTCCCCACCCTCTACCCCGCGCAGCAGCAGGCAGGGTTCATCGTGCTGGACATCAACGACTGCCTCGGCGCCATCCACGTCGCGAGCAGTGCGAATGGTCCGGCCGCCGGATCCCCGCCGGATAGCGGCCCGAATGAGTACTGGCTCGCGGCATCCAGTAATGCCGCCCAGGACGCCACGTTGGTCACCGCCATCCAGAAGAGCCAGCAGACCCTGGCCCTCGACCATGTCGTGGACCGGCAGGCGCTGCAAACGAGCATCACCAGCAACCCCATCGAAGCCGGCATGCGTGGGCTGCTGCTCGTAGGTGCGCTCACAGCGGCCGCTCTGGCGGTGCTGGGCACCATCGTCCAGTCCGCGCTGGCCGCGCGCCAGCGCGTGGTGCAGTTCGCCGTCTTGCGCACGATGGGCATGGCGTCTCGGCAATTGACCGGCGTGTTATTGAGCGAGCAAGTGGCGGTGTACATCTTCGGTCTGCTCGGCGGGACCGTGCTGGGGGCGTTGTTGGCCACCGCGACGCTGCCGTTCTTGCAGTTCGGCGACACGGCGATTGACCCTGCCACGTTGGGAGTGCCGCCCTACGCGCTGAGCATCGATCTCACCAATCTGGCGTGGTTCTATCTCGCGCTCGTGCTCGCGTTCGTGGTAGCTCTGGCGATCGCCGCGCGCTACGCCGCGACGATCGGCCTGGGCAAGACGCTGCGGTTGGGTGAGGATTGACACGCCCGCGAGGTGCGAGTCGTGTCGTGGGAGATGTGGGCGCAACACTATGTATGGGGGAACGAATGGACGCGCTGGTCGAGACGCACAATCTGGTCAAGATCTATAAGGCCGCCGATCTTGAGGTGGTCGCTCTGCAGGGCCTCGATCTGCGCGTGCCGCGTGGAGAGATGCTGGCGCTGGTGGGGCCGTCGGGCGCGGGCAAGAGCACCCTGCTCAACATTCTGGGTGGGCTGGACGTGCCGAGCGCCGGGCGCTGCGAGGTGGCCGGGGTGGACCTGACGCGTCTGACCGCGCGCGATCGCCTGCTGTACCGCCGCCGCATCGTCGGCCATGTCTGGCAGCAGACCAGTCGCAACCTGTTGAGCGACCTCTCGCTGATAGACAACGTGCTGGTGCCGATGGTGCTGGCGGGCTACCCCGCCCGGCGGCGCAAAGCGCATGCGAAGGACCTGTTGACACGCGTCGGCCTGGGCGACCGGCTCGACCACAAGCCCGAGCGCCTCTCCGGCGGCGAGCAGCAGCGCGGCGCGCTGGCGGTCGCCCTGGCGAACGATCCCCCGCTCCTGCTGGCCGACGAGCCGACTGGAGAGCTGGACAGTGTGACCGCGCGCGACGTGCTGTCGCTGCTGCGCACCCTGAACCACGATCTCGGGCTCACTACGGTGGTGGTCACCCATGACCAGGCGGTCGCCGAGGCCATGGATCGCTCCGTCGCCATTCGCGATGGCCGCACCAGCACCGAAGTCGTGCACGCCGAAGCCGCGGAGGAGACCGTCATCATCGACGCCGTAGGCCGGCTGCAGATTCCGCGCGCCCTGCTGGAGGCGCTGCCCTTCGGCGGCCGCGCGCGCGTACACCTCGGCGACGGGCACCTGGAGCTCTGGCCGGCTGGCGCGGAGCGCCCCGCGGGCAACGGTGCCACTGCCACCCCAGGCGGTCAGGCCCCGTCTGGAGGTACTGCCCAGGGCCAGCAGCGCTAGCGAACGTCCCGAATGCCGGCGCACCGTGCGCCGTCAACATAGAGACCCAAGGACCCAACGCGTTCCCAGTGATGAAGGTGAGGCGTTCCGCGTCGCCGCGAGCGATTCGGCGGCGGATGCGTAGGAGGGCGCACAGCGGGCGCCTGGCTCCGACAGGAGGGGAGCGACTGCTGCAAGGTAGCCTCCAATGCGTGTCTGTGCATTCTGTGGCGCCACCTATGCCGACGACCTTGACACGTGCCCGGCCTGCGGAATCTGGAGCCTGGACGATACGCCCATCCAGGATGCCGCTGGCGCCGCACCGGCTCGACCTTCCGAACTTGTTCCCGCGCTGGCCGGCGGGAGCGATGCTCCCCCTCCGCCCATGCTCGGACGGCCTGTTGCGCCCTGGCGCTGGGGCTGTGTTGGCCTCTTGGGCGTGGCGCTCGTTCTGTTCGTCACGGCGACGCTTCTGCGGGTGCTGTCGCCATCTTCCCCGGTCCTGCCGCTCCAGTGGCCATCGCCCCCTCCTCTGGCCACGACGCTCGCAACCTGGACAGCCGTCCAGGCATTGCCCGCTGGCCAGACGCCCGCGGCCCCCACGCTAACGACCATCACGGCCACGGCGACGCCAAAGTCGGGGCACGGCAGTGGTGCTAGCCCGACGCCCACGCCCACGCCAACTCCACGTCCAAAGCCTACCGCCACGCCCACGCCCACGCCCACGCCAACTCCGACCCCCGTGACCACACCCGGCAAAGGTGGCGGTTAAAGCAGTACATGCCGTACATAAGGAGTAGCGGCGTCAGCACGCCACGGAGCGTGTATCATACCGAGATCACTGGTCAGTAGAGCAGCTGTTCAACGGAAGGGGTCCGCAGGATGGCAAACAATGCGCTCAATGAGTTCGTGGTCCTA
>CAYQFU010000228.1:0-8347 GCA_964416775.1 uncultured Ktedonobacterales bacterium
GCACATCCACCTTGATGAACGGATAGTGCTCGTAGTTGCGCAGCTGGACGTTGTAGCGCGGCTGCAGCTGCTTGATCAGCCGCGACTCCACCAGCAGCGCCTCCAGCTCGGAGCCCAGCACGCGCACTTCGATCTCGCGCACGCTCTGCAGCAGGCCATCCATCTTGCGCGTATAGCCGAGCGGTTGGTTATAGTACGATGCCAGTCGGTCCTTGAGGCACTTCGCCTTGCCGACGTAGATCACCTCGCCCGACTCGTCCTTCATCAGGTAGACGCCTGGCCGCGCCGGGAAGTCACGCCGCCACGCGGGATTCAGGTACATGCCACCGGTGGGCCGCGCGGGCGGCAGATTGGTGGTCGGAGGCGTCGTGCTGGCGAGCGCCTCGCGCAGATCCTCCAGTGTCTCGCAGCCGTCCTCCTGCGCCCGCGCCAGCAGCAGCGCGAACACCTGCGCCGTGATGCGCGCGTCGGGCAGCGCGCGATGCCGGTCGCGCACGGGCACGTGCAGGGCGGCGGCCACACGATCCAGCCGGGCGCGGCGCATGCCCGTGAGATAGCGGCGCGCCAGCGCGATGGTGTCCATGCCCTCGTCAGGGAAGCCAAGCTCTAGTCCAAGCCGCTCCGCTTCGTACGCTAGGAAGCCGAGATCGAAGCCGATGTTGTGGCCGACGATCACACGCTCGCCTACGAAGGCACGTAGAGCCGGCAACACGTCCTTCGCCGGCCGTGCGCGATTCACCATGCTCTGTTTGATGCCGGTGAACGAGGTGATGAACTGGGGGATGCGCCGCTCCGGGTTGATCAGCCGCTGGAACGCTTCGCCCTGCTCGCCGCCGCGCACCAGCACCACGCCGACCTCGATGATGTGGTGGCGGCCCGGAGCCAGCCCCGTCGTCTCGATGTCGAGCACGGCCCATTCCATGTCGGCCAGGCGCTGGTGCGCCGCGTCCCACATCGCAAGGCGCCATAGCCCACGACTATCGCGCGCGAAAAGCGGCGAGCCACGCAGCAGACCTTCGAGCATGGCGGTCCATGGGCCGGTGGACGGCCCGCCGCCGCCGCCGGGAGCGACGCCGAAGACGTCCGGCACGAGCGCCTCCGCGGGCGTGGGCCGGCCGCGCGCGACGAGTGCGGTATGTGCCTTGCGCACCAGCGCGCCCCCCGTGGCATAGGACGACACCGCGTCCGCATCAGCTGGCGGCCCATCCGTCCAGCCACCGCCTGGCGGCGCCTTCGCGATCTGGCTGTCGATCCGCATCTCGCCCACGCCCGCCCCTTTCGCCCGGACGCGCTCGATCTCGCCCCGGCGCGATGGACCATAGCACAGGCGTTCGAGGCAGTCAATCTGAGCGGCCGGGATAGCTATGCCAGACCGTCCATAGGCCATATGCGCTTTGACTACGCCGTCTCGGTACGATACACTGTTCGCGAGCCTGCTTCGGGCGACCGCCCGCCTCGCCACGCCTCGGCTGGCCAGTTGGAAACAAGCGAAGCCTCAGACGCGGAGAAGGGCACGAGCATGACCGACCTTCCCAGCGGAACCGTCACGTTCCTCTTCAGCGACATCGAAGGCTCCACGCGCCTGCTCCAACAGCTCGGCTCCAGCTACCCTGAAGCGCTCAGGACGCACCAGGCGCTGTTGCGGGCCGCCTTCGCCGCCCATGATGGCCACGAAGTGGATACCCAGGGCGACAGCTTCTTCGCCGCCTTTCCGACCGCCCCGGCCGCCCTGGACGCGGCAGCCCAGGCCCAGCGCACACTGGCGGCGCACGAGTGGCCCACAGGTGCGTCGGTACGCGTGCGTATGGGGCTGCACACCGGCGCGCCATTGCTGGCAGCGGATCGCTACATCGGACTGGACGTGCATCGCGCGGCGCGTATCGCCTCGGCAGGTCACGGCGGGCAGGTGCTGCTCTCGCAGGCCACGCGCGACCTTGCGGAAGGCGAGTTGCCGGACGGCGCGCAGTTGGTGGACCTGGGCGAGCATCGGCTCAAGGACCTGCAGCGACCTGAGCATCTCCATCAGCTGCTCCTGCCCGATCTGGGCGGCGACTATCCCCCGCTGAAGACACTTGACCACGCACGTCACAATCTGCCCGTGCAAGTGACCCCGCTGGTCGGGCGTGATGAGGCAGTGCGACAGGTCGTGGGGCTGCTGCTCCGCGATGACGTGCGACTGGTGACGCTGACCGGGCCAGGCGGCATCGGTAAGACGCGCCTTGCACTGCAGGCGGGAGCGGAGCTGGTGGACGCCTTCGCGGACGGCGTTTATCTGGTGGCACTTGGGCCCATCGCCGATCCAGACCTGGTCCCCGGCACGATCGCCCAGACCCTGGGCTTGCGTGAGGTCGGCAGCGCGGCCCCGGAAGAGAATCTGCAGGCGTACCTGGCCGAGAAGGACGTGCTGCTCGTGTTGGACAACTTCGAACAGGTGGTTGGGGCGGGGCCGACCGTCATGGCGCTGCTCATGGCCTGCCCACGAGTCAAGATGCTGGCGACCAGCCGCACTGCCCTGCACCTGCGCGGCGAGCACGAATTCGCGGTGCCGCCGCTGGACCTACCCGCTCGCCGGAGCGGGCGATCGCGTCGCGGTGAGGTGGCGCCCGCGGACCTGGCCGGACTGACCCAGCACGCGGCGGTGGCGCTCTTCATCGAGCGGGCACAGGCAGTCAAGCGCGACTTCGCCGTCACCAACGCCAGCGTCGCAGCCATCGCCGAGATTTGCTCCCGGCTGGACGGGCTGCCCCTCTCCATCGAGCTCGCTGCCGCTCGCGTCCGCCTGTTGCCTCCACCGGCCCTTCTCTCGCGCCTCTCCAGCCGGCTCAAGCTCCTGACGGGCGGGCCTCGTGACCTGCCTCAGCGACAGCAAACGCTGCGCAACACGATCGCCTGGAGCTTCGACCTGCTCGCGCCAGAGGAGCGGACACTTTTGCGCCGATTCGCCATCTTTGCCGGCGGCTGCACCCTGGAGGCCGCGGAGACGGTCTGCGCCGCGCCTGGGGGTGCAGAGCCACTCGCCCTGGACGTGCTCGACGGGCTGGATTCTCTGGCGGCCCAGAGTCTGCTCCGTCAGCACGAATCTGGGGAGGACGATAACCCACGCTTCCGCATGCTCGAGACAATTCGGGAGTATGGGCTGGAACAATTGCATGAAAGCGGAGAAGCCCACGCGCTGCAACAGGCTCACATAGAGTATTTCATCGCTCTCGCCGAGCAGGCCGCGCAATGGTTCCGAACCCCTCAAGAACGACGTTGGCTCGAGATGCTGGAGCGCGAGCACGATAACTTCCGTGCGGCGCTCGGGTGGGCGCGGGAACAGGCCGACAGTCCAAACGGATTGCGGCTCGCTGGCGCGCTGGCCTATTTCTGGTTCAGCAGCGGCTACCTGAGTGAAGGGCGCGAGTGGCTGGAAGGGATGCTCACGCTGACCTCCGTCGGAGCGGACGAAGCAACCGATGAACAGGTGCCAGCGGCCGTGCTGGCTCGCGCCCTCTACGGCGCGGGCGATCTGGCGGTGTGGCAGGGAGACCACGCTCACGGGACAACCCGACTCGAGCAGAGTCTGGTGGTGGCACGGGCGGCCGGCGATCTTGGGCAGGCCGCGGATGCCAACAACCGTCTGGGGGTCGCGGCAGTGTGGCAGGGCGACACGGAGCGAGCGGCACAGCGGCTGGAAGAGTCTCTAGCGCTGGCGCGTACGCTTGGCAATCCGGTGATCGCGGCGGGTCCGCTCAACAATCTGGGCGAGGTTGCATATCTGCGGGGTGATCTGGAGCGAGCGGCAGCCTACTATGAGGAAGCACTGACCAGTCTCCAGCAGGGGGGCGACCGGGTCGGGCAACACATCATGCTGGGAAACCTGGGGAATGTGGCGCGCCGCCAGGGCGATCTGGCGAAGGCTGAAATGCTGTACCGTGAGTCACTCGAGTTATCCCAGGAACCTGGAGACCCACGCGCGATCGCCGAGAGCCTGGAGGGTATGGCAAAGGTGGTGGGGCAGGCGGGGGATGCCGTGCGCGCAGCTCGGCTGCTCGGCGCGTCGGCGGCGCTGCGCGATGCCATCGGAGCGCCGCAACCGCCTACCGAGCGGGCTGACATCGAGTCAACGCTACAGCCCGCGCGCGCCGCGCTCGCGGCGGACGGATGGGCGGCGGCCTTCGCCGCGGGACGAGCTCTCTCTTTGGAGCGCGCCATTCAGGAAGCATTGGGAACAGCAGCCGAGTGAAGACATCCGCCCCCAAGCCGGGCGGCGTCAACTGGCATCTGCCCACGCCAACTCTTCGGCTGGTGCGCAGTCGGCCTCCTCGGGTTGCCATGGGCACAGGCGCGGGTGCTCAGGGATTGAATCGGCATGAATAGTCAGTCCAGTTTGGTGTTGCGAACGCTCCCGCACGGACCATGGCTGCCCATGACTATTCAGGCATCATGCGGCACGCTATACTGAGCAAAGCGACAGATGAGCAGGTGCCAGAGGGCTGAGCCAAGCAGGGAGAGACCAGGCATGCGCAATTATCGCCGCTTGCCTCCGCTCTTGCGCGTGGCGAGCCTCGTGGGGCTGCTGCTCGCCCTCACATCACTCAACTTGCTCGTAGAGGTGCTTTTCGCGAGCCTGTCGCCTGTCCCTCACTGGTCCGCGGACGCCATTCGCAGGCTGGTAATTGCGTTGAATCTTGGCATGCTCGGCGGGGCCTGCTCCTTCGCTGTGAACACCTACAGCATTCGCTTTCGCGGGTCAGGCAGGGGGCCATTTCCGCTTGATTCGTGGCAGAGCCAAGTGCGGGCCATCGTATTGGTGGCAGCCTTGCCAATCTGCGCGCTCGCGTTGGCGGTCGTCATCCCCCCGACCGCTCGCGCATGGGTGGTCGTCTCCGTTATGTCTGTCCTGGCAGCGTTCGTGTCGCTCGCGGCCTATGTCTACTCTTTTATCAGGCGGCGAACAATGGACTAACGCGAACACTTCGGAAACGGCAGTCTGGAGAAGCTGACGCTGGTAGACCGCTTGCGACGGCTGGAAACCTGCCTGGTAGCAGTTTTGTTGGCCCAGCGGCGCTGCCACGCGGTGGGCTCAGACCTGAGCCTCAACTCCTGAAGTCGGTGATGGTCCAGTTTCCGAAGTACTGGACAGCACGCGCGTCGTACACCTTCAGGATGCCTTCCGCCTGCTCCCTTTGAGCCGGCTGCGGCGCGCCGACCATCACGATCGCGTGTCCCTGGTGCAACGCTTCAAGACCCTGCTGGCGAGCGTCGGTCTCACCTGCCAGTTCTTGTGAGAGCCGCTCCCACCAGCGTCTCAGTGGGTTCTCCTTGTGCTCCTCGTCGTCAATGACTTGGAGGGCCTGCTGTCCGTCGAACACCACGACATCCTCAAGCCCAGCTGCGCGCAGTACCTCGGCCGCTTGCTCAGCCTGCCGCGCATCCCGCAGGATGCCCACCAGATGGCCAGTGGGATAGTGCACCCCATCGTGGAGCCGCGCGTCACGTTCCGTGCTCGTCATGGGGCGCCTCCTTCCTCGCGGTCCAGGTCGTGACCGCCTGCGAATTGCCGAGCCATCGGTCCATCCTCTCTCGCTGATGAGAGCGAGTGCTCGCCCCTGACGCCGTCGGTGTCCAGCAGGGCTCATCGAGGGCTCATCGCGGCAGCATGGTCCGTCACTCCCGCGGCCGGCAGGCTAAGTGGCGAGCGTGGGCCCACCGTGCCCACCACGCCAGCCTAACACGAGAGGCTTACAAGAGCGCTCCACCGCGTGACGCCATGCTTACAGGTACCGCTCGCTCGACTGCTGCTACGCTGCGTGGAGTGCCGCGCCGATCAGCACGCCCGCGAGCGTGCCAATGGTCACGACGACGACGAATTCGAAGGCGGAGCGCACGGGGCCCTTGCGCGTGTAGCGCGCCTTCAGCGCGCCCAGCGCGAGCGCGAGAGCAGCCGCAAGCCCGAAGGCCCAGAATCGCGGCTGCGGCAGGCTCACGAGAAAGGGGATCGTCGGCACCAGACCACCGACCACGAACGCTCCACCGATCAGCAATCCTTGGCGCCAGGGAGCCCGTGGGGGCGCTTCCTCGATGATGCCGTGTTCGTCTCGGGCCAGGGCCCGCAACCACCGCTCCTCGTCTGCCGTCAAATATCCCACGACCCGATCGAGTAGCTCGTCGCGCAATCCCTTGTCCTGATAGATAGCGCGCAGTTCGGCCCGCTCCTCATCGGGTTCGTGCTCGATCTCGTAGCGCTCGGTCGCGATGCGCTTATCCAGGATCTCGCGTTCCGTTTGTGCCGAGAGATAGCCCCCGAGGGCCATCGAGATTCCCCCTGCCGCCACTTCGCCCAGCGCGATCAGGACGAGGGAGGTCGCCCGCGTCAGCGCGCTGACGGTCATGACGAAGACGAGGGTCGTCACCAAGCCATCGTTGAGCCCAAAGATGACGTCTCTCAGCCAATCGCCACCGTGTGGGTGCAGCTCGGTCTGCTGCGCTGTCTGCTGTTCCACGACGTCCAGATCTCCTGTTCCGCGGGAATGCCACAGTGGCGTGACAGCACATTCGTACAGTCGCACATCCCGCACGGGCAAGGAAGGGCAGGCTCATCACTGTCAGGGATTGGGACGCGATACGGTGTGGCATGGTCATACGCTGACGCTACCACATAATGGGCGTGCAAAAACGGTGAGCGGAAAGGCCCTACGACGGGCGCAGCCACTTCTCCCCATAGACGCGCAGGGCATCCACCACGCGCACGGCATCGCGTCCCCGCTCTGTCAAGGTGTATTCGACACGGGGTGGGATCTCGGCATACATGTGCCGCGTGATCAGCCCAGCCGCGAGCATGGCACGCAGCCGGTCGGTCAGCACGCGGACGCTGATGCCGGTCGACGCGTGCAGCTCGCCGAAGCGGCGCGGGCCGCCGGCCAGGTCCCGGACGATCAACAGCGTCCAGGCGTCGCCCAGGATAGATACGGCGGCGGCCACGCCGCAAAATTGATCACCGCCCGGCAGCGATGCGCCTCCGGGCCACGTCTCGTCACCAGACGCCTGTTGAGGAGGCGTTTGGCTTCCGGCGGCGCGCACGTGTCTTCGAGACATGATGTGCGTGACCTCCGTTTCTCGGCATCATTGCATGTTCCGCGATTGCATCGGTCGCTCGAATCGCAACCACATGCGCATTGCTTTCATTTCCATAGTAACACGCCTTGACGCAGGATTTCCAACCTGCTATACAGTACGTAGTCACTACGGGTTACGCAGCAATATCGGTCGGAAGGGTCCTTGACATGCAGCTCGTCGCTCCCCGGCCGGCGGCGACCAGCACGCCGCCGACGTTCAGGGGCAGAGCCGTAGCTGCGCCAAGGAATTCGCGGTGGACCGCCTCGGCGCGATTGACCGCCTGGGGCACCGCCAACGTTTCACCGTCGCCTATTGATGCGCCCACCCACACATTGCTTGCCTGGAGGCATCTCATGACTACAGACGCGCGGCAACCCGCACACGCCGTCTCCATCGATCCCGCGACGCACGCCGGCCTGCTGGCGCTCACCGTCGCCGACCTCGAGCGCTCGATTACGTTCTACACTGACCTCTTCGGCTTCCAGTTGCTGCGGCGCGACGGCGCGAACGCCACGCTGGGCGCGGGCGAGTCACCGCTGCTGCTCCTGACGGAGCGCCCGGGCGCGCAGCCATGGCCGCACGATCGCTACGGCTACACTGGCCTGTACCACTTCGCCGTGCTGGTCCCCACCCGGGCGGACCTGGGGCGCTGGCTGCGCCACTGGGTGGAGCTGGGCTTACCCATGCCTGGGCAGGGGGATCATCTGGTGAGCGAGGCGCTCTACATCTCAGATCCTGACGGCAATGGCATCGAGATCTACCGCGACCGGCCGCGCGACGAGTGGCATTGGGATGGCGGGCAGGTGCGCATGGCGGCGGACCCCGTGGATATTCGCGGCCTCGTGGCCGAGGGAGATCGCGCCGGCATTCCGTGGACGGGGCTCCCCGCCGGCACCCGTCTCGGGCACATGCACCTCCAGGTCGGAGACATCGCGCAGGCCGAGCGATTCTATCACGACATTCTGGGATTCGACATCGTGGCGGCGATGCCGAGCGCGCTCTTCGTCTCCGCCGGCGGATATCACCATCACATCGGCATGAACACGTGGCACAGCCGCGGCGCCGGCCAGGCGCCCGAGGGGACGGCGGGGCTGCGCTTCTTCACGATCGTCCTGCCCACCGAGGAGGCACGCGCCGAGGTAGTCGCCCGTGTGCGCGCGGCCGGCCTGGACGCTGCCGAGCGGGGTGTTGTCGTCGCCATCGAGGATCCCTGGCACAACACCATCCTGCTCACCGTCGGCGACACCGA
>CAYQFU010000229.1:0-2038 GCA_964416775.1 uncultured Ktedonobacterales bacterium
CCAGGGTGGCGTCGTTCGCCTCGGGACCTGGGGCAGGTCGGAGGTGGGTCGCTCGCTGGGAGTAGCCGTACACGTTGGCGCCGAGTGCGCGACTGAGATGGCGCAGGCGCGTCGAGCCGTGGTGCCAGGCGGACCGGGTGCGGTCACGCAGCATGTGGCGCCTTTTACGTCCGCGATTGGGATCGAACAGGTACATCAGCCCCGCGCCGGCCACAGCGGCAAGCAGTAGACGACGTAGCATGGCGCCCAGCCTTTCTCTCGCTGCTCTCTGGCATCTGGTAGCATTGGCTCCCGCGCACAATCCGGTCGCGCCATCGTCGCGTGGGCAGATCGCCGGGGCAGGGTGGGCGTGCAACCGCCATGCCAGCCAGATCTGGATGGAGAGGGGATGTGGGGCGAGGCGCCGGGACGAGGCTAGTGCAGCTCGCCGCGCACCAATGCCCGGGCGATGGCGTTGTGGCGGCGCACTAGCGGGGGGAGATCTACGTCGAGCAATACGCCATCCTGGATGCGCACGCGGCCATCGACGACGCTGAGGTCTACCTGGGGGGGATGGCAGAAGACGAGGGCGGCGAGCGGGTCGTGTGGGGCGCCGCCGGCGAGGGCGAGGGTGTCGAGCCGGTAGGCGATGAAGTCGGCGGCCATGCCGGGCGCGAGGGAGCCGATGTCGTCGCGGCCGAGGACGGCCGCACCGCCGCGGGTGGCGAGCCAGAGGGCGTCGCGAGCGGTGAGCGCCGCGGGGTCGCCGGCGACGCGGTGGAGGAGCAGCGCCTGGCGGGCCTCGGCGAGCATATGAGAGCCGTCGTTGGAGGCGGAGCCATCCACGCCGAGCCCGACGCGCGCGCCGGCCGCACGCAGCGCGCGCAGGGGCGCGATGCCGGAGGCGAGGCGCATGTTCGAGGTGGGGCAGTGGGCCACGCCGGTATGGGTGCGGCCCAGGCGGGTCACTTCGTCCGCCGTGGGGTGGACCATGTGCGCGTGCCAGACGTCCGGACCTATCCAGCCGAGGTCTTCGGCCAGCTCGATGGGTGTGCGGCCGAAGGTGGCGGTGCAGTAGGCAGCCTCGTCCAGCGTCTCGGCGAGGTGCGTGTGAGCATGGATGCCGTACGAGCGGGCGAGGGCGACACTCTCGCGCATCAGGTCAGGCGAGACCGAGAAGGGGGAGCAAGGGGCCAGGACGATGCGCAGCATGGCGTACGGGCGTGGGTCGTGATACTGCTCGACGACGCGCTGCGAATCGCGCAGGATGTCGTCCTCGCGCTCGACGACGCTATCAGGCGGCAGGCCGCCCTGCGCTTCGCCGACCGACATGGAGCCGCGGGCGGCGTGGAAGCGCATGCCCATCGCGGAGGCGGCCTCGATCTGGTCGTCGAGGCGGGAGCCGTTGGGCCAGATGTAGGTGTGGTCGCTGGTCGTAGTGCAGCCGGAGAGCATGAGCTCGGCCATGGCTATCTGCGTGCTGACACGGATGGCTTCGGGGGTCAGGCCGGCCCAGATGGGGTAGTGGGTGCGCAGCCAGGTGAAGAGATTGGCGTCCTGGGCGGCGGGCAGGTTGCGGGTGAGGGTTTGGTAGAAGTGATGGTGGGTGTTGACGAGGCCGGGCAGGACGACCATGTCACGGGCGTCGACGACGCGGTCGGCGTGGTCCGGTAATGTGGAAGTTGGGCCGACCTGGCGGATGACGTTGTCCTCGACGTAGATGGCGGCGTCCTCCCAGCGGTGGTCGGCGTCGTCCATGGTGGCGAGCAGGGTGGCGTGCCTGACCAGCAGGGATGTCATCGCGCTCTCGATCCTTTCTCGCGCTCGGCGGCACATGGGCGTTTGCCACGCTGGCCGATGCTCTGTATGCTCGGCTTATTCAATCACAATCTGGTGGAGGGTGATAGGCGAAGGAGGGATGGAGGGACGCAGAGGGGGGCGGATTAGTGCTTGTACGCTCCGCGCGACGAAGATCGCGCGGGTAATGCGCGGGGGCGAGCGGATCGGTAAAGGCATGGAGGGAGACGGAGTACATAGGAAGTGGACAGACCGGTCGGGG
>CAYQFU010000229.1:2138-8319 GCA_964416775.1 uncultured Ktedonobacterales bacterium
ACGGCGGGCCGAAGTGGAGTGGCGGGATCGAGCCACAAGGAGGGCGGCTATGGGGCAGCGCGTCGGATTGGTGGCGGCGTCCCGGCAGCAACGGGGGACGGTGTGCAGGGCGCGCGATCAGTATGACCCGTCGATCATCTTTCGTCGGGCGAGGGACTTTTGCGAGCGCACGTACGATGGGCTGTACATTCTCAGCCCGACGCATGGGCTGCTGGCGGCGCAGCGGGTGACGGGACCGGACGCGGCGCCCTTCACGGCGCTGGATGGAGACGAGCGGGCGCGCTGGGCGGCGGCGGTGGCGGAGGACCTGCGCACGCTGTGCGAGCGCAGCGCACAGCCGCCGGTGTTCTTTCTCTACGCGGGCCAGCGGGTGGCGGGGGTGCTGTTGCGGGCGGCGCCTTTCGCGCAGATCGAGCGACCGCTGAGCGGGCTGAGTCTGGGGGCGCAGCTGCGCTGGTACGATGAGCGGCTGCGGATTACGTCGCGCGTGCCGCTGCGGGGCGCGTAGCCCGCCGTTCCGCCAGGTCAAGTGGGGGGTGGCGAAACGCCGGGCGATCGAAGACTTGCTCAGGATTACTATTGCCTCCAATTGAAGGAGTGCAGTTTGCCGGGCGGGCGCATGTCCATGCGCCCCTACGGTGTGGGGGAAGGGATCACGCGAATCCGGTTTAACTCATGTACACGGTCCACACGCCATTCAGGTAGTGCAGGATGACGGGAGATACTGTCGCCTGATAGCCGTAAGAGCGGGGGATGCCGTTGTCAGGGTTGGAGAAACGGTAGCCAACCGCCCAGCCTTCCGCACTCGACGTCATCGCGAGGCTGATGATGACGTACTCGCGGGTATCGCCGATGGTGGGTACACGCACGGTGGACCACGCGCGGCCATCGAAGCGCAGCAGGCCAGGCACGCCGGTGGACGTGTCAGGGCCGCTCACGAGCCAGCTTCCGTTGGCGGGGCCTGCCACGACATATCCATAGGTGCCTGGGGAAGGGGCTGGGCTTGCGGTGCGTGCCCACCTGGAGCCAGTGAGTCGCAGCAGCAGTGGGGCGGTGTTATCCAGTGGGTCGGGATCGCTGTAGCGGTAGACGAATGTGTCCGTGCGGCCAGCAGCCCAGCCGTCACCCGACGGCGATACCGAAATGGATTGGAGCGTCGCGCCCTCGATGGCGGTGGCAACGGCCCATTGGCCGTGGGTGTAGTGCAGGATGAGGCCAGTGGGCGGCGTGGTGGGATAGTAGCTCGTCACTCCGGGCGTTGGCTGGGTGATGGGTTGCATGGATCCCGCGGCCCAGCCCTCGGTAGGCGAGACCATCGAGAGCCCATAAAGGCTCACGAAATTCTGTGTGCTGGCGCTCAGGCTGGCGGGCAGCGGCACGGAGGACCAGGCGATGCCGTCGTAGTGAAGGATGACGCCGCTCATCGGCGGGTCCGAGCCGATGGCCCAGACGTCATTGGGAGCGAGCATCTGGACGGCGCGCAGGGGCCCCACTGTAGGACTGGGGACGCGCGTCCAGCTGTGGCCGTCGTAATGGAGGGTGAGGCCCTGGTCACCCACGGCCCACCCATCCGAGGCGGAGAGCATGGCGATCGCGTCGAGCGAGCCATGGATGGGCACGTGGACGGCGGACCAGGTGCCATTGACGTCGTGCATGAGCACGACCTGCGTGGCCGAGCCGTTGTTATCGGTCGCCGGCTGGAAGGAGCCGACCGCCCAGCCGTCCGACGGCGAGGTCATGGCGATGGCGTTGAGCGTTGTGGAGGAGCCCCGGGCCAGCGGCAGGGCTGGGGTCGCACTGCCCCTGGTGGGTCCACCGCCGGGCTTGCGGATATGGCTCGCGAAGAGGGCACCGGCTACCAGCGAGAGGACCAGCACGGCGGCGATGGGGGCAAGCCAGGAGGCGAGGCGCCGGCCGCCGCCGCCCTGCGCGGACGGGGCGGGGTGAACGCGTGGCGGGGCGGCGGTGCTCGTCACGTCTTCGTGCATGAGATCGCGCATGATGTCCTCCGTTCTGACCCGCGGCGTCGCCGCTGGGCCGAGCTGGCGGCGCAGCGCCGCGTCCAGGCTGTCGTAGGCGGCCACCTGAGCGCGGCAATAGGCGCAGGTGGTGAGGTGGGCGCGCGCTTCCGCGGCCGTGCGCGCGTCGACCTCTGGCTCATCGAGCACGGGAAGCACGGCCGCGAGCGCGGCGCACATGGGGGTCGGACCGCGCTCAGCCGTTGGATGATTGCTCGTCATGGACAGTGCTCCTCACAGGTCGCGAGGTACGCCGCGCGCAGCCGCTGCTTCGCGCGCGAGAGGCGCTTGGCGACGACTTCCGCCGAGGCGCCGACGATCTTCCCCACTTCCGCCGAGCCGAATCCCTGCACTACCCGGAGGAGCAGACAGGCGCGATCAGGTGGCGCCAGCCTGGCCAGCGCGGCGCGCAGCGCCTCGCTCTCGGCGATCTCGTTCTCGAAGCCCGCGTCCATGCCGGGCTCGCCTCCGAGCGCGGTGTAGGCGTCCAGCGACTCCCAACGGATCACGCGACGCCGGCGCAGGGCTGAGATGGCGCGGTGATACGCCGCCTGAAACAGCCAGCGACGCACCTCATCGTCCACGCAGCTGGCCACGAACGGAGCATCGCCACGTCGTGTCGCGGACCAGGCGTCCTGAAACGTGTCTTGCATGAGGTCTCGGGCTTGCTCTACGTCTCCAGTGAGACCGCGCAGGAAGGTGTGGAGCGCGTGCTGATGCCGATCCACGATGCTCGTGAAGGCCGCCAGCGGCAGGAGGGCTGGCGAGGACGAGTGGTGGTCGTGCATGGAAGCTCCTTGACGATCGGTGCGCGTGTCTTTCGATGGGTGACCCCGACGAGTGACTCCGACGAGTGCCCGTCTAGCCCCTCACCCAGTACAGCGCATGGGCTAGCGAAACGTGACAGCCAATTTGCGGGTACGCGTGGCGGCTGGTACGAAAGAGAGGCATAGCCCGATTTGGCCTCTTGCTCCCCCCACCGTGCGCTTGTATAATCCTCGCGCCCGTGGCGGCCGGTTGGGTCGCTTTCCCCAGCGGGCAGAAGGATACGGGTATGCCGGTCGTGACCAGCCTCATCAACCTCAAGGGGGGCGTCGGCAAGACCACGCTCACCGTCGCTCTGGCGCATTTTCTCGCGATCGAGCACCGCAAGCGCGTGCTCGTGATTGATCTCGACCCACAGACGAACGCCACGGTGTGCCTCATTCCAGAGCAGGAGTGGAAGGCGCGCGACGACGCGGGCCAGACACTGTATCAGCTGTTCGCGGACCAGGTGAAGGGCACGCGCCGCTTCGACGCCGACGAGGCGATCGTGCGCGATGTGTCGAACGTGGGTGGGGGCGTGGAGGGCCTGGATCTGCTGCCGTCCAGCCTGGGACTGATCAAGATTCAGGACCGTGTGACGCAGCTCACGGACTTCGACAACTATCAGCGCGGGCCGATCTTCGCGCTGCGCGATGCGCTGGCGCAGGTGCTGCCGTACTACGACCACGTCCTGATTGACTGCCCACCTTCGCTGGGCATTGTGACGCTGAATGGGCTGGCGTTCTCGGATTCGTACATCATTCCGGTGGTGCCCGATATCCTGTCGGTGTTGGGCATTCCGCCGATTCTGGATCGCATCGAGCACTTCGCACGGGCGACGCGGCGCAACATCCGCGCGCTGGGCATCGTGATCTCGAAGATGCGCGCGCAGACGCTGCTGCACACGGAGATGCTGCGCCGGTTGCGCGAGGATTTTCTCGACCGTCGCTTCCCAATTGTGTTCGAGAGTGTGATTCCAGAGTCCACACGCATCGCCGAGGCGGCGAATGTCATCGCGCCGGTGAATACATTGGCACAGAAGTACGGCAATGGCGGGCCGCTCGACGAGCTGAGCGCGCTCACGCGGGAGTATCTGGTCCATGCCACACGGTAGCACCAGGCGCGCATCTGGCGCTGAGCTGAGCGCCGTCGCGGCCTTTTTGCGGGGATTGGCCGAGCGGGTGGAGGGCGATCCGCAGTTCGGGCGCGAGGTGGCGGCGCTGCTGGCAGAGAGCGGTCTGCTGGGGGACACGCCCGGGCGGAGGGTGGCGGCGTCAGGGGGCAGGGCGCGGCGGACAGGGAGCGGCAAGGCCGCCGTGGCGGCGAGGGACGGCGGCGACGCGAGCGTGGCGGCGGCTGTACCCGATCCGTTCACGCTGTTGCGCGAGCAGGGCGAGGAGGGTCTGCGCGCGCGACTGGCGGCGCTGGAGCTGGGGGAGCTGCGGCAGCTGGTGCGGCAGCATCGGATCGATCCGGCGCGCATCTCGGCGCGGTGGACCAATCGGGAGCGTGTGGTGGACCTGATCGTGGCGCAGGTGCGGGCACGGCTGGATCATGGCAAGGCGTTCGCGCGGGTGTGATACCGTATGCGGTTGAACGATTACGTTCCGCGCCGGCTGGACGTCCACCGGACGTCCCTACGCAATGAGGAAGCGATCAGCCGCGGCGGGTGTGATACGTGAAACGCCCCGCCACGGGCGCTCGTGGGGCGCGGGGTGGCGGGGCGATGAGGCGCGGCGGAGCAGTGTGGCCAGGCCGCGCGTGGAAGACGACGGTGTTATTTCTGTTCTTTGGTCTGTGCTTCGGCCTCGCGCTTGCGCGCACGCAAGCCGCCCAGGCGCCCGATGCGCTCGTAGTGGCTCACGCCCAGCGTGTTGCGGGTGGTCTGGCCGCCCATCCGGCCGATGCTCGCATAGAAATCGGGCCCGCGGCGCTCGCGAACGGTTTTGCCGCCTTTCGACCCAATCTTTGCGAAGAACTCAGGGCCATACTTCTCGCGCACGGCCATGCCGCCGCGGCGAGCGTTTTCCGAACCAGCGCGCGGTCCGCGCTTGCGCTTCGGAGTGTCTGTCTGCGGCGCGACGGCCACGTCCTGGGCCGTCTTGCGCTGCCGTGGTGCCATGTTACCCCTCCAGTAGCAATCTGCCCGCGCGGTCGCTCGTCGCGAGACACTCGGAGGCGCTTCCAACCGCTGGAAACCCGGTCCTCTGAAGTGCCGAACGTGCTCACTTGCTACTAGGTGAATGGTAGCATGGCAATCGGTTGCTGTCAATAACTCCGAAAAGCTGGTCACATGACTGTGATGTAGTCGGATGACGAGCGTACGGATTCGCGGCAGCCGGCTCCGCATGCGGCGGCAACGGCAGCGGCGGCGCCAGCGAGGGTGCTGAGCGCATTGACGGCGTCGTTGTCGAGCCAGGGAAGGCCGCGGAGGGGAATGGTGGCGCTGCCACAGCTGTGGCGGCGGCGCTCGGTCTCGACGTCGCAGCGCGGGCAATGGTACATGGCCTGTACGGTCGCCCCGAGGAAGCTATCGACGAGCGAGCCGAGGACGCCGCCGATGATGGAGGCGACCAGGATGGATGCGGCGCCGCGGTGGGTACGGGTGCCACGGCGGGCAAGGGCGAAGGCGGTGCCGAGGGTGGCGGCGCCGGCAGTGGTGGCGAGCAGGCCCAGGGCGGTGACGCCGCCGGAGGTGCCAGGAGGGACGCGGCGGCCGGAGGTGATGAGGCGGGGAGCGTGACGGCTGAGGGTGCCGATCTCGGTGGCCCAGGTGTCGGCGTTGGCGGTGGCGAGGGCGCCGGCGAAGGCCCGGGCCAGAGCGGGCTCATGGCGCGTGCCCCAGCGGGTGGCATGGAGCAGGGCGAGGGCGGTGGCGACGCCGCCGTTGGCGATGGCCTGCGCAAGGTCCCGCTGGCTGCCTTTCGCGAATTTTTCGGCCTCCAGTGCGGCTTTGTGGCGCGAGCCGAGGCGCGAGAGGGCGCTGGAGGACACGAAGAAGTAGACGAGCGCGGCTCCCCAGTCCCAGCCGCCGACGCCGGCGATGCCCGTGCCGGTGAGCAGGGCGCCCACGGTGCCACTGGTAGTCAGGGAGCCGCGGCCACGAGCGACGAGGCCGATGGCTCCGCTCGACGCGGCGGCGAGCGCGATGCGGCGGAGCGGCAATCGCACGCGTGTGCCTCCAAATGTCGATGTGCGTATGGTCTACCTTTCAGTGTACCACTGGCGGGCGAGAGCTGGAGGGAATACGGAGGGGAAGGAGGTAACGGAGGGGACACGGAGTTACACGGAGGAGGGAGATGGAGGATAGAGAGGCGGCGAGGGCGAGCGGGGTGGTGGTTGGACCAGCCGCGCGACGA
>CAYQFU010000230.1:0-8289 GCA_964416775.1 uncultured Ktedonobacterales bacterium
GACGTGGGCGATGCCGGCGTTGGTGATGAAGTGCTTGAGGCCGTTGAGCACGTAGCGGTCGCCTTTGCGGACGGCGCGCGTGCGCATAGCGCCGGCGTCGGAGCCGGAGCCTGGCTCGGTCAGGCCGTACGAGGCGAGCCACTCGCCGGAGGCCAGCCGGGGAATCCAGCGACGCTTCTGCTCGTCGGTGCCGGCGAGGAGGATGGGCAGGGCGCCCAGCTGCTGGACGCACAGGATGAGGGACGTGGTGGTGCAGGCTTTGGCGAGCTCCTCGATGACCATGAGGATGGTCAGCTCTTTGGAGCCGAGGCCGCCATACTCCTCCGGGAAGGGCATCGCGAGGACGTCTTGCTGAGCAAGCAGCTCTTTGATGTCCCAGGGGAACTCGCCTGTAGCGTCCACCTCGGCGGCGCGCGGGGCGACCTTGTCGCGCACGAGCTCGCGCACCATGTCGATCAGCATCTTTTCTTCGGAGGCCAATTGCACGGCCATGTGGATACGCTCCTTTGCGCAGGGGTGGCTTCGGGCACAGGCGACGCGCGAGAGGGCGGTCGGCGACGCGTGGTTACTGCTCGATTATACGGCCGATGGGCGAGGGGCGTCAAACGCAGGTGGGGAGCGGGTCGAGAGGCGCTAGCATGCGTACGGCTTGCCTTGCGATGTGCAGGGTGCGGGTGATATAATGGAGCAGAATTGAGGGTGTCTTGAGAAGAAGTGGGTTTCCGCCCACTTCTTTGTTTGCTGGGGGCATCGCACCGTCGCGCGAGGTCGCGGGTTCATCAGCCGCCTACGGGGAGGGGAACTATGCAGACCGAGTTTCAAGCGGCCATCAAACAATTGATTCATGAGAAGGGGTTGCCCCAGGACGCCCAGAATGTGGTGACTGAGGCGGTGGCGAACGCGCTGCTGTCCGCCTACCGCAAGACCAACAACGGCGGTGAGAATATCCGCATCGAGGTGGAGCAGAACGGGGAAATTCACGTCTGGGCCACCAAGCGAGTGGTCGCGCAGGTGCAGCACCCGAATGAAGAGATCTCGCTGGGCGAGGCACAGCGATTGGATCCGCACGCGGCGCTTGGCCAGCACATCGAGGTAGAGGCATCGCAGATCTTCAATCGCATTCCGGCACAGACGGCCAAGCAGGTGATTCTGCAGCGCATCCGCGAGGCGGAGCAGGATTACCTGTTCCAGACGTACAAGGACCGGCTGCAGGAGCTGGTGGTGGCGACGGTGTTGCGCCGGGATGAGCGCGACCGGGACGCCTGGGTGCTGGAGCTGGACCTGGGCCGGCCGGCGTCGGCCATCGATGCGCTGCTGAAGCAGGAGGACCGGCTGCCGGGGGATACGTTCCGCGCCGGCCAGCGCCTGCGCGTCTACGTCTATGATCTGCGTCGCGGCGGCAGCCGCGGGGTGCAGGCGCTCGTCTCACGCACGCATCGCGACATCATCAAGCGGCTGTTCGAGCTGGAGGTGCCTGAAATCTATGATGGCCTGGTGGAAATCAAGGCCATCGCGCGCGAGGCCGGCAAGCGCTCGAAGGTGGCCGTGTGGGCGCGGCAGGAGGGGGTAGACCCCATCGGAGCATGTGTGGGCGTGCGCGGCACGCGTATCAATAACGTGGTGAACGAGCTGAACGGGGAGAAGATCGACATCATCCAATGGCATCCGGACCCGGCACAATTCGTGGCCAACGCGCTCAGCCCGGTGAAGCCGCTGCACGTGGAGCTGCGTGAGTCGGACCACACGGCGCTGGTGACGGTGCCGGAGCGGCAGCTCTCGCTGGCCATTGGCAAGAGCGGCGAGAATGCGCGCCTGGCGGCGAAGCTGACCGGCTGGCGGGTGGACGTGATCCGCCCGGCCGAGCCGGCGACCGGTGCTCCAGAGGCGGAGGTGGTGGCGTCCGCGGCGCCCGAGGCGAGCGAAAGCAGCGCGAGCCACGCGGTGGAGCGGTAGCCCCCACCCCTGTGATGAGTGTATGGATGTAGTAGATCTAGAGACACGGTGACGGAAAGGGGGAACGGATGGCGGGCAATACGCCGCCCGGTGCCAAGCCGGCGAAGAAGGCGCGCCAACCGGCGCGGCCGCGTCGGGTTCCCCAGCGGACCTGCGCGGCATGTCGTGAGGTGCGGCCGAAGCGCGAGCTGCTGCGCATCGTGCGGACGCCGCAGGGGCATGTGGAGCTGGACGCGACCGGCAAGAAGGCGGGCAGGGGGACGTACCTCTGCGCACGCCGCTCGTGCTGGGACCTGGCGCTGAAGAAGGGTCGGCTGGAACACGAGCTGGGCGTGTCGCTGCTGGCGGAGGACCGCGCGGCGCTGGAAGCCTATCGTGAGACGCTGCCCCCAGAGCCGGAGCCAGCGAGTGGGCCGGCGCGCAGAGGCAAGAAGGCGGCCCCAAGCGAGGGGTCCGCTCCAGCTTGACAGTAGATAGTGCGTGGGATATTCTATACAGGTTGGGATACGTTTCAACGCACCCCGTATAGACGCGTCCGCCGGCCATCCCCACACCTTCGGCAGACGTGATTATGGTGGGTCGTTCTCCAGAGAAACAGTGAGAGCATCGCAATGTGTGCTTAACCAGGGCGCTCCCGAGCGGTAATCGCGCATGGGGGCCAAGGCCTCTGGCCGCAACACAAGGCACCGCCCTTCGTTGGGCTGGCTGTTCTCGTCTGGAGAGCGCCAGCCCACGTTTTTTGCCTGGCGGCCCTGTGGACCGCTCACGAGGCGCAACCGGGAGCAGTCCCGGAGAGGAGGGCTCCATGCCAGATAAGCCAATACAACAAACTGTCAGTGGACCGACGGGACCGGGATCCGACCGGATGCGCTCGGCCAGCGCGGCGCCACGTCCGACGACGGCGCGGCCAGCGGGTGGACCAAACGGTGGCGGTGGTCTGCGGCCCGGCGGCGCGAACATGGGGACTCCACAGCCCGGCACCGGGCGGCCCGGTGGCTTTGGCGGCCCGGGCGGGCGGCCAGGCGGTCGCCCAGGTGGCCCAGGTGGCCCAGGCGGCCCGGGTGGTCGTCCGGGAGGTGGCCCAGGCGGGCGGCCAGGTGGCGGCCCAGGTGGCCCAGGCGGGCGGCCGGGAGGCGGCCCGGGAGGACGGCCGGGTGGCTTTGGTGGCCCAGGCGGGCGGCCGGGTGGTCGTCCGGGAGGGCGGCCGGGCGGCGGCCCGGGAGGACGGCCGGGCAACCGGAACAATGGGCGCGGTAATGGCCGCGGCGGCCCGAGCGCGGCACCGACCACCCAGCGTGCGGTAGCGGTAGCGCCGACCGGCCCCATTAAGATTCCGGCGCAGATCGTCGTCAAGGACCTGGCGGACCTGCTAAGTGTGACGCCGAATGCGCTGATTCGTGACCTGATCGGCCTGGGCATCTTTGCCAGCATCAACGACGTAGTCGGCTATGAGCCGGCCGCGAAGGTGGCCGCGAAGATCGGCTACGAGCCGGAGGAGGCCGCGGCACCGGCGCCCCGCGCGGCAGTGGCGGCACGCGCCCAGCGCGAGACGCCCACCGAGGCGGGCCGGGTGGCGGAGGATGCCAACCGCGCTCTACGGCCACCGGTGATCACCGTGATGGGCCACGTAGACCACGGCAAGACGTCGCTGCTGGACGCGATTCGCAATACGAAGGTGGCGGCCGGCGAAGCCGGCGGTATTACGCAGCACATCGGCGCCTACCAGGTTGAGGTCAACGGGCGCAAGATTACGTTCCTCGACACGCCAGGCCACGAGGCGTTCACGGCGATGCGTGCCCGCGGCGCACAGGTGACCGATATCGCGGTCATCGTGGTGGCGGCGGACGACGGCGTGATGCCGCAGACGAAGGAAGCCATCGACCACGCGCGCGCGGCCAAGGTGCCCATCGTAGTGGCGATCAACAAGATCGACAAGCCGGGGGCCAACCCGGACTACGTCAAGCAGCAGCTCGCCGACAACGACGTGGTGATCGAGGAGTACGGCGGCGACGTGATCGCGGTGCCGGTCTCGGCCAAGCGCGGGACGGGCATCGAGGAGCTGCTCGAGATGCTGCTGCTGGTGGCGGACCTGCAGGACTTGCAGGCGAATCCCACCGGTGCGGCGCACGGCGTGATCATCGAGGCCCGTATGGAGAAGGCCAGCGGCGCCACGGCGACGGCGCTCGTGCAGGAGGGGACGCTCAAGCTGGGCGACACGATCGTGGCGGGGACCATCTACGGCAAGGTGCGCGCGATGTTTGACGACACTGGCAAGCGCATCAAGAAGGCTGGTCCCAGCACACCCGTGAGCATTCTGGGCTTGCCTGAGGTGCCGGAGGCCGGAGACCGCTTCGAGGTGGTGGCCGACGACAAGACGGCGCGCTCCATTGCGGAGCAACGCCGGAGCCAGGACTTTGCCGCGGCGCAGGCTAACGTGACGCTCGACACGCTCTACGCGGCGATGCGCGAGGGCACGGTCAAGGAGCTCAACCTGCTCGTCAAAGCGGACGTGCAGGGGTCGGCAGAGGCCATCAAGCATGCGCTGTCGCAGGTCGGCGACGAGAATCTCAAGGTGCGCCTGATCCGTGACGGTATCGGCGACATCAGCGAGACGGACGTGGACCTGGCGGCGGCGTCGAAGGCGATCATCATCGGCTTCAACGTCAAGGCGGATGGCGCGGCGCAGCGTATGGCGAGCATCCAGGGTGTGGATATTCGCTACTACAACGTCATCTACAAGCTGGTGGACGACATCGACGCGGCGCTCAAGGGTCTGCTGGAGCCGGTGTATCGCGAGCAGGTGGATGGGCATGCTGAGGTGCTGCAGCTGTTCAAGGCGGGTCGATCTACCGTGATCGGTGGATGCAAGGTGACCGACGGCAAGATCGTGCGCAACTCGCAGGTGCGGGTGCAGCGTGGTAGCACGACGGTCTGGACCGGCGGCATCGAGTCTCTGCGGCGCGGCAAGGACGATGTACGCGAAGTGCTGCAAGGCTTCGAATGCGGCATCGTGCTGGCAGGCTTCACTGAACTGGAGGCCGGCGACATCATCGAGGCGTTCAGCAAAGTACGCGTCTAGATCCACGATGACTTGCGGCGGTGAACGCGGCGGGTTATGGTTAAGAGCGAAGCGGCGCAGATCCGCTTGTCTCGGCCGGGCATTGCCGGGCACTTGCCCGGCCCTAGCCGCAGGAGGTGGAGCATGGCCCATAACCGACGCCAGGATCAACTCGGCGAGCAGATCGCCGTAGACTTGAGCGAGCTGATCCAAATGCGACTCAAAGACCCCCGTGTGGGGTTCGCGAGCGTGACGAGTGTGGAGGTTTCGGCCGATCTGCGGCACGCCAAGGTGTTTGTCAGCGTGCTGGGCAGCGAGGAGGAGCAGCGAGCCACGATGCGGGCACTGGAGCACGCGACGGGCTTTCTGCGCCACGAGCTGGCCCAGCTGCTCAACATTCGCTATACACCGGAGATCAGCTTCCGACTGGACGAGTCCATCGCGCGCGGCGCGCGGGTGATCGAGCTGATGCGCCAGGTGCAGGCGGAAGACAGCACGAGACCATCGGCGGGGGGTCCGCTGGCCGAGACGCGACCGGGCGCCCAACCTGAGCGCTGAGCAGCTGATCGGTTGATCGATGGGATACAAGAGGGCGCTGGGGCGCGGGCACGGCCCGACGGTCCAGCGCCTTCTCGTATGGTGGAAGCCCCTCCCCGATCCCTCCCTATCGCGGCAGAGCAGAGAGTGCGGGCGCGGTGGAGAGGGGAGCGGCGCGAGAACGAGAGACCGGCACATCACGTCGCGCCGGGTTGGCGAGCGGCCACGCAGTCCGCTCACAGCGGACGACGGTGGGCGGGTGAGGCGAAGGGCGTGGGCGAGGGCGAAGGTTGGATGAGCACGGACGAGCGAGTTGGGGGAGTGCATCGAGATGGCCACACGGCAGGACGAGAGCGGCACAACGGCAGGGGCGAGACGGGACGAGCGTGGCACGACGACCGGGGCGGAGCCAGACGCCGCTGAAGGGCTGGCACGCATCCTGGCGGCGGGCATCGACGACCAGGCGGCTGAGGCGGCGTGGCGCCTAATCGAGCCAGCGCGACGTATCCTGCTGCTGGGGCACGAGCATCCCGACCCAGATGCGCTGGGTTCGGCGCTGGGTCTGGCGTACGCACTGGAGCCGCTGGGCAAGGACTGTGTGGTGGCCGTGCCGGATGCGCCGCCGCCAGGCTACGACTTTCTGCCAGGCATTGGGCGCGTGGTCACGGAGCTGCCAGACGAACGCTTCGACCTGGTGATTGCCCTCGACGCGGGCGAGCTGACGCGCTATGGCGCGCTGTACGAACGACACCGGGCGTTTTTCGACGCGGCGACGATCCTGAACCTGGATCATCACGTCACGTCGCGCGGCTGCGGGCAGGTGTCCATCATCGACGTGGCGTCGGCGGCGACGGCGGAGCTGCTGACGTTGTTGCTGCTGAACCGGGGAGTGGCGATCGGGCGCGAGGCGGCGGTGTGCCTGCTGGCCGGCATCATCACGGACACGCGCGCCTTTGAATTCGACGCGACCACGCCGCGGACGCTGGAGGCGGGGGCGTATCTGGTGAGCCGAGGGGCGGTGCCGCAGGAGATCATCAAGCCTGTGTACCGCATGAAGCCGCTGCCCAAGGCGCGCCTGTGGGGGCTGGTGCTGGCGACGTTGGAGAGCGCGCGCGGCGGGCGCTTGCTGTGGGCGGAGCTGCGGCGCGAGATGCTGGCGGCAGCGGGGGCGACGGCGGATATGGACGATGGGCTGCCGTCCTACCTGATCGACGTCGAGGGGGCCGGGGTGGCGGTGCTCTTCAAGGAGCAGGAGGACGGAGCCACGCGCGTGAGCGTGCGTACGGCGGGACCATACGACGGGGCGGCGATGGCGGCGCACTTCGGCGGCGGCGGGCATGTGCGCGCGGCGGGCTTCGCGCTGGCGATGGGCATCGCGGAGGCGAAGGCCACGGTGCTGCCCTATGTGGAGCAGGCGATGGCGAGCCAGGAGAGCCGCGGCGGGGGCGTGTAGCCGCGAGGGGTGTAATGGACGGCATTTTCAACATCAACAAGCCGGTGGGCATGACCTCGCACGACGTGGTGGCTCGCGTCAGGCGACTGGCGAAGCAAAAGCGGGTGGGCCATGCGGGCACGCTCGATCCGGCGGCGTCGGGCGTGCTGCCGATCTTGCTGGGGCAGGCGACGCGCGTGGCGGAGTACCTGAGCGAGAGCGGTAAGGAGTATCGGGCGACCATCCGCTTTGGCGTGGTGACGGATACGTATGATGCCGAAGGGACGGTGGTGCGGACGGCGCCAGTGACGCTGACACGTGAAGCGATCGAAGCGGCGCTGCCGGGATTCCTGGGATGGCAGATGCAGGTGCCTCCCGTCTATTCGGCCATCAAGCGCGAGGGACAGCCGCTCTACAAGCTGGCTCGAGCGGGCGAGGCGGTGGAGGTGGAGGCGCGGCGGGTGGAAATCCAGGCGCTGAAGATCGTGAGCTGGGAGCCGCCGGACCTGGTGCTGGACGTGACGTGCAGCAAAGGGACGTATATCCGGTCGCTGGCATATGACCTGGGTGAGCGGTTGGGGCCGGGAGCGCACCTGGCAGGGCTGGTGCGGACGCGCAGCGGGCCGTTTCACTTGGAGAGCGCCATAACGCTGGAGACGCTGGAGCGGGCGCTGGTCGAGGGGACGTGGGCGGATCACCTGTTCGCGCCAGATGAGGCGCTGCTGGAGCGGCGCGCGGCCATTCTGGAGAGCGCGAGCGAGACACGGCTGCGCAACGGGCAGCCGCTGCGGTTCACAGCGCTGGCCGGGGACGAGGGGCCGCGGGGGGTGGAGGAACGGGCGAGCGAGGTACACGAGAGCGGCGCCACGCGGACGGACGGTGAGATGGCCGAGACGGCCGAGCCGCGGCTGCTGCGGGCATACGCGGCGGACGGCCGCTTCCTGGGGATCTTGCGCTGGGACGCGGAAGCGCAGGCCTGGCATCCGCACAAGGTGCTGGCGGTCGAGCCGGTGGAGTGAAGGCCCCTACTCCAGTTCCCGCCACCGTCGCTGGGGAAGAGGTGAGAAGCCGGGCGGGCAAGCGGGTCAACACGGCGAGACGCTACGGCCGGTGGGCACGCTCGACCACCGCGTCGAGCATCGGCCGGCGGCCTTCCAGCGGCGTCTGGCAGACGCCCCGGTCGAGCGGCGCGAGCGGCGCCACGTCTATGCGCTGCCGGGGGCGCTGGCCAGCGGCAGGGTGAACCAGAAGGTCGACCCCTCTCCGACTGCGCTCTCGATCCCGACCTGGCCGCCGTGGGCCTCGACGA
>CAYQFU010000231.1:0-5400 GCA_964416775.1 uncultured Ktedonobacterales bacterium
GATGCGCTGGGGACGTATCACGTGGTGCAGCGCTTCCGCACGCAGGATCCGACGCCGGCGGGGGTGCAGGTGCGGGCGAAGGCGGAGCAGCTGCTGGATGCGTGGTACACGGACGTGAACACGCTGAAGATGCTGGGGGTCTACTACGGGCCGTACGCCAATCCGCTGGCGAGCGCCAATGTGTGGACCATCGCCGATGCGGGGCAGGTGCAGATTCCGTTCGCGCCGCAGGGGGCATTGACCGATCCGACGCAGACGTTTGTGGTGCCGCGGGGGGAATGGGTGGGCACGACGGGCGGCGGGTCGGAGGGGGACGCGGGCTGGATGGCGCTGGTGCCGGTGGATGGGTCGCTGGTGATGGGGGTGCTGAACAATCCGAGCAACGGCAACGCGGCGATCACGTCGACGTGGTTGTGGATCTATCACGATGGGTTGCTGGTGAACCGGGCGGGGGTGTTCGATGGGCCGGGGTGGACGTATTCGCTGGAGGGGGTGGCGATCCCGGCGCCGGGGCATGGTGGGGGCGGGACGGGGACGCAGGGGACGGGGACGGTGAACCTGAACAGCGGAGGGGATCCGTATCTGGTGCTGGACCCGTCGCTATGGGTGGCGGGTCAGGGGTCGGCGGGGCAGGGGGTGAACCAGCTGGTGGCGTACATCGCCGACAATAACGGGGCGGTGTTGCCATTCTACGGCGAGGTGCTGTACTCGCCGCTCTACCTGTGGCCGCGGTGACTTGGACGCCAGCTTCACCCGCATCGAAAGGAGGCATGCTATGCGTCGAGCAGGGGCGAGCGGCGCACCCGGCGTGGACGAAGCCGTGTTGGCCGAGCTGCGCGCCATTCGCGCCGAGATTCACGATCTGAGCGAGCGCGTCGCCGCCGCCGCCACCCGCGACGACCTGCACGACTACGTCTCCGCGGAGACCTTCCGCGCCCACGAGGAAGCCCACCGTGCCCGCACCGACGGCTGGCGCATCTGGGCGCCGTTCGCGCTCTCCATCGCGGCCTTCACCTGGACGCTCTTCTGGAGCATCCTCGGCCAGCACATCGCCCTGCGCTAACGTGCCGCGCCCATCCATCCACCCAAAGGAATGGACCTTCCGACTCGTTTGGTCTTGCTCAAGGAGGATTTCGCCATGCCGGATCGCCTCTTGCCCGGTCGCATCCACCGCCAGTCCGAGTTCGTCCACGGCCTCACCGGCGACTGTGGACCTGATGCCCTCGATGAAGCCGAAGCCTGGGCCGACCAGCGAAGCTGCGACCCCTCCACCGTCTACGCCACCTACCAGCGCCTGCGCGCCTGGGGCGGCTGCGGCCCCAACGGCAGCGCCACGTTCGCCGCGCTCGCCGAGCAGGCCCGCCGCGACGGCTTCACCGTGGCCGAGCTGCCCTATCAAGAGCCCATGCCCGACACCCTCTGGCACGACTTCTTCGACCGCTACGCCGGCCGCCGCGCCATCGTCTTCGAGACCGCCCACGGCGCGGCCCTGCGCGACTGGAAGACCGGCAAGGGCGAGAACGCCGGCCCCGACCTGCGCTATCATGCCGTGATGCTCGCCGGCCGGCACGACAACGCCGGCCCCAGCGATCCCCTGCCCAATGGCTGGTGGTGCGCCGACGGCGACAACTATGACCTCGGCGATGTCCTCCAGCTCTATCCCGACGCCGTCGTGGCCGCCTCGCGGCCCGTCGCCGCCCTCGCCATCGCCGGCCGCGCCCCCGCCGTGCGTGAGACCGGCACGCCGTCCAACCAGCCGCCCGACTACCCCGGCGCCGCGTGGATCGCCACCGAGCACCACTGGTCCGGCCGCGCTGGCCACACTCCCCGCTGGATCATCGTCCACGGCACCGCCGGCGGCGACAGCGCCCAGGCCATCGCCCGCTACTTCCAGACGAACGATCCGCCCACCAGCACCCACTACGTCGTCGGCCGCGACGGCGCCATCGTCCAGTGTGTGCGCGAGTCCGACACCGCCTGGGGCAACGGCGTCCTCTCCTCCGGTCACGCCCCCTGGTGGCCGGCCGGCGTCAACCCCAACTGGCTGACCTTCAGCATCGAGCACGTCAAGCCCCACGCCGACAACTCCGACGCGCTCACCCCCGCCCAGTGTGCCGCCAGCTTCGCCCTCATCCGCCACCTGTGCGAGCGCTGGAACATCCCCGCCCGCGCCGCCAACGCCGAGGGCGGCATCACCGGCCACTTCAGCATCGATCCCGTCAACCGCGCGCGCTGCCCCGGCACCTATCCCTGGGACGACCTGTGGACCTACCTGAAAGGAGCACCCAGCATGACCTTCGTGAAGCAGCCCGACGGCTCGGCCCGCGACGACAAGACCGGCGTCGTCCTGCACTCCGGCATGGCCGCCTACGTCCTCGAGCACGACGTCTCGCAGCACGCCCTGCTCGCCGAGACCTATTACACCCCCACTGATTCTTTCGTCCCCTGCGACGGCGGCCTCGTCCTCACCTACGACAAGCAGGAGAACCGCGTGCGCGCCGATCGCGCCGGCGAAACCCTGCTCGCCATCTGGAACGCCCTCACCACCGCCAACGCCCGCGCCCACGATCTCGACGCCCAGCTGGCCACCCTCCAGGCCCAGCTCACCCAGTTGCGCCAGCAGCAGGCGCAATCCTCCACCGCTACCGACGCCGCCGAGGTCGCGACCGCCGCCATTCGCGCGCTCGCCGCCGCCCTGGCCGGCCTGGCTCCGAAGTAACCCCGACGCTGGTCAGTTCGCGCCCGCACCTGTACGGGGCGCGGGCCCTACATGACCAACCACCGACCATCTCCCGGTGATGAGCCGCTCCACCCGGTTGCGTTCGCGATAGAGCCCGCGGTCGAAGGGCCCGCGGTGACACTCGTTGCGCTTGTGGTGAGGCTGTGCCGGATGCCATGCCGGCACAGCCTGGGGCTAAAAGACAAGGTGCATCCTGATCGGGTGGGTGGCGAACCAGATAACGAGCCCAACCACACCCAGGACCACCGCGAGGGACAGGTAGCCAAGCACCAGCCCGGAGATCGCCAAGCCTCGCCGCGCTTGCGGGGCGGGATACAGCTTGGCGCGACTCAGCGCGATATGCCCGGTCACAAGCGCGGCGATCACGGCCGGAGTCGCCACAAGCGCGACTACGTTACTCACGATGCGGGGCAGGAGCCACGGGAACACGACGATGCCGGCCGAGGCGAGGTTGAGCAGGAGGACGCCAGGAAAGACGAGGGACAGCACGAAGCTCACGAGCGCGAGTTGGTTGCGCTCCGGCGGAGCGCCCGGTGCATGTGGCTGGCTGCGATTGGGCAAGGATGCCACGGTCTTCTCCTTCGCTGAGCGGAACATCATCGCGCTCTCGCAGCACAAGCATAGCCTGCCGGCCGGCACGAGTGATGGGGCAAAGGGCCCATCTTTCGACGCGAGAGTCTAGACGCGTCTGGCGCTTTCCGCGTTCCTCAACAACGAGCTGACCCGCCAGGGTACACGGCGGGGAGCCTCGAAGAATAGGACAGATGACCCTCCTGTGTTTCCCTGCTCCCATGTAGCATTGCTGTCGGAAAGCTATGAGCACTCCCCTCCATTTTTCCTTCCCTCATCAGTGAAAGGCAACCTGTTATGTGGCCGCACCAGGTGCGCTCTGCTGGTCAAGAGACGAGGATGCATCGGTCGATGATGCTTCCCGTGCTCCTCTTGCTTTGCTCATTGGCTGCCTGTAGCAATCCGTTGCTTCCTGCTGCACCTCCTCCCCAGCCCGGGACGGTTCTTTACGCGCTCCGTTTGCTGTGGGATAAGCCGGTCCACGCGATGACCGATCTGGCCACCACTTCTGTGACGCTTACCGCCGAGGCGGTGCGTAGCGCTGATGGGCAGAAACTCTGGCAGACTGCTGTGCTCACAGGTGCTGGTATCGCCTCTGTCCAGGGCGCGGCCATCATTGCCGCCGGCGCCACCATTTTTGTGACCGTTGCGATGCTTCCAAAGGGCGGCCAACATGGACAGGTGACGGCTCTGGATGCGCACAGCGGCCGCACGCTCTGGACGACCACCCTGGATGGCGCGAGCGTCCAGCACCCTATTGCCGCCGGTGGCGCCCTCTACCTGGAAGTGGACGGAAGGGTTGAGGCTCTGGACGGCACGAGCGGGCAGCGCCGCTGGAGCGCTTCGCCAGAAGCCGGGTATGCCGCGGACGAGTTTGTCGTGACGGGCAATGCCGTCTACGTTGAGCAAGAGGCGTACTTTCTTCCAGCCACTCAGGGAAACACCTACGATCGCGCGATCCTGCGGGCCCTGCGTCTGGACGATGGCAGCGAGATCTGGCGGCGCGAGGTTGCCAACACAATCACTGACCAGTTGTCTTCCCTGGTCCAAGTGAGCATTCGCGCCGATGAGCGAACGGTCTATGTCCTCAGAGAAGGGCAGGTGATGGAGTCCCACGGAATTGTTTCCGGGCCGTTCCCGCGTTCTACGTTGTTTGCCTTGAATGCCCGGGATGGCTCGCCCCGTTGGAGCAACCCGACACAGCGATCTGAGGAGGCTGGTCGCCAGTTCAGCCTGGCGCTGTACAATCAGGTGCTGTATGTGGTCGGGGTCGCCAATCCAGGCATCAACACCCTGACTGCCTTCCAAAGCCAGGATGGCAAGCAGCTGTGGACCTGGCAGACTCCGCTCCTTATCAATCCGTTTGCGCCTCCGAACCATATCTATGGCTCGTCGATCAACCAGGGCGAGAGTTTCTGTGCACTGCGGGAGAGCGACGGAAGCACCGCCTGGTGTGCCAGTTACAATCAGGCAGGGCCAGCCCTCTTCTCTCAAGGGAAAGTCTATCTATACGCCTTTCAGATCACCTACCAGGGCACCGCTGTCAGCGAGCGGCCGGCTGAGGTCTATGTCTTGAACGAGCAGGATGGCAGCCTGGCGTCCCATTATTCGCTCGGCGATGAGACACGCATGCGCCTGATGAGTATGGCGCTCTCGTAGCCGGAAATGGCGTGTACACAACGTGCCTCGAGTTCATGTCCACTGGGAAGTGGGCGATGATGCGGGCTGCTGCAACAGACGGACCTGGCCATCCCGCGGGTCCGGGCCGCCTGCTCTCACTGCTTGACACAGCAGTGAGAATCCGAGAGTAAGACCTCATCAATTCATTCACATCATCGTGGACGAATGCCGTAACGTTGACTACCGATAAATATGGCATCCCGGTACAAGCTCTGGCATTCTCCACCGATGCATCAGATCACCCCGTGCTCGCATGGACCTGGGCCTCAAGGATCGCCACGATCAATCGCGCCCTTCAGCCAGGCATCGCCTATCATGGTCTGGCATAGATTCCCTCTTGCCAGCAGAGGTAGGTAATCTGTGTGATAGGGCGGCTCCCACCTGAAGAGGTGATACAAGAGCACCAACCG
>CAYQFU010000231.1:5500-8255 GCA_964416775.1 uncultured Ktedonobacterales bacterium
CTGAGAAGGGTGGAGTCGACATGATCAGGCGTCTAACCATGCGTGTGAGCAGGCGTTTCAGGTTGCTCGTCGGTGTCAGCGTGATCGTCGCTGTCGTGCTCGTGGGTGTGCTGGCTACGACCACGAGAGGGCATCGTGCCCTGGCGTATACCGCGTCGAACGGCTTCGCTGCGAGTGATTTCGTTACCGGCCTGCCCAACAACTCCGCCTTCGGACCGATCGGGCTGGCGTTCGATCCATCTGGCAACCTGTTCGTGATGGATCAGGCAGATGCCCATCTCTACAAGTTCGGCCCGACAGGCGGTGCCGCTTCGCCGGCTATGCAGGTAAGCGCAAATGCGATTTCGGGCGACCCGACAGGTATCGCCTTCGACAAAGCAGGTCACCTCTATGTGGCGCTTCGGGCAGCAGGCGAGGTAGCCGAGCTCGATCCCACCAATGGGACCGTCATCCGGACGGTAGCGACAGGCATCTGTGACGCCGAAGGGATCGCGACGGATCCCGTGAGCGGCGATCTGTTCGTCTCGTCCTGGCCGTGCACGCCGAATGTTTACCGCGTCTCCAGCTTCGCGAGCGGGCCAGGCACTGTTTCCGTCTATGCTTCGCCTGGCGCCACTGACGGACTCACGGTCGCTCCGGATGGCACGCTCTACGTGGCGGTACTCGGTGCCAAAGTGACGCGCATCGCCGGCACGGGATCAGCTACTCCCGGAGCGGTGACGCCAATCGTGTCCATATCCGAGGTCGACGGCCTGGGGGTGTCGCGGAGCCAGAGCAGTCCGTTCCTCCTGGGCAATCGCAACAACGGCACCATCACGAAGATTGACCTGTCCACCACTCCCCCGACGCTCACGGATGTCTTCACGGGTGGCTCACGTGGCGATTTCGCCACGGTAGGCCCCGATGGATGCTTGTATGCCACGCAGACTTCGAGCATCGTGAAGGTGACCAACGCCGACGGGTCCTGCTCGCTCGCCCCTGCGGTGTCGGACACCAGCGCTCCACAGACGACCGCCGCTTTGTCGGGCACGGAGGGCGCCGCAGGCTGGTACACGAGCCCGGTGACGGTGACGCTCTCAGCCAGCGATCCAGATGGCTCCGCGACTGTTGCCGGCACGTATTACACGGCGGATGGCGGGGCTACTCAGACCTATTCCGCGCCGTTCACGATTTCGGGCGACGGCAAACATCAGATCTCCTTCTGGAGTGTAGACAAGGCGGGCAACGTCGAGGACAAGACGGCTCCCAGCAACACCGTGACCGTCCAAATCGACGCCACCCCGCCGGCCATCAACGGCTCGCGCTCGCCGGCAGCCAATAACTATGGCTGGAACAACACCGACGTCACAGTCAGCTTCGTCTGCTCCGACCCGGCGTCGGGCTCCGGCTTAGCTTCGTGCACCAGCCCGACGACTCTCAGCACGGAGGGCGCTGGCCAATCGGTCACGGGAACGGCCAAAGATGCAGCCGGCAACTCCGCCACGGCGAAGGTCAGCGGCATCAACATCGACAAGACGCCGCCCACAGTGACCTATGCGGGCAACGCGGAGACGTACACAGTGGACCAGACGGTGAACATCACCTGCTCGGCCTCAGATAGCCTGTCCGGCATCGCATCCGATACCTGTCAGGACGCCAACGGCCCCGCCTACTCGTTCAGTGCCGGCGCGAATACGCTCACGGCGAGCGCCACCGATAAGGCCGGCAACACCGCCACAGGCTCAGCCGTGTTCACCGTTCAGGTCACGTCCGACAGCTTGTGCGCCCTGACGCGGCAGTTCGACACGGGTGCGAATGATGGTCGCTCTCTCTGCGCCAAGTTACTCGTCGCCGAACTGCTCAGGGGACTCGGCGTTCAGTCGGCTTCCAACCAGGTGCTCGGCGCCTACATCAACGAAGTGAATGCGCAGAGTGGGAAGACGTTGACAGGCGCGCAAGCGGCGACGCTCGTGCGGCTGGCAGGTGCCCTCATGGCGTAGATCCTGTACAGTCCACCTGCCTGGCACACTGGGGCTCCGATCCACCTGGATGGGAGCCCCGCTCGCATCTGGCTCGCCTCGGGCGCGTGGGTCCGTCCTTCGGGTGCCTAATCCTTGTAGCAGTGCAGCCGCGCCTCCTCTTCGGCCGGCTTGTCTCTGAAGTAGTCGCATTCCAGGCCCTTTACCGCGAGATAGGCCGACGAGACCAAGGACCCGAGGGCGTCGGTCAAGACGGCGTCGGACTGGAGAGCGTCGCGCGCGACAGCGAGCGATTCGGGCAGCCGCGCGATCCCGCGCTACGCAGGAAAGAGATTGGCGCCCGATGAGCGATGTCCGCTCACCCGGGCGCCACCCCTATGTGATTGCCCACCAGGCCGCGACTGCCGCCATTCGCGCGCTCGCCACCGCCCTGGCCGGCCTGGCTCCGAAGTAACCTCCAACGCCGGTCAGCTCGCGCCAGCACCTGACCACACCTGGCCGCGCCTGGCGGCATCCGTCGTCTGGCGCGGCCAGGTGTGCTGCTCCTGATGAGAAGGAGGGACGATCAGCATGTCCCGCCGCTTTCGCGGACGTCGACAGGCGCGAGACCTCAGATCGCCAGAGCCTGTGGTCGCAGACCTGGGATGCGGGCGCTGACTTGCACATTCGCTCACGCGCGGTCAACAGCGGAGCGGCCGCCGCACGCTCTGCGACCCGGCCTGGTTACGTGCCCCCGTCGAGTGCGGCTGCCCGCGTCGGCCTCCTGGATTCCGAGGCGCGTCGGACTAGAGCGAATG
>CAYQFU010000232.1:0-4636 GCA_964416775.1 uncultured Ktedonobacterales bacterium
GCTGGGGAGTGGACGACACCTTCCCTCGCACGCGCGTTCGCGCGCCGGGCGGCGCAAACGTGCTGGAGCGGGATGGCGCACCCCAACACCGCTCGCATCTTGCGGGGGGTGTGGTAGACTTGGCAGGAAAGCGGCTAAGCTACGTTTAGCCGCAACCACGCCGTACGACCCTCATGGCACAGCACGCGTACGTGGGGGGAGTGTTCGTAGTGCAGGGCGCGATGAAAGGTCAGCAGGATGCGGGTCAAGAGCACCTGGGTAGGAGCCATTCTAGCAGGCATGTTACTGGTAGGCTGCGGTAGCCCAGGTGCGACACAGTCCACCCTTCGCTCGTCCAACACGGCGACGGCGGTTCTCCCTCCGACACCCACTGCCACGCAAGCGGCCACCCCTCTGCCAACGGCCGATCCGGCACAGGCAGCAGCCGCGTGCCGGTGGAACCAGGGGCTGTCCAGCGGCGCGGTCCATGCCGGCGATCTGTTCATCTCGCGGATCAGCCTCGGCCTGGCCAATCCAGCCGTGATGCTCCCCGACGGCACTCCGCTCAAGCCCCTTCAGGTGCAGACTGCCGTATCCAGCAACGCGTGGGCCTCCGGGAGCTTCACGCTGCCACCCGCTATGGTGAATCCCGTCCTCAAGGAGCAGGGCGGCTCCTTTGACGTCTCGATCTGCAATGGCTCCCCGACGCAGTCGCACGTCGTGCAAGGCACTTCGATTCGCATCGACACGCTGACGCCGTACAGTGGTCAACTCAACGCCTGGAAATCGTGTGATAGCGCCTATTCTCGGCAACAACCGAATGGCGGAGGGTGTGGCGGAGGCTACGTGGGGGAAGAGTATCTCCATGCTACGTTCGCGAGTGGTGCCACAGCAGGCGCTATGGTAACGGCTGTGCAAACCAACGTGGGTGCGGTTCCCGGGAATCACGGCCCCTTGCCTGTCACCCTGGCACATGGCTCGACACTCGAGCTGAGCACAGGGCTTACAGAAAATGGGCCAGAAAGCCCCCGGTCTTCAGCCGGGGGATGAATGGCCCTCTCGCCTTGCAGACGGTGTTGTTCTGTGGCATCATACCAACCTGGACTACACACATGAACAACACAGCGTACACCTCGTCGTGTACCACATCATCTGGTGTCCTAAGCGACGCCGGACGGTGCTGGTCGGCCTGGTGCATGACCGTCTGAAGCAGATCATTGGAGAGGTAGCGGCTGAACATGACTGGGAGATCATTCGGCTGGCGATCCAACCCGATCATGTCCACCTGTTCCTCCGCGCGAATCCCTACACGCGGCCATCGGACATTCCACGACTCATCAAAGGCCGTAGCGCGCACGACTTGCGTGAGCAGTTCCCGCATTTGCGCAAACTCCCGTCTCTGTGGACCCGCTCGTTCTTCCTGAGCACAGCGGGCAACGTGGGTCAGGAGACCATTCAGCGGTATATCGAGCGCCAGAGTAGGACGTAGATGGACCAGCCCACCGTGCGCAAGACGTACAAGTACAAGCTCCAGCCCACGGCCCAGCAGGCAGGGACGATGGCGTTTGTGTTGCGTCGGTGCCGCGAACTCTACAACGCCGCGCTGGAGGAGCGTCGGGAAGCCTGGCGCAGGTGCGCCGTGAGCATCACGGCTGCCAGCCAGGGCGCCCAACTGCCGGACATCAAGCAGGCGCGGCCCGAATACCGCGACATCCATTCGCAGGTGTTGCAGGATGTGCTCACCCGCCTCGACCGGGCCTTTCACGCCTTCTTTCGTCGGGTGAAAACGGGCGCGACACCGGGTTATCCCCGCTTCAAAGGCAGCATCCGCTATACCAGCTTCACCTACAAGCAATTCGGCAACGGGGCCACGCTGGACCATGGCGTTCTGGTGCTCTCCAAGATCGGGCGGATTGCCGTGCGCTGGTCCCGGCCACTGGAAGGCACCCCCAAGACCGTCACCATCTCGCAGGAAGCCGATGGCTGGTATGCCTGCTTCTCGTGCGCGGATGTGCCCATCAAGCCCTTGCCCTGCACCGGTGAGGAAACCGGCATTGATCTCGGGCTAGAGTCGTTCGCCACACTGGCCAACGGGAAACCCATGGAGAACCCACGCATCTTCCATGTCGCGCAGATGAACCTGAAGCGGGCGCAGCGTCGTGTCTCGCGTCGGCAGAAGGGCAGCACCCGCCGCCGCAAGGCGGTCACGCTGCTCGCCAAGGCACACGCCAAGGTCCGCCGGGCACGGCAGCACTTTCATCACAAGGCGGCGCTAGCGCTGGTGCGCCAGTACGACACCATCTATCATGAGTCGTTGCAGGTGACCAACCTGCTCAAGAACCACCACCTCGCCAAGGCGATAGCCGATGTGGGCTGGGGAACGTTCTTGCGCATCCTGTCTTTCAAAGCGGCAGAGGCTGGGAAGGCAGTCGTGGCGGTCAATCCTGCGTTCACCTCGCAGGTCTGTTCAGGCTGTGGGGGATTGGTGGTCAAAGGCTTGTCCGTCCGGTGGCATGCGTGCCCGAACTGCGGAACGAGCCTGCATCGGGACCACAATGCCGCCCTGAACATCCTGAGGCGAGGGCAAGAGCAAAGTAGGGCCGGGCAGGCCCTTCAGGCGCTAACGGAGTCCGTTGGGACATGCGTAGCCTGAGCATCTCCCGCATTTATGCGGGGGAGTGTCAAATCTGTCCAGCGTAGCAGGTCAGACGAATTCAGGGCCGCTCCGCGATGGGGCTCAGGTGCAGGCCGGCCAACCGCCAGCGCCCGCCTTGCTTGACGAAGATCTGCGTCTCGCGGAATTGGCCTGGAATATCCTGGCCTTTGTACGTCGCCTTCGACGTCTCGCGGCCGATCGCCACACCGGCGTCTCCATAGACACGTACCTGCACGTCGTCCCAGGTGAGGGATTCGTACGTGAGGTCGCCAGAAGCTACGCGGTCCAGCCACTGCTCCCTGGTGAGCGTGAAGCCACGCGGCCCGACGCCCACAAAGTCGTCAGCCAGCAGTTGGCCGAGGAACTGTGTGTCGCCGCGCAGCTCCGCCTTCGCCCGATCTTCGCCTAGCTGCTTCAGCTGGCTTTCCACGGTATCGATCATGTGGCTCATCGTCCTTTCTCGTGTCGATGCGGTTCGGTGAGATGCGGTCGCCCGCGGGCCGGGCGCGTGTCCATGCGCCCCGACGATGCGGGCGGGCGCATATCCACGCGCCGCTACGATGCGGCACCGATCAGCCGCGGACGGTATCACGCGCGGCGGCGGCGTCTCCGCAAGATGAGGGGTAATCCGAGGGCCGCGACGCCAACAGCGGCGATCCAGGCGGGTGCCACGCCGGTCCGCCGGCGAGGGAGGCCGGCGATCCGATAGAGCACGGGCATGGCGCCAACGTGGTTCGCCTCCAGGTTGGCCAGCATATACGTCCGGAAGCTCGGCGTCGTGAGCTGCCGCAGGACGAGGCCCAGCAGACTTCCGTCCCAGCGGGCGTGGTTGATGGCCAGATAGTCCGATCGCTCGCCTTCCAGCGGCACCAGCAGGGTGGAGTTGTCGAGCCCGGTCTCGGCCGCGTACCACCCGGCCAGGTAGTCCCACAGATCCAGCATCACGTCTGGGTCGTCGGCCACGAAGTAGTTGAAGAGGAGCACCCCCTGGCGCGTCTTGTCCACGTCGCCGATCCGCTTGGCGTTGCGCGCGGCAATGACGTGCATCCGCCTGGCTTTGCGTGCCAGGGCGTCCACGAGCGCCTGATACGCCGCCGTCGTTTGCACCTGGCGCGCGGCCGCGGGAGACGTCGTTTCGATCAGCACGACGACGTCGAAGCGGGGGATGCGGATCGAGTCGCCGCGCTGTCTGACGTAGGCGCTCGGCGGCGCGACGACGAGGGCGTCGAAGATCGTGACCTTCGCGACATCGTCGAGCTGCTCGAGCTGGTGGCCGAGCGCCTTCAGCTGAGTCAGGAGGGCGTTCTTCTCGCGACTGTTGGGCACGAACGGCGCTCGCCGGGGCTGCACCTCCGCCGCGATGTGGAGATAGCCGAGGGTCGCCGGCTCGACGAGCGTGACCGGCGCGTAGCGGGCATCAGGGTTGGTGATCTGTAGTGCCATGATTGACCTCCCACGGCATGCGCGTCGCGTCAGTCGTCGTGTCGCGCACTCCGGTCAGGGTAAGAGCCGTAATAGCCCCACCGGCCATATCCGGGCCAGCGCCGCCACCACCAGCTGCCCAGCACGATGGGCAGCCAGATGAGCCAGATGGCGTGGCCGCCGCTCGCCACCAGGACGGCGACGAACGCCACCACGGCGAGCAGGAAGCCGATGCTGCCCACGAACGGGTACATAGGCCACACGCGGCCAGCAGCCGGTTGAGTGGCGGCAGTGGTCTGCCGGGCAGCGGCGGGCGCCGGGTGCTTCCGCAGGTACGATTCGACGAGCGCCTGATCCATCTCTGGTCCGAGCTCGCGGCCGGCCGCGAGGATGGCCAGGAGATCGTCGTGCGCATCCACGGCATTGGGTGTCAGGGGTTGGTTGGACATGGTTGCTGCTCCCTTCTCATCTCAAACGAGTCGCCCTCTTGCGGCTCGAATCGGATGGCTGTGTCTTCGTTGTGCATAGAGCCTCCTGCCGAGATCCTTGACGAGAGTGTGTGGTTGACCCCCGCTATTT
>CAYQFU010000232.1:4736-8217 GCA_964416775.1 uncultured Ktedonobacterales bacterium
ACGCTCCAAACCGTGTATAATTTAGATAGGTAGTACAGTTAATTTGAGAGGTGGTCAGCCGTATGCCGCGACCGTATCAGCTTGGCAAGCGCCAGGCGGCCGCCGACGAGACGCGCGCGCGCGTCCTCGACGCCGCCCGCACGCTGCTGACCCGCCCCGAGGGGCTATCCAGCTTCAGCATCGACGCCGTGGCCCGCCAGGCCGACGTCGCACGCATGACCGTCTACTATCAGTTCGGCTCCAAGGCTGGCCTGCTCGAAGCCATCTTCGACGATCTGGCCAATCGTGGCGGGATGGACCATATGGGCGACGCCTTCCGGCAGCCTGAGCCGCTGGACGCGCTGGAGGCCTACATTGGCATCTTCGGTCACTTCTACGGCACCCACCGGCTCATTATCCGCCGGGTGCGCGGCCTGGCCGTGCTCGACCCGGACCTCGAGCAGTCGCTACGGGCGCGGGATGAACGCCGGCGAATGGGTCTGGGGGTCATCGTCCGGCGCATCGGCGAGCGGTATGGCAAGCCGGACGCAGCGTCCCTCGACGAGACGGTTAGCATGCTGCATATGCTGACTAGCTTCGAGAGCTTCGACACCCTCGCCGGCACCACGCACACTCCTGAGGACGTCACCCCAAACGTGCGGCGGCTGGCGCGGGCGGCGCTCGACCTGAGCGGGCACGCACAAGCACAAGCACTGGAGTCGCGCCCACCGTCGGACGCCAATGGGGATGCTCCATCGTGCGGCCGCGATAAGGCGCCCTAACTCCCCAGGCGCGCCACAGAGGTCACGTTCACTGGGGAGATGTCGATTAGCAGAGCGAACCGGGAGGCCAGGTATGAGCGAGGTCCTGCGCGATGCAGCGGAGCGGGCGCTGCGCTATCTGGAGCACCTTAGTGAGCGACCGGTGCGGCCCGATCCTGCTGTGGTCGCGGGCTTGAGCGATCTGGACACGCCGCTGCCAGAGCGACCCACCGACGACGCGCAGGTCGTGGCCGAGCTGGACGCGCTATCCCCCGCGACCATGGCATCCGCGGGGCCGCGCTTCTTCGGCTTCGTCATCGGGGGCGCGCTGCCAGCGACGCTGGCGGCGAGCTGGCTCGCCGGCGCCTGGGACCAGAACGCGGGGCTGGTGGTGGCCTCGCCCGCGGCGGCGCAGCTCGAAGCCGTGGCGCTGCGCTGGCTGGTGGATCTGCTCGGCCTGCCAGCTGGCACGGGAGCGGGATTCGGCACGGGAGCGACGATGGCGAACTTCACCTGCGTGGCCGCGGCGCGCCATGCCGTGCTGGAGCGTGCGGGGTGGAACGTCGAAGCCGATGGCCTGTTCGGCGCGCCCTCGGTCACTGTCGTGGTCGGCGCAGAGGCGCATCCATCGCTTTTCAAATCGCTGGGGCTGGCAGGCTTCGGCCGCGACCGTGTAGTGCGCGTGCCGGTGGATGGACAGGGCCGCATGCGCGCCGACGCGTTCCCGGCGCTCACACCACCGGCCATCGTCTGTTTGCAGGCGGGCAACGTGAATACCGGTGCGTTTGATCCAGCGGCGGAGATCATCCCCCAGGCGCACGATGCGGGCGCGTGGGTGCATGTGGATGGCGCCTTCGGGCTGTGGGCGGCGGCCGCGCCGAGCCGCGCGCATCTCATGCGTGGCTACGCCGATGCCGACTCCTGGGCGACCGACGCGCACAAATACCTCAACACGCCCTATGACAGTGGACTGGCGTTCGTGCGCGCGCCGGAGGTCCTGGCATCCGCGATGGCCATCTCGGCGGCGTATTTGCCGCAGGGCGATGCGCGCGAGCCGTCCAGTTACACGCCCGAGATATCGCGGCGGGCGCGCGGGGTAGAGGTGTGGGCGGCGCTGCGCGCACTCGGCCGCGCGGGCGTGGCGGACCTGGTGGAGCGCACGTGCCAGCACGCGACACGCTTCGCGGATGGTCTGCGGGCGGCGGGCTATGAGATCCTGAACGACGTCGTCTTCAACCAGGTGCTGGTCAGCTTCGGCGACGCCGAGACCACGCGCCGCGTCATCGCGGGCATTCAAGAGGATGGGACCTGCTGGTGCGGCGGCACGGTGTGGCAGGGGCGCACGGCCATGCGCATCAGCGTCTCGTCCTGGGCGACTACCGAGGCGGATGTGGACACGAGCCTGGACGCCATGCTCCGGGTCGCGCGGGCCGTGCGCGGGTAACGGCTGGCCGCGGTTCAGCCTGACGTGTCCGCCATGCCTGCCGCGCGCTCACTTGCCAGCCAGTCCGCGATGATGGCCGCATTCTCGGGGAAGGCGAGCGGTGGCAGGGCGTTGGGCGGGAAGAACGCCACTTCCTCAGACTCGTCGCTCGCGCAGAGCTCGCCGCCTTCGATGCGCCCCGCATACACCACCAGCAACACGCCGCGGGCGGGATACGAATAGACGCCGACGAGGCGGCGCAGCCCGACGTCCAATCCCGTCTCCTCGCGCGCCTCGCGGACCGCGGCGTCCTGCACGGGCTCGTCCCACTCCATGTAGCCAGCCGGCAGCCCCCACAGTCCGCGCCCCGGATCATGCGCGCGCCGGGTCAGCAGGATGTCGCCCGCACGGTCGACGATGACAGCGGCGGCCACCTTCGGATCGCGGAAGCCGACGAAGCCGCAGCTCGGGCAGACCGGGCGCACGCGGCCAAAGGCTTCGCGCATGACCAGCGGCTGGGCGCAGTTGGGGCAATACTTCATCTTCGGCATCCTGCTACTAAGCACGCACCCGTGCGACGCCACTGCGCCTATCCTACATCCCCACCTGGAAGGACGCCAATGTACTCGCGACCGGCGGCCACAATGCGCGTCAGCGGAAGACGACTCGCGGCGGCGAGGGCAGGAGGACGAGTAACCCGTACCAGCCACACAACCAGGGGGTAAGGCGACCGGGAGGGCAAGGGGCGCGAGCAGAGTCGCGTCACGACGGGCACGCCTGGAGGGTGCCCGACGACGACCTGTGGGGCGGGGAGCGGCCAGGCTACAAGCTCTGCTCCACCAGCGTCGCCAGCCCGTCCAGGGTGCGCCCCTCATCCCCCTCGCTCTGCTCGCTCCCCTCACCTCTCTCGTCGCCCGCCCCGCCGGCCGCCCCCACTACCGCGACCACGGTGGCAATGGCGTCGAGGGCCACCCAGCCGACAAACACGCCCAGGCAGCGGAACCGCCGCTGCTCCGGTTCGCTCAGCAGGTCGTAGCTCCAACCGACCGCCGCCTCCAGGCTCTGCTGGCGCTCCGGCAGGTCGGCCGCCTCCCAGCGCAGCAGTTGCAGCCGATCTCCCAGCCGGTGGACAATGGTCGCAAGCGGCAGCGCGTCGAGGCGGGCCGCCGCCAGCTCGAGCGCCAGTGGCAGCCCGTCCAGCTGCACGACCAGCTGCGCGACGAGCGGTGCCTGCGCCTCGCCGAAGGTGAAATCGGCGCGCCGCGCCCGCGCCCGCTCGACGAAGAGCGCCACGGCGGGGATTCGTACTAGCTCGTCG
>CAYQFU010000233.1:0-8211 GCA_964416775.1 uncultured Ktedonobacterales bacterium
TGGTCGCGCGTCACCCGGCCGAGGTACAGGTCAATGGCCCAC
Source organism: uncultured Ktedonobacterales bacterium (assembly GCA_964416775.1). GTDB lineage: Bacteria > Chloroflexota > Ktedonobacteria > Ktedonobacterales > JADMIN01 > CAYQFU01. Next base: position 43 of record CAYQFU010000233.1, read on the forward strand.
CCGCCCGCCACATACCACGGGCGAGGAAAACTCGCCATGAGCCGCGCCGCGCTGCGCACGTCCGCGAAAGCCTCGTCCCGGCCGCTAGGCCCACCCGTCATCGTCGCATCCCTCTCCGCGCGGCTGCGATCGCCGCGCTCGCCAGCCGCCACCTGGGCTGGCAGCAAATATGTGCGCTGTGGCGCACCTTTTCCGCTACCGCTTGCCCAGCATACCCGTCCTAGATTGTGCCTATCAAAGCAATCCTGTGCCCGGGCGGTAGGCACGCGCCGGCACGTGCAGCCTGGCACGGAACTGGCGGCGCAGGTGTCGCCTGGCTTCGCGTCCGGCGGTGTGGGTGTGCCATCGGGTACAATAATAGTAATCGGGGGCGCGGTAGTTGCACATATTGGTCGTGCGTGCGCCCAGCCATCATCCGCCATTGCGCACATCGCAGAGCGTTGCATCGGTAAGGAGTCCTGTGTGAAGATTCTCGGCCGGTTGGCTGTCTTTCCCGCCATCCCTCACCGGATCGCTCGCCTCCACGAGCTTGCCTATAACCTCTGGTGGACCTGGAATGCGGACGCTCAGGCCCTGTACGCCTCGATCGATCCTCAGCTCTGGACGAGCACCGAGCACAGCGCCATCCGTGTGCTGACAGACGTGGAGCCGGGGCGACTCAATCGGCTGGCCGAAGATCCTGACTTCCTGGCGCGCTACGACAGTGTGCTTGCTCAGTTCGATGCCTACATGCACCCTGAGAGCACGTGGTACAGCCGGACGCACCCAGAGTGGGCAGGCAAGACGATCGCGTACTTCTCCGCGGAGTTCGGGCTCCACGAATCGCTGCCGATCTACTCAGGCGGGTTGGGCATCCTCTCTGGCGACCACTGCAAAGAGGCGAGCGATCTTGGCCTGCCGCTCGTGGGCGTGGGCTTCCTCTACCCGCAGGGTTACTTTCGACAGCGCATCACTCGGGAGGGCAAGCAGCAAGCGATCTATGAGAAGCTGAACTTTTCGCAGGTTCCCGCCATCGCAGCCACCGATCCACGGGGCAAGGAGATCATGGTCAGCGTGGGATTGCCCGGCCGCACGGTCTACGCCAAGGTCTGGCGCCTCCAGGTCGGCCGTATTCCGCTGTACCTCATGGATACCGATGTCGAGCCAAATACCCCGAGTGACCGCACGCTCTCCGCACGCCTGTATGGAGGCGATAAGGAGATGCGCATCGCCCAGGAAATCATGCTGGGCATCGGCGGCGTGCGCGCGCTGCGTGCCCTCAACGCGGACCCTCTGGTCTGGCATATGAACGAGGGCCATTCGGCGTTCATGGGGCTGGAGCGGTGCCGCGAGCTGGTGGAGGGCGGCGGGCTGAATTTCCGCGAAGCCTGCGAGGTGGAGGCGGCCAACGCGATCTTCACTACGCACACGCCTGTCGCCGCTGGGAACGATGTCTTCAACCATGACCTGGTGGACCGTTATTTCCACGATTTTTGGCCGAGGCTGGGCATCGACCGCGACACCTTCCTGAATTTCGCTCGTGAAGACTTCGACTGGGGCCCCGGCTTCAGCATGACCGTGCTCGCGCTGCGTCTGTCGTCACAACACAACGGGGTGAGCCGCCTGCACGGGGCTGTCTCACGCAAGATGTGGCATTTCCTGTGGCCCGACGTGGAGGCTGACGAAGTGCCCATCACCTCCATCACCAACGGCGTTCACACGGCCACCTGGCTGGCCCCACAGCTCGACGCGCTCTACCGCCGCCACCTCGGCGATGACTGGTACGAGCACCTCGACGATCGAGATCTCTGGCAACACATCGAGTCAGCTCAGGATGGCGAGCTGTGGGAGACGCACCGTGAGCTCAAGGCCCAGCTGCTCGCGTACGCTCGTGACCGCGTGGCACGCCAGCGCATGCGTGTGGGCGAAGGGGCGCAGGCGGTGGCGGCCGCCGCGAGCCTGCTCAACCCCGAGGCGCTGACCCTGGGCTTTGCCCGCCGCTTCGCCACGTACAAGCGCGCCACGCTGCTCTTTCGCGATCCTGAGCGCCTGCTTCGCCTGCTCTCCGATCCCCAGCGCCCCATGCAAGTCATCTTCGCGGGCAAAGCGCACCCAGACGATACGCCTGGTCAGGAGTTGATCCGCAAGGTGTATGAGTACTCGCGGATGCCAGAGTTCGAGGGGCGCATCGTGTTCCTCGAGGACTACGATATTGATATGGCGCGCCATCTGGTCAGTGGCGTGGACGTGTGGCTCAACACTCCCATCCGTCCCTACGAAGCCAGCGGCACCAGCGGACAGAAGGCCAGTCTCAACGGCGTCCCCAACTGCAGCATTCTGGACGGATGGTGGGAGGAAGGCTACAACGGTGCGAACGGCTGGGCCATCGGGGAGGAGCGCGAGTATCAGGACGACGCCACGCGGGACGATACCGACGCGCTGGCCCTCTATGACACGCTGGAGCATCAGATCATCCCGCTCTATTTCGACCGTGGGCTGGATGGCACGCCCCACCATTGGGTCGCGATCATGAAGGAAGCCATCCGGACGCTAGCTCCCGTGTTCAGCACACGGCGCATGTTGAAGGAATATACCGATCGCATGTACGTTCCCGCGCTAGCGCACGGTCAGCGTACTGATGCCGGCGCGTACCAGCTCGCCCGCGAGCTCGCCGCGTGGAAGCAGCGCGTGGCCCGTGCATGGGGCGATGTCGCCGTCGAGGCGCGGGGACCGCGCGAAGGCCAGGTGGGCGTGGGTGAGGCCATCACCGTCACCGCGAAGGCGTGCCTGGGATCACTCACGCCCGACGATGTGTCCGTCTCTCTGGTGGCCGGCGTGGACGACAACGGCGTCCTTCGCGGCGTGCATGCCATTCCGATGCGACTGGTGAGCTCGTCTCACGACGGGCAGTTTGATTACGAAGCCAGTCTCGTACCCGATGTCAACGGCAGTCTCGTCTATGGTGTGCGGGTGCTGCCCCACCATCCCGGGCTGGCCCATCCTTTCGAGATGGGTCTCGGGCGCTGGGCATGAGGGGCGGAAGTGCCCGCGCTGGTAGGGCGAGCGCGCGGCGGAGGCGCACAGATTGCAACAGATTGCGGATGAACGCTAGACAGATGCCCGTGCACGCGTGGCGGGCCCACGCCGGCGGAAGCCCGGAGTGGATAGGGCGCGGGAGGCAAGTCTATCATGGATATCACCCAGACCAAACCTTCGAGTGACCTGGGCGGCGATGCGTCCAATGTGACGCGCGAGCTCATCGCGCCGCCCGCGGTGTTCGCCGCCAATGCCAACGTGCGCGACCCTGCCATCTACGAGCACGCGCGCCAGGATCCCGTGGCCTTCTGGGCTGAGCAGGCGTCTCGGCTGAGCTGGCGCCGCCCGTGGGACAACGTGCTGGAGTGGCAGGCACCGTGGGCCAGATGGTTCAGCGGCGGCTATCTCAATGCCTGCGAGAACGCCGTGGACCGGCATCTCGTCTCCTGGCGGCGCAACAAGGCCGCATTCATCTGGGAGGGCGAGCCAGGGGACACCCGTGTGCTCACCTACCTCGACTTGCACCGCGAAGTCTGCCGCGCGGCCTACGTTCTGCGCTCGTTGGGTGTGCAGAAGGGGGATCGGGTCGTGCTCTACATGCCCATCATCCCCGAGCTGCCCATCGCCATCCTCGCCTGTGCGCGGCTGGGCGCCATCCATGCCGTCGTCTACAGCGGGTACAGCTCCGAAGCGCTCGCCGACCGCATCAACGACTGCGGTGCGCATGTGGTCGTGACCGCGGATGCCGGGTATCATCGGGGCAATGTCATCCCGCTCAAGGATCAGGTGGACGTGGCCCTCGCGGGGTGCCCAGAAGTGCGCCACGTGCTGGTCGTCAGGCGTGTGGGCGACCAGAGCTTGCCCGCCGCGATGACCACCGGCCGCGACACGTGGTGGCACGATGCCGTGGATGAGGCACCGTGGGATGCGGTGCCCGCCGAGCCTGTGGAAAGCGAGCACCCGCTCGCCATCATGTACGCCTCGGGGGCCGCGGGTCGGCCCAAGGGGCTCGTGCACGCCACCGGCGGGTATCTCACCGGCACAGCCGCCACGGCGCACTGGATCTTCGACCTCAAGGATGAAGACATCCTGTTCGCTACGGCGGATCTGGGTTGGTCCATCGGACAAAGCTACGGGCTCTACGGGCCGCTGGTCAACGGCACCACTATTCTGCTCTACGAGGGCACCCCCGACGTCCCAAATCGCGACCGCTACTGGCGGCTGATCGCGACGCACGGCGTGACCATCCTCTCCACCTCGCCGTCGGTGATCCGCGCCGCCATGCGCGTCGACCCCGAGCCGGAGCAGCGTCACGACCTGAGCTCGCTCCGGCTGCTGGGTACAGCTGGCGAGCCCATCGGCGCGGAGGCGTGGAAGTGGTATTACCAGCACGTCGGTGGCAGCCGGTGCCCCATCGTGGACGCGTGGTGGCAAACCGAAACTGGGATGGCCATGATCGCCCCTCTGCCCGGCATCACGCCGCTGAAGCCTGGCTCGGCCACACTCCCGCTGCCAGGCGTGGCGGCGGACGTGGTGGACGACCAGGGATTTCCTGTGAGCCACGACACGCCCGGTCACCTCGTCATCAAGGCGCCGTGGCCGGCGATGGCGCGCACTGTGTGGGGCGATCCCGAGCGCTACTACCGCCAGTATTGGGGACGCTTCGAGGGTATCTACCTTACCGGCGACGGCGCCCGCCGCGATAGCGACGGCTACTACTGGCTGCTCGGCCGTGTGGACGACGTGCTCAACGTGTCCGGCCAGCGCATCAGCACCATCGAGATCGAGAACGTGCTTACCCAGCACCCGGCCGTGGCCGACGCCGCCGTGATTGGTGTGCGCCATCCGCTCAAGGGCCAGGCCATCGCCGCCTTCGTCGTGCTGGCGCCTGGACAGCAAGCTAGCGACGCGATGACGGTCGAGCTGAAGGCCTACCTCGTGGAGAAGATCGGCGACCTGGCGCGACCTGACCAAATCTACTACGTGCCTGAGCTCCCCCGCGCTCGTGGTTCTCAGGTGCAGCGCCGCTTATTGCGCGACATTGCCGAAGGGCGTATACCTGGCGGCAGTATGGCGCTGCTCGATCCCGAAGTGCGCGCCCGCTACACCGAGCCGCTGGGGTAGCGCGGCCGCCACAGGGCGCCGCAGTACCCGCTTGCCACCATGTTTGACGCCGATCACACGCTCTGATACGATAGTATTCTGGCGGGCGCGCGTCTGCCTCGTGCCGGCCGGGCGCGGCATGGGCGCCGACGGCTCTGCTCACCGTCCGCTACGTGCCGCCTTCTCGCTGTCGCGCGGCACCATGCGTGTCGGTGGCGCGCCGTGATCTGACCGGCCAGCCCCCTGTGACGATGCCCTCAGCGGCGAAGGAGTACTCATCGTGACGTATTGCGGCTATGGAGACCTCTCGCGCCGCCTCGACGGCGCTCAACTGGCGGAGCAGTCCGCGCCAGGCGATGCCGAACACCCCCGCTTCGCGCTCCCCGGCGATCGCCCGCACTATGCGCCCGATCGACCCGCCGACGTGCGCCACGTCCACGTCGACGTCGCGCTCGACTTCGACCACCAGTCCGTCGCCGGCAGCGTGACGACGACGTTCTCCGCGCTGTTCGAGCAGGTCCACGAAGTGACGTTCGACGCGGCGGAGATGACGATCGAGCGGGTGACGCTCGCCGGCGCCGACCACGCACTGGACTTCTGGACCGAGGCCGAACAACTCCATGTACGCCTGGATCGAGCGTACTCCCATGGAGAAGAGTTTGGCGTCGTCGTGCACTATGCCACGCGGCCGCGCGAGGGCCTGCATTTCATCGCTCCCGACCAGGGCAATCCGGACCGGCCCGTGCAGGCGTGGACTCAGGGCCAGCCCGAGTTCAATCACTATTGGTTTCCCTGCCACGACTTTCCCAACGACCGCGCCACCACCTCGCTCAGCGCCACCGTCCCCGCCACATTCCTCGCCCTCTCCAACGGCCGGCTCGAAGGTGTGGATGAGGACAAGCAGCGCCACACCAAGACCTATCGCTGGCGCCACGATGTCCCGCACCCCGCCTACCTTGTCACGCTGGTCGTCGGCGAGTTCAGCGAGATTCGCGACCGCTGGCGCGAGATTCCGGTGGACTATTACGTGCGCCCCGGCCGCGAAGCCGACGCGCACACGATGTTCGACAAGACTCCCGCGATGATCGAGTTTTACTCGACGCACTTCGGCGTAGACTACCCCTACGAGAAGTACGCTCAGATCGTGCCCGAGCTGTTCACGGGCGCCATGGAGAACACCAGCGCCACCACGCACAGTTTCCGGCTGCTGCCCGACCAGCGCGCCAGCCTGGATTGGAAGCCTGATCCCGTCGTAGCGCATGAGCTGGTGCATCAGTGGTTCGGTGACCTGCTCACCTGCCGCGACTGGGGCCACATCTGGCTGAATGAGACCTTCGCCACCTACTTCGAGATGGCCTGGATACAACTTGACGAGGGCGAAGACGAGTATCGCATCGAAGTGCGCAGCAACCTCCACGCCTACCTCGACGCCGATGCGCGTGGGCGCCGGCCCATCGTCTACAACGTCTATCGCAAGGACGGCGCGGAGCTCTTCGATCGCCACGTGTACCAGAAGGGCTCGACCGTCATGCACCTGCTGCGCTTCGTGCTGGGCGAGGAACCGTTCTGGCGCGCCATCCAACTCTACGCTCGGCGCAACCGCGGCCGCGAGGTCATCACCGCGGACTTCGAGCGCGCCGTCGAGGAGGCCACCGGCCGCAGCATGGCCCGCTTCTTCGAGGAGTGGATCTATGGCGCCGGCCATCCAGAGCTCACGGTGACCTACTCCTGGGATGACGAGCACCGCCTGGCCCGCGTCGGCGTCACACAGCGCCAGGCACGCGACGGCAGCGGCACCGTCTTCCATACGCCGGTGGAAATCGCCTTTGCCGTCCCCAGGGCCGACCATGCGCAGAGCGACGACACCACGGCAGAGGTGGATACCGTGTCCTTCCGCGTAAGCCTGGAAGAGGCCAGCCAAACGTTCTATTTCCCGCTCGCGCGGCGGCCCTTCATGGTGCGCTTCGACCCCGCGGCGCGCGTGCCCAAGACGCTGGATTTCGAGCGGCCCGCCGATTTGCTGCGCTTCCAGCTGCGGCGCGATGACGACGTGCTTGGGCGCATCGAGGCCGCCGAGGCGCTGGGCAAGCTGGGCGACCCGCGCAGCGTGGATGCTCTGGCGCTGGCGCTGCTCGACGAGCCGTTCTGGGCGGTGCGCGGGGCCATCGCGGCGGCGCTGGGCCGGCAGCACAGCGAGCGCGCCCTCGATGCGCTACTGGCGGGGTTGCGCCAGGTGCAAGAGCCCAAGGCGCGTCGTGCTATCGCGGCGGCGCTGGGGGAGTTCCATGCTCCAGAGCACGGCCCGCTCGCCGAGCGCGCAGCCGAGGCCCTGGCGACGCTGCTGCGGACTGGCGACCCCAGCTACCACGTGGAGTCCGCGGCCGCCGTCGCGCTCGGGAAGACCCGAACGTCTGGCGCCTATGACCAGCTAGTGGTGCTGCTCGACCGGCCCTCCTGGAACGAAGTCGTCCGCGCTGGGGTGTTCGCCGGCCTGGGCGAGCTGGGGGAGCCTCGGGTGGTGGATGTGCTCGCGACGTGGCTGCTCGACCGTAGCAAGTCGATGGACGTGCGCCAGGCGGCGGCGGGCGGCATGCGCGCTCTCGCGGCCACGCGCCGGCTGGAGCCGGGTGAGGCCCACGCCCGCGCGATCGATGCCCTCTGTGCCGCGCTGGACGATCCCTGGCAGATGGCTGTGTACGCCGCCCTGGGCGCTCTCGCCCTCTTCGCCGATGCCCGCGCCATTCCAGCCGTGCGGCGCTACGTCGAGAGCAGCGTCGACACGCGCGGCGTGCGCATCGCCCGCGAGACGCTGGCCGCCATCCAGCGCGGCCAGTCGCGCGACCAGGAAACGCGCCGTCTGCGGACCGACGTGGATGAGATTCGCGAGGACAACCGTAAGCTGCGCGAACGCCTGGCAGCGCTCGAGGCGATCAGCGACGGCTCCCCGAACGGACGTGCCAATGGCCCCAAGGGCGCGCCGGCGCGCCGCGCTCGGACACGCGGCTCCTCGGTCGCCGAAGGATAGGGCGGCGCGAGGCGGGGGTTGCTGAA
>CAYQFU010000234.1:0-4768 GCA_964416775.1 uncultured Ktedonobacterales bacterium
CCGCGCCCCATTCCTCAAGGCGACCTGGGCGATGGGGATCTTCATGGTGGGCAACAGTTCGCCCCGCTGATGGCGATAGAAATCCCTGTGCCTGAAGGGGCGCTCATCACTCGTGACGGCAGGCGGCGCCTCTTGCCTGAGAGGGAATAAGGAACGACGTGTTGGCGCACTCCCGGCGCTCGCTCTCACTGTTGGTGATCCAACCAGCGACTAGGAGGCGACGAGAAAGCTGGCGCTGGGGTCCAGGTACGACCAGCTCGGCCACTCGTCTGCTCCGCTGTCGATGAGAGTGGGGGTGGCACTGCCGGTGATGCTGGCGACGTAGAGCCCGCCCGTGCCACCATTGGGAGCGGCGAGTGAGCGCCCCGCCCAGCGGCCGGTGCCGGGGTCGGCGAAGACGATGCGCTGCCCGTCGGCGCTCCACGGGCTGCCCGCGAGCGGCCGCCACGCCGCGGTGCTCGGCGCCGCCGCCGCGCCCGCGGCGCTCGCCATCAGCTGGCGCGCGGTGTGTGCGCGCACATTCGCCAGCGACAGGCCGGCTGTGTCTCGCACGAGGATCCAGCGGCTATCGGGCGACCACCAGGCCAGGGCCATGGCGTCACTTTCCGGCCACGAGAAGACCGCTGGCTGATCTGTCCCGCCGTTCACCCGCCAGACCTCGAAGCTGGTGGGTGTTTGGACGAGCAGCAGATTGCCGTCTGGCGAGAAAGCGTAATCGAGCAGCGCATGCGCGGTGCCGACGGTGCGCGTGTGGCCCTGGAGGTCCGCGAGCACGAGCGCGACGTTCGCGGCGCCGGCCGTGGCCTGCCGGGCAAAGAGGAGCATCTGATTGTGTGGCTGCCACAGCAGTCGGGCTGGGCGATCGCTCCCAGGCAAGGTGAGCAGCGCGGCGGTAGCGATGGTGCGACCGACGGCGCCGGGAGGCCCAACGCGCACATTGCCGTCGGGATCGAGCACGGCAACTTGCGACCCGTCCGCGGAGAGGACAGGCATGCTAACGGCATCCAGCACGGACTTGCGGGCGATGCCCGCGGGCTGGTCGGCTTGCGAGACCTGGTACAGAACCGCCTGTGGCTCCTGGCCCGGTGCTGGAGGGAATCCTTCACGATACAGGAGGCGATTGCCGTTGGCGTCCCACCATGCGTCGCTGCGAGCGATGCCGGCTACCACAGGGGTGATGGTGACGGGAGCGCCTCCATCCACGCCGATGACGCCGAGGTCACCCGGCGCGTCGGGCGCGGAGGTGCGCGCGGGCAGCGGCACGGCGCTGTTGCCATAGCGGAACACGAGCTGATGATGGTCGGGCGACCAGGCGAAGCCTACGACGCTGCCGCGAGCGATGGCGAGTGCATTGGATCCATCGCTGTTCACCGTCCACAGCTGGCCGTTGCGGATGAAGGCAATCTCGTCGCCGCCAGGGTGGGGAGCGCAGGCCGCGAGCACGCACAGCGCACCGGCGAGCAGCGCCAGCAGCAGGCGCGCGCCGGGGGATATGCGGGCACGCACGGAGCCGGCACGGAAGGGCCAGCGCCGGTGCGGAAGGGTTGGCTGGCGCGTGGAGTTGACGGGAGGAAGTGGTGTGTACATGACGGCGCTATTGTAGTGCTCATGCGGCGCCGCCGCAAGTCCCGGGGCGCCGCGTTTGTTGGGCATGGGGGCCGATGGTAGAATATCAAAGATGGGCGCGGAGAGAAGAGTCTGCCGTGTCGCACACGTGCGAAAGGCATCTCCCGGCCGCGCCGTGAGCCCGCATCGAGCTCGCACAGCCCCACGCGCGTGGTTCTTGCGCGTGCTATCCGCAGACGGAGAGCGAAATGCCTGACGAGTCCTCATCCTCAACGTATACCGCCTTCTGGCTGTACCGTCTCGATCCGCAGTGGCGCCGATTGCCGGCGGACGAGCAGGCGGAAGGCAAACAGGAGTTTCTTACCGCCCTCGAAAAGCGCTCGCCGGAGGTGGTGTTGCGCGGTGCGTACTCGCTGGTCGGCATGCGCAACGACGCGGATCTGCTGCTGTGGGTGCACGGCCCCAATTTCGACAACATCCAGCGCCTGGCCGTCGAACTGAACCACACGGGTTTGGGAGCATATTTGAGCTCGGCTTATATCTTTCTGGGAGTCGTCGGGAAGGCGCGCTACGATCCCGAGCACCGCCCGTCCTTCCTTCGCGGATTCGCTCCCCAGAAGTACCTGAGCATGTATCCCTTCGTGAAGACCTCCGACTGGTACCTGCTGCCCTACGAGCGCCGCCGTGAGCTGATGGCCGTGCATGGGCGCCTGGGACGCCGGTACACGGTGCCTCGGCCGACCGCTGAGCCGAGTGAGCGCGAGGCGGCAGGCGGGACCCGAACCGCTGTGGCGACTCCAGCCACCGCTGAGGCTCCCGCGGGCGGAGGCATCCTCACCAATACGGTGGATGCCTTCGGCCTGGGAGACTACGAGTTCATCGTGGCGTTCGAGGCGACCGACCCGTCTGCCCTGGCGAAGATGGTCGAGGAGCTGCGCACCGCCGAGGTGCGTAGCTACACCAAGCTCGACACGCCTATCTTCCTGGGCCGGCTGGGCGAGCCAGCGGACGTGCTCGAGGACCTGTAACGCGCAGGCAGACGCGATCAATTGCACAGATCACGACGGCGCTTCGCTTCCGTGGCGGGGCGCCGCGTCATGTCCGGCACCCATGCGTCGGCGGGGCCGTGCCCTGTACGTGGTGGCGCGCGCGGTCGCGATGCGGGCGTCGCGCGGCGCCGTGCTGTCTTAGCGGACACGCAAATCCCGTCGGTCCGTGGTCGCGGTGCGCACCGCCGCTGGTACGCTTCCTGCGCTAGAGCGGGCGGACACGGCAAGCGCAGCCATACTCGCCAACTCTGCCGTGCCGGAAAGAGGGGTGACTCGTGGCTACGGCGGAACGTGCGCAAGACGAGGCCAAACGGCTCCATTGGCGGCCGCGCAATCCGCGGCTGGCGCCAGCGAGTGGCGCCGCGCCAGGGGCGGCAGCGCCAGGCGCCGGAGCGGGTGACGCGGCCGATCAGTGGACTCTGGCGAGATGGCGGCGCGAAAGCGGCAGGATCGCGCCCTTCATCCCTGTACTGGTGTTGCTGGAGGCTGCCAACTGGTATCTCCTCGATGTGACGTTTGGCTGGGTGCTGCCCGGGACGTTGCTGCCGGGATTGGCCGCGCTCGCCCTCATCGTCGTGTTGATCGGGACGGTCTTTGCCGGCACACTGCTGGCCAACCGCGAGATGCGCTCCCACCGGCTGCGACTGCGCGCGACACTGATCGGTCTCATCGCTTTGCAATTCACGGTCAACACTATCGTCGGCTTCGACACGGCGCGCGCGCATATGCCCCCGGTAGCGGCTCAGTTCTTCGGGCTCGATCCCATCGTGATGGCGCGGCTGGTGGGCGCCGTGATGGGCGGCAGCCTGGCCTTGATCACCTTCAGCTATCTGCTCGTCGTCGCGGCCGTCGTGGACAAGATCATGTCGCCGCTCAGCATCGTGCGCGAGGTGAATGTGGTGCTGCGGCACTTCGACGACGATGACGCCAGGACGCGCACGGCCGGGGATGCGGTGGGACCGAGTGCTCCGGGAGCGAATGGGCCGACGGTTGATATGGGTGGGGGGCAGTGGACGCGGCGCAGCCGGAGCGACGACGAGACGGAGGCCGACCCGGCGGCGTGGGACATTCGTCGATGAGCGCGTGTGCGCATGGGGATAGATGTGGCACATGAGAGACGATCGAGGCTCGTCGGGCGGCCGGGATGCCGGCTATCAGGCGGGGGACAGGCTGCGGCACGGGCGCTACGTCATCGGGGCCGTCCATGGCGTGGGGGGCATGAGCGTGGTGTATCGCGCTGAACGCCGGGCGGGATGGCGCAGGCGCGAGGATGTGGCGGTCAAGGTGGCGCGGACGTGGCCCGGCGGCGCGCCGTCGCAGCCGGACAGGGAGATGCGCGCGGAGCAGCGGCTGGCGCGCGAGGCCGCATTGCTGGGGATGATTCGCCATTGGCGCGTGCCGCGGGCGCTGGAGGTGTTCCGGGAGGGTGGGCGACCGCACCTGGTGATGCAATTCGTGCCGGGCTGGACGTTGGAGCGCGTGCTGACCGATCCCGAGGCGGGAATGCGTCCGCCATGGCCGGAGCGGAACGTGGTGGCCCTGGGATGTGCGCTGGCGGACTTGCTGGTTGCGCTGCACACGGGACCCATGCCAATCCTCGTACGAGACTTGAAGCCGGCGAACCTGATCGTCACGCATGGTGGGCACGTGATGCTGGTGGATCTGGGTATCGCCTGTCCGCTGCGCCGAGGGGAGTTGGTGCCGCCGGCCGTGCGCCGCATGGGCACGCGCGGCTACGCGCCGCCCGAGCAAGTTGCCGGGACCGAGCCGGAAGACGAGCGCGTGGATCTGTATGCGCTTGGTGCCGTGCTCTACCGTGTCGCCACTGGCTGGAACCCTGGCCGGCGGGAAGATGGATGTGAGCTGCCGCCCGCGCGGAGCCTGAATCCTGGGCTGTCGCCGCAGCTGGAAGGGCTGCTCGCGGACTTGCTGCGGCTGGACCCGGCGCGGCGCATGCCCGATGCACGGCTCGCCGCGCAGGCACTACCGCGGTGTGGGGGGTGATAGGGAATCTGGGTGCACTGTCGCGCCTGCGTCCGCCGGGCGTCCACCGGACGCCCACTGGGCGGTCGGCGGGCGTCCACCGGACGCCCCTACCATGCGCGAGGGATCATCGCCCGAGCGATCATCCAGACCTGATATGAGATGCGCGA
>CAYQFU010000234.1:4868-8140 GCA_964416775.1 uncultured Ktedonobacterales bacterium
CGCTCACGCCGCCGAGGATAAATCCTGAAGTGATGCCGTCGCTCAGCTGCCCTGTGAGGCGAGCGGCAGGAGTACTCGGAACGTGCTCCCGCCGGTGGGACGTGCCTCGCAGCCAATAGTGCCGCCGTGCCGTACCACAATCTCGCGGGCGACGTACAGACCCAGTCCCGCGCCCCCGCTGCGCTCCGCATTGGAGGCGCACCGTCCGAGCTGGAAGATCAGCTCACGATCGGCCGGTGGGACGCCGATGCCGCTATCCTCCACCTCGATGCGCGCGTGAAGGCGATCGCGCGTGAGGCGTACGCATACTTCCTGGCCTTCGGGTCCGAAGCGGAAGGCATTGCTGACGAGCGCGGCGATGGCATGGCCCAGGCGTTCGACATCCCAGCGGCCGATGATTGGCTCGTCCGGCACGTCGAACGCGAGCGAGCCGCGGGCTGTGGCAGCGCCGCAATGTGTGGCGATACGTCGCACAAGTGGGCCGAGATCGGCCGTCTCGAGTTGGAGCTCTAGGCGGTGGTGCTTCAGGTACGCAGCGTCGCGTACGATGTCGAGCTGATGCTGCATGCGTTCGACGAAGTGCATGGCGCGTGCGAGGTCGTTGAGGTCCGCTTCGCGACCGTGTTGGCGACTGAAGCGGCGATGCATTAACTGAAGCCGGCCTTTGAGCGCCGTGAGCGGGGAGCGGAGATCGTGTCCGAGGATGGGAAGAAAAGAGAACTCCTGGGACTCGGCTCCTTCGAGGTCTGCAACCGTCGCCAGCGATCGTATGGCCATCAGTCCTCCTCCAGGTGGTATACCCGGCGACTGGATGTCCCTATCCGCGCGTAAGAAAAACAGCCTCCTCGCTGCCGCCAGAGATGACAGCTTGCCGGGTTGTGTAAAAGCTAGTATACTGACCAGCTCCGTGGCAGTCAAGCATACAAACAGGAGGGCCCTTGCTCTCCGCGGCCGGTGCGCGGTCGCGCGACGACCGCGCAGACGCAGCCTGGAGACGGGCCCAAACAACGCCTCCCAGAGGGCCTGGGAGTACTGGGAGGCGCAGGCGTGAGGATGGGGAGCGGCGCTAGCGTTCATCCAGCGGGACGAACTGGAGCCCCTGGGGGCCACCGTACTCCGACAGAGGACGAATCAGGCGGTTGCCGATGAGCTGCTCGAGCACGTGCGCGCTCCAGCCCGCGACGCGGCTGACGGCGAAGGTCGGTGGGTACAGATCGCGCGGCAAGCCGACCGAGTTGAGCACGGCGGCCGAATAGAACTCGACATTGGTGTAGAGGCGACGATCCGGCTTGCGGCGATGCAACTCGGCAAGGGCGTACTCTTCGGTGCCGCTGGCCAGGGCGAAGAACTCCGGTGTTGACGCCTGGCGCGCCATGTCGCGCAAGATCTCGGCGCGCGGGTCGGTGGTGCGGTAGACACGGTGGCCGAAGCCCATCAGCTTGCCGCCGGTGTCGAGCGTGTGGTTCACCCAGGGCTGAATGTTGGAGGCGGTGCCGATGGAGTCGAGCATGTCCATGACGAGAGCCGGCGCGCCGCCATGCAGGGGACCCTTGAGCGCGCCAATGCCGCCGACGATGCACGAGGCGAGATCGGACTCCGTGGAGGCGATCACACGGGCGGTGAAGGTGGATGCGTTCATGCTGTGATCGGCCAGCAGCACCAGATAGGTGTCGAGGCTGTGCACGTGATTCTCGACGGGCACCTCGCCGCCGAGCATGTAGAGGTAGTTGGCGGCGTGGCCCAGGTTCGGGTTCGGCGCGATCGGCTCACGGCCGTTCCGCAGGCGGTGGAACGCCGCGACGACGGTGGGAAACACCGCGGTGAGCGCGGCCGACTGCTCATAAGTGGGCGTGTCCTCGATGGGCAACGCGGCCCCGACGGCGGAAACGCCCGTGCGCAGAGCATCCATGGGATTCGTGTGGCGGGGTAGCGCGCGGAGCGCCGTCAGGGCCGCCTCGGGCAGCGCACGCCGCGAGCGGAGCAGGCGATTGAGCTCATCTAGCTCGGCGCGGTTGGGCAGGTGGCCATGCCACAACAGGAAGGACACCTCCTCGTATGTGGCCTTGCCGGCGAGCTGGTTGATGTCGTAACCGCGGTAGACGAGCCGGCCTTCCTCGCCGAAGACATGACTGACGCTCGTGGTGGCCACCACCACGCCCTCCAGCCCCTTTGCTGAGGTCATGATTCCTCTCCCTTTTGGCTTGGCGTTTGACGGCGCCAAACGTGCATCCAGCGTAACCACGTCGCATCTCACGCCACAAGGTGAGACGGAGCGGGCTGTCCTATCTGCTACAATGATAGTTGATAAGTGTTGATTTGTCCAGAGTGTATATTGACGAAATCCAGACGAGACCGTACACTAGCTATGAGCGGACAAGACGGAGATGTGGACGACACAGCCGTGAGAACTCTCGGTCGGGAGGTGCGCATGATTGTCATGGACGGCGAGGAGTTTCTGACGGCGCAGGAAGCGTGCGCGGCACTTGGCATCAAGACAGCTACCCTCTACGCCTATGTGAGCCGGGGCGTGCTGCACAGCTATCGTCAGGGTATCAAGCGCGCACGGCTCTACGCGCGCACCGAGGTGGAGCGGCTGCTACGACTGCGCGAGCCGGAGGAGCGCGCGAGTGGCGCGGGTCTGGGTGCGGACGACGAAGGCGCCTGGATTCGTTATCTGTGAGTCACGTTCGCCGCAAGATGGCCAGAAGCACATTCTACGGGGAACGGCTTACGCAGGATCGCGGCTTCGAGCTGCGGCAGCTCGCGTTGAACGTCTGGCGGGTGACCCAAGTGGGCCGACGTCATACCAGGACGTGTGTGCAAAACTGCTCACACTACAAGGATAAGACAAAGAGCACTAACGGACGAGCAATGGGAGCAGGTGTCGCCCTTGCTGCCGCCATAGAAGCCAGCAGTGGGTTGTCCAGCACAAGATCATCGCTTCATCCTCACGTGAGAAGCCAGCAGTCAACTTTCTGGCGATGGTTACCATCGCTTGTCTCATGCTTTGGTGATGAGTTCAACCACGCCTATCTTCAGAGATCCTGGACGTGGGGCACTTCGCGCTCGCGATACGCCTGAATCGCAGCGAGCAAACCCGAACGCGGGCTGGTCAGCACTGGAAGTGCGAGGTCGGAGCAGAGGTCGACCGCGCGCGCCATCGAAGCCTGGGCCAGAACGATGACATCGCCTTGCGTGGCCACGTTCTGCAAGTTGTCCGCAACTTCGCGCAGGTATGCCTCCTGATTGCCCTGCTCAAACTGACGCCAGGC
>CAYQFU010000235.1:0-8121 GCA_964416775.1 uncultured Ktedonobacterales bacterium
GTCACCAGCGCCAGCAAGATGACGCCGGTAAGCGCACCAACCATCCGCCCGCGGCCGCCGTCGAGGGAGATCCCTCCGATGACGGCGGCCGCGAACACCGAGAAGATGAGGTTATTGCCCTGGCTGGCGGTCACCGCCACTACCTGCCCCGCCGTCATCAAGCCGGCAAGCGCCGCCAGGAGGCTGGCCACGATGAACACGCCGATGCGGACCCGGTCCACGTGGATGCCCGCGGCCCGGGCGGCTTCCGTGTTGCCCCCGATCGCGTAAATGGCTCTCCCGACCCGGTGATACCTCAGGAAGAGTGACGAGACCAGGAAGATGGCACCGGTGACCCATACGGAGACGGGCACGCCGAGGATGTATTGCGAGCCCAAATAGATGTACGCGTCGGGCAGATGGTAGATGGTGCGCCCGCTCACGATTCCCACCTGAATGCCAGCCAGCAGGATCAGCATCGCCAGCGTGAAGATGAAGGCATTGAAGCCCAGCTTGATCACCAGGAAGCCGTTGATGGCACCAACGACCAGTCCCACCAGCAGGACGATCGCGATGCCGAGAAAGGGGTTCCAATTCGTGCCCAGGCCCTGCCCATCCTTCGAGACGATCAGCCACGCCCCCACCATCGGTGCCAAACCGTACGTCGATTGCAGCGAGAGATCAAACTTGCCGGTCAGCAGAATCAGGGTCTCGGCCACCACCACGGCCCCCAACGCGGCCGATTCCTGCGCCACGTTGATGAAGTTGTCCGCGGTGAAGAATGCCGGATTCACAAAGGCGCCCACGATCAGGAGCAGCACGATCACCGGAAGCAGAGCCAGCTCACGGATCCAGCTGGACAACACGTAGCGCCCCTGGCGCCGCAGCGTCCCGGCGATTGTCTGCTCCGGCCGGTCGACCCGGGGCTCTGTTGCCGACTTACTCATCCTGATTCCCCCATCCGGATTCCTCGCGCGCGGAGGCCGGCTCCAGGCCCTCAACCGCCGCGATTAGCTCATGCCGGTCCCACGGCGGCTGCCGGTACTCCCTGACCACGCTCCCCTTCACCATGACGAGCAGCCGCGTACAGATGCGCAGATCGTCCAGATCGTCGGAGACCAGCAGCACGGCCGTGCCGCCGTCGCGCGCCGCCGCGATCACGTTGAGGAGCGACTCCTTGGCGGCCACGTCTACGCCCACGGTCGGCGTAATCGCCACCAGCACCGCCGGACGCTGGGCCAGCGCTCGCCCGACGACGACCTTTTGCTGATTCCCCCCGCTCAATTGTCCCACCTGCTGATCCAGGCCGCTGGCGACGATACCCAGCTGCTCCACCAGACCGGCCGCGACCGCGTCACGACTCGCGCCCGACACGATCCCCCAGCTCGACAATCGGTCGAGGACGGTCATGGTCAGGTTCTCGCCCACCCCCAGGTAGGGGATGAAGCCCCGCGCATGACGGTCCTCAGGCACATAGGCGACGCCTTGTCCCAGTGCCGCATGCACCCTGCCCGCGCGGATCGGTTTGCCGTCCAGCTTGATCTCGCCCGATACCGGCTTCACCAGCCCCACCACGGCGTCCGCGACGGTCGTGGTGCCAGAGCCCTGCAGCCCGACCAGGCCCACGCACTCGCCCGCACCCACCGAGAAGCTCACGTCCCGCACCGGGCCTAGCGTGCCCGCGACGCGCAGATGAGCAATTTCGAGCCGCGGCCGCCCTGCTGCGGCGACCCGCTCTGGCGCGGAGACTTCCGTCGCCCGCTGCGGCGCGCCCCCGACCATCGCCGCCACCAGGCGCTCCTGCTTGATCTCGCCGACCGCCATGCTCAACACGCGCTCGCCGTCGCGCAGCACGGTGACGCGGTCGCACACCTCGTAGATCTCCTCCAGGTGATGGGAGATGTAGAGGATTCCAACCCCGCTGGCCTTCAGCCGGCGGATGCGCTCAAACAGACGCTCGATGGCCACCTTCTCCAGCGACGCCGTCGGCTCGTCGAGGATCAGCAAGCGCGCGCCAACCGACAGCGCGCGGGCGATCTCCACCACCTGGCGCTGTTCCACGGTCAGGTCCCGGGCCAGCCGATCGACATCCAGATCGAAGCCCCAGTCCAGCATGACCTGGTGCGCGCTCGACCGCATGGCGCGCCAGTTGACGAGATGGTGGTCGTCCCCCGTCGGCCGGTTGAGGAAGACGTTCTCGGCGACCGTCAGGCTGGGCACCACCATCGACTTCTGATACACGCACGCGACGAGCCGCCGCCAGCTGGCACCATCCGCCTGGGTCGGTGCGGCCTCCGCGCCAAGCCGGACGACACCGCGATCCGGCCGCAGCAGTCCGGTGAAGATCGCCACCAGCGTGGACTTCCCGGCGCCGTTGCGCCCGACCAGCCCGTGACATTCACCGGCTGCCACGTCGAGCGACACGTCGCGCAGCGCCTGGGTTTCGCCAAAGGCTTTCCAGACGCCTTGCGCCACCCCGACGGAGAGCCGGTTCGGGGCCGGCCCTCCGCTCACAGGTTCCGTCACGATCCCTCCGTTCACACGTCACGATCCCGCGTGCGCTCTATGTGCGCGCGATTCAGGAGCCGGACTTCGCGTTGCCCCAGAGGTTCGGGTCGTTGACGTTGCTCTTGTCCACGACGGGCGCCGGCAGTGCGTCCTCGAGGTTGCCTTGCAGCGCGACGATCGTGCTGTTGTGATCGGTGGTCTGGCCGGCGGAGTAGGTCTTCCCCTCGAGCGCCGCCCGAGCGTAGAACACGGCGTACTGCGCGTAGGCATTGGCCGGCTGCGAAATGGTCGCGTCGAGCTGACTGGCACGAATCAGCGCGTGCTCGTGCGGCACGCCGTCGTTGCCGACCAGGACGACATGCGACGCGCTGCCCACCGTAGTGAACTTGCTCGCCGCCTGCTCAGCCGCGAGAATGCCGTCCTCCGGTGCGCCCCACTCGACGTAGATGCCCCGCAGGTCCGGGTACGTGCTCAGTGCCGTCTTGGCGTCGTTGACTGCCGTCGGCGTGTCCCACTTCGTCGCATACTCGACGGTCTGGAAGTTCGGATAGCTCGACTGGATCACCTGGTTGCAGCCATCCGTCCGATCCTTGCCGTTGAGCGAGGCGAGATCCCCCTCCAGAATCGCGATGTGGCCGCTGCTGCTCGTTGCGTGCGTGGCGATGTACTTACAGGAGTTCTGCCCGTACAGCACGTTGTCGGCCCGCACGATCATGAATACCTTGCCGCTGCTGGGCGCCACATCCACGCTGACCACCGGAATGTGCTTGCTGGCGGCGTAATCGAGCGCGGGCGCGATCGCCGCGCTGTCCACCGGGTTGACGATCAGCGCCTGCGCGCCCTCCTGGATCAACGTGTGGATGTCTGTGATCTGCTTCGCGGCATCGTTGTTGGCGACCAGTGGCCCGATCAGTGTGGCGTGGTACTGGCTCGCGAACTTGGTCTCATACGAGATGTAATTCGTCCAGAAGTCCGTGTTGTTGAAGGTCAGCGACACACCGAGCTTGAAATTCGCGCCCGCTGCCAGCGTGCCTCCTGATCCCGATGACGAGCCTGACGGACTGCCGCACGCCGACAGCATGATCGCGGCGACGGCGCCGAGCGCTCCCAGCGTCCGTAGACGCCCTGTGAGCTTCACCTTCATGGTTTTCCCCTCCCGGGTGTCGGATTCCGAACTGTCCGGCCTGTGCCAGCGTTCCGGTCCTCGCCGGAGCATGCCGAGAGCAAACATCAGCGGCGCTGTCCCGCTGAAATGGGTGCGCGGAATGCCCATCGCATAGGAAAACCGAGTGACGAAACGTCCTCCTTCTCTCTTTACAGACCCGACCCCCGCACTGCCGTCTCGCGCGGCCACTGGGTCGACGACGACGACAGGGAATTGGCGCATGCAGAGGTTGGCAAGCATGTCGAGTCGCGGATGCACGATGCTGGCGCGCTGGGTCATTGGCGTGCCCGGCCCTCATATCGGGCCGGCTACACTCGCGGCTTGCGTGCCGCGGCGCGCGAACGGCGATACGTCGCGCCGAGGCAGCGTGCGCTGCTCCCAGTCAACAGTTGAAAGGTGTATAACATACTCAAAGCGCAGTTGTCAAGGCATATGAATATGACTTTTCCTTGCGCATCTCAACGCTGGTACGCACCCCATTGACGCCGCAACGCGCGCGCTGGGGCGAGCGCTCCCGACTCAACAGCACGATCCCACGCGCAGCCAGATCACTGCCGTGGTCACGCTCTCGCCCGCGATTGCTCGCGCCACACCGTGCGCGCGGAGGGTTGCGCAAAGCGCAGGGACATGGTACACTGACAAACAACAGCAGGCGACACAGCCGTAAATGAGTATGACTCATTCGCGAGGCGCCTGGGCCATACAGACGACAGAAACGTGCTGGAGGTGGCGGCTATTTCCCTCATCGAAGAGCCACAGATTCCCGTCTATCGGCCTCAGTACGAGCGCATCGCCGAGCTGATCGTGGAGTACATCGACAAGCATCAGCTGCATGCCGGCGACCGCCTCCCGACCGAGCAGGAATTTGCTGATCAATTTAGCGTCAGTCGCACCATCGTGCGCGACGCCATCAAGATGTTGACCCCCTCCGGCGTGGTGCGGACGCGGCGGGGAAGCGGCATTTTCGTTGGTGAAGCCATGAGCCTCTCCTCGAGCACACTCCTCAATCTGGCCACGCTGGTGCCTCCAGAGCGCATCGGCGAGCTCTTCGACTTCCGCTGCGTCCAGGAGATGCACACCGCCCGGCTGGCTGCGCAACACGTGTCCGTCGCCGAGCTGCGCGCCATCGAACAATCTCTGGCAGCCAATCGCCAGGCCGCGGCCGCCGAAGATTGGGACACCTTCCTGCGCAGCGATGACGAATTCCATCGCGGCATCGCCCTGGCCGCCCATAATGCCTTCTTTGTGGAGACCGTCGCGTCCATCATGCGGCTCCAACGCTGGGCCATCAAAATCCTGACCGGCGGCGCGCCGGGTTCTATGCAGGCTTCAGTCGAACAACACACCGCCATCTTCCAGGCGATTCGCGATGGCCATCCCGAGCGCGCGAGTGATGCCGCGCGTGCCCACGTCGAATCCGTCTTTGCCGCCTACCAGCAGGAGGCCCGCCGCCGCCTCACCGGTGGCCACCAATGAGCGCCCACGGCGAGCGCCACGTTGCGGCGGCGTGCGGGTAAACAGCGACCGCGCCAGGGCTAGTGCATCCTCGCATCCTATCCATGCTCGTACTCTCTGCTAGCGTGAAGGGGAGCCGTCATGACGACGATTACCGCACTCGAAACCCATGACGTGCGCTTTCCCACTTCGCGCGAGCTCGATGGCTCCGATGCGATGAACCCTCACCCCGACTATTCCGCCGCCTATGTCATTCTGCGCACTGATACAGCATGGGAAGGCCACGGCCTGGCGTTCACCATCGGCCGCGGCAATGAAGTCGTGATAGCCGCCATCCAGGCATTGGCTCCGCTGGTGATCGGTCAATCGCTAGACGCCTTCACCGCGGATATGAGCGCGTTCTGGCGGCGCCTGGCCGGCGACAGCCAACTGCGCTGGATCGGACCCGAGAAGGGCGCCATACACCTGGCCACGGCGGCCGTCGTCAATGCCGTCTGGGATCTCTGGGCGAAGACACAAGGCAAGCCGCTGTGGCGACTGCTGGTGGACCTGACGCCTGAAGAAATCGTGCGCTGTATCGACTTCCGCTATCTGAGCGACGTCCTGACGCCCGAAGAAGTTGTGGCCTTACTCCAATTCCGCGCGGACTCCAAAGCCGAGCGCGTCTCGACGCTGCTTGAGCACGGCTATCCAGCCTACACGACATCGGCGGGCTGGCTCGGCTACGACGACGCCAAGATGCAGCGCCTCTGCCAGGCAGCGCTCGCGGAGGGCTGGACGCATTTCAAGCTCAAAGTGGGCGCCAACCGTGACGACGACCTCCGTCGCGCCCGTCTCATGCGCGACCTCATCGGTCCAGACCGTGTGCTGATGCTGGACGCCAATCAGGCATGGGACGTTCCCGAAGCCATCGACTGCATGCGCGATCTGGCCAGCGTGCAACCCTTGTGGATTGAAGAGCCGACCAGCCCGGACGACGTGCTGGGCCACGCGACCATCGCCAGAGCCATCGCGCCCATCAAGGTCGCGACCGGCGAGATGGTGCAGAATCGTGTACTCTTCAAGCAGCTCTTTCAGGCCAACGCCA
The DNA here is from genome assembly GCA_964416775.1 of uncultured Ktedonobacterales bacterium. Lineage (GTDB taxonomy): Bacteria > Chloroflexota > Ktedonobacteria > Ktedonobacterales > JADMIN01 > CAYQFU01. The sequence continues at coordinate 6,195 of CAYQFU010000235.1, forward strand.
TCGGCGTCTGTCAGATCGACGCCTGTCGCCTGGGAGGCGTCAACGAAGTGCTGGCGGTCCTGTTGCTCGCCGCGAAGTTTGGCATCCCGGTCTGCCCACATGCGGGCGGTGTCGGACTGAGTGAGTACGTGCAGCATCTCGCCATGTTTGACTACGTCGCCGTCAGCGGCTCGCTGGAGGGCCGCATCGTGGAGTTCGTCGATCATCTGCACGAACATTTCGTGGATCCGGTGATCATTCGTCGCGGCCACTACATGCCGCCCACGGCTCCTGGCTACAGCATCACCATGAAGCCGGAAAGCATCGCGGCGTTTACCTTCCCCACCGGACCAGCGTGGCGGGAGACGGCGCCACACTCTCCACATCCCCTGCGGCGCTATGGTCAGTTGATTGGCCTCAAGCCGGACCAGATCGCGGCCTACGAGCACCTCCATGCCGAGGTGTGGCCAGCGGTGCTGGCAACCATCGAAGCCTGCAACATCCGCAATTACTCCATCTTTCGGCATGGAGCTCAGTTGTTCGCCTACTTCGAGTACGTGGGGGAGGATTTCGCGGCCGACATGGCCCGTATGGCAGCCGATCCCACCACCCAGGCCTGGTGGAAGCTCACCGACCCATTGCAAGAGCCCCTGCCCGACCGCGTGCCTGGCGAGTGGTGGCTCACTATGCGCGAAGTCTTCCATACCGATTAACCGAGGAGAGGACCGTCATGTTTCGTCTGGATGGCAAATCGGCTCTCATCACGGGGGCGGGCTCAGGCATCGGCGAGGCCACCGCCCAGCTCTTTGCGCGGCAGGGAGCACAGGTGATCGTCGCCGACCTGCGCGCCGACGCTGCCGAGCGCGTCGCCGCCAGCATCACCGACCAGGGCGGTCTTGCCATCGTGCAGCTGCTCGACGTGGCGGATGAGGACCAGGTGCGCACGGCCTTCGACAGCATCGCCGCTCACTATGGACGCCTCGACATCCTCGTCAATAACGCCGGAGTCAGCCATGTTGGCAACATCCTGGAGACGAGCCTCGAGGAGTGGGAGCGTGTACTGCGGGTGAATGCGCGCGGCGTCTTCCTCTGCGCCCGCGAAGCCGTCCGCCTGATGCTCCAGCAGCAGCCCAAAGGCGGCGTCATCATCAATATGTCCTCGACCGTGGCGCTGATTGGTGTCGACCGCCGTCTGCCGTATTCCGCGAGCAAAGGCGCCGTGTTGGCCATGACGCGCAGCATCGCGATGGATTTCGTCGACCAGGGCATCCGCTGCAATGCGATCTGCCCCGGCACGGTGCACACTCCCTTCGTCGAGGGCTACCTCGCCCGCAACTTTCCCGGCCAGGAAGACGCCGTTCGCCAGACACTGCACGCGCGCCAGCCGCTGGGGCGCATGGGCCAGCCGGAGGAGATCGCCGCCGCCGCGCTATATCTCGCGTCCGATGAGGCGGCTTTCGTCACGGGCTCGGGCCTGGTCATCGACGGCGGCTGGACCGCCAAATAGCTGCCCGCCAAGAGCTGCCCCATGCTGCGACACTGGAGGCAACCCGATGCGATTGATCGCGTTTACCCACGACGGCCGGACCCGCCTGGGCGTAGGGGTCGACGACCAGGTAATCGACGTCAGCACGCTGGGCTATCCTGCCACCCTGCAGCAGTGGCTGGCCGCGCCGCAAGCGCTCTATGCCCAGCTCGCGGCATCGCTGGCGGCATCGCTGGCGGCCGGGACCGCGCCCGCGCTGTCCCTGGCAGACGTGCGACTCGAGGCGCCCATCCAAGCGCCAGGCAAGATCGTCGCGATCGGCGTCAATTATCTCGACCATTGCCGCGAGCAAGGCATCGATCCGCCTCCAGAGCCGCTCGTCTTTGCCAAGTTCCCGTCCACGATCGTCGGTCCCCACGACGCCATCACCTGGGACCCCACCCTCACGCGGCAAGTAGACCC
>CAYQFU010000236.1:0-8113 GCA_964416775.1 uncultured Ktedonobacterales bacterium
GATCGGCTACGTCCTCACCCTCCAGACCCGCGAGCAGCACATCCGCCGCGAGCGCGCCACCTCCAACATCTGTACCAACCAGGCGCTTCTCGCCCTCGCCGCCACCGTCTACCTCTCCGCCCTCGGCAAACAGGGCTTCCGCGAGCTCGGCGAGCTCTGCCTGCGCAAAGCGCACTATGCCCAGGAGCGCATCTGCGCCATCCGCGGCTTCCGTCCGCTCTTCGCCCGCCCCTTCTTCGACGAGTTCGCCGTCGCCACCCCCATGCCCGCCGAGCAACTCAACGCCGGCCTGCGCGAGCGCGGCATCATCGGCGGCTACGACCTCTCGCAGACCTATCCCGAGCTGGGCGATGCCGCGCTCTTCTGCGTGACGGAGACGCGCACCCGCGAAGACATCGACGCACTGGTGATCGCTCTGGAAGAGATGGTAAACGCATGAGCACCGAGAAGCTGATCTTTGAGAAAGGCGCGCCCGGTCGCCGTGCCGCCACCCTCCCCACGCTGGATGTCCCCGAGCGCCCGCTCGACGCGCTCGTCCCCACTGACCTCCTGCGCGACGAGCCGGCCCCGCTGCCCGAAGTGAGCGAGATCGAGGTGGTTCGCCACTTTACCCATCTCTCACAGCGCAATTTTGGCGTCGATTCCGGCTTCTACCCCCTGGGGTCGTGCACCATGAAGTACAACCCCAAGATCAACGAGGAGGCCGCCGCCCTCCCTGGCTTCGCCCGCCTCCATCCCCTGCAGCACGACAACGTCGCCCAGGGCGCCATCCAGCTCCTCTTCGAGCTGGAGACCTATCTGGCCGAGATCGCCGGCATGCGCCGCGTCACGCTCCAGCCCGCCGCCGGGGCCCATGGCGAGATCACCGGCCTCATGATCATCAAGGCGTACCATCAGAGCCGCGGCGAGGACCAGCGCGACATCGTCCTCATCCCCGACGGCGCCCACGGCACCAACCCCGCCAGCGCCACCCTCGCCGACTACCGCACCGTCGAGCTGCGCTCGGACAGTCGCGGCGGCGTGGACGTGAGCCACCTCGACGAAGTCCTCGCCACGTACGAGGGCCGCATCGCCGCGCTCATGATGACCAACCCCAACACCCTCGGCGTGTTTGACGAGCGCATCGTCGAGATCGCCCGGCGCGTCCACGAGGCCGGTGGCCAGCTCTACTACGATGGCGCCAACGCCAACGCCATCATGGGCATCATCCGCCCCGGCGACATGGGCTTCGACGTCGTCCACTTCAACCTGCACAAGACCTGCAGCACTCCGCACGGCGGCGGCGGACCTGGCGCCGGCCCCATCGGCGTCGCCGAGCACCTCGTGCCCTTCCTGCCCGGCCCCCTGCCCGCCCAGGGACCCGAGGGCTACTACTGGGAAGACGCCGGCCCCCAGAGCATCGGTCGCGTGCGCGCCAACGGTGGCAATTTCCTCGTGCTCGTGCGGGCCTACACCTACATCCGTACCAACGGACCCGACGGTCTGCGCCACGTCAGCGAGAGCGCCGTGCTCAACGCCAACTACATCATGCGCCACCTGCAGGATCTCTACGACCTCCCGTTTGACCGCACCTGCATGCATGAGTTCGTCTTCTCAGCCAATCGCCAGAAGCGCCACGACGTGCACGCCCTCGACATCGCCAAGCGCCTGCTCGATTTCGGCATCCATCCGCCGACGATCTACTTCCCCCTGATCGTCCCCGAAGCGCTCATGATCGAGCCAACCGAAACCGAGACCCGCGAGACCCTCGACGAGTTCATTGCCGTCATGCGCCAGATCGCGCAGGAGGCCCAGGAGCAGCCCGCCCTCGTCCTGGATGCGCCCCACAACACCCCCGTCGGTCGTCTCGACCAGACGCTCGCCGCACGCAAGCCGGACCTGCGCTGGCAGCCCGAGCCCGCCGCCATCTCGCGGTAACCCTTCTTCACAACGTCCCCTTCCCGCCACAACGGGGAGGGGACCGGGGGGTTGGGACGGACCATCCAGGCAGGCGCCTGGTCGTCGCTCGACACGTCTGCGTGCGTATGGTATGCTGTAGGTGTGTTGCCTCGTGTGGCGCTTTCCGCGCGATGCACCAATACCCGCACGTGATGTACCCGCACGTGATGGTTCGCCACATTTCAACCGTCTGGGATCTGCCTCCTTCGTATTGCATGCCGGTGTTATGCTGCCGATCATTGTCTCCGACCTGTTCTATGCGGGGTCTGCGCTCGGAGCTTCCTCCGGCGTCCATGTACCGAGTCTGTCCCCCGACAGTCTCATGCATTTCTACCACCAGGAGTGATTCTGTGATGAATGAGGAAATCGCCCTCTTCATTGACTTCGAGAACATCCGTTACAGCTTGCTCAACGTTCGCCATCGCGAACCCGATCCCCAGGAGCTGATCGGCGTAGCCCGCCGCTTCGGCACCGTGATGGTTGCCCGCGCGTACGCCGATTGGACCCGCCAGCCCGACTTCTTCAAGGGCAGCCTGACCGCCGCCATGATTGACCGTGTGGACTGCCCCGCCAAGCTGCGCGACCGTTACCGCAACAACCAATCCGCCGCCCCCTATCCTTCCTATGGCTCCTATGCCTCCAATCAGATGCCGCGGCAGTTCGACCAGGACCAGGAAGAGCCCTCCGACGAGGATCTACTCGACGAGCAGTCCGGCGACGAGATGGACGAGGGCGCCCAGGACCAGTCCGATCAGATCGACGCGGACGCTTCGGGCGATCAGATCGAGGATGATGGGCTCGGCGACGAGTACGACAGCGACGGCGAGAGCGACACCGACGAGCAGCCCCAGCGCTATGAGCCGGCCAACCACCGCCCCTATATGCCCTCCGGCGGCTACCACGGCGGCCCTCAGTTCGTCACCACCCAGAGCACCGTCGACCTCAACATGTTGATGGATATCATCGAGACGGTCTTTGACCGCCCGTCCATCAACACCTACGTCCTGATGACCGGCGATCGTGACTTCACTCGCATCTGCGCCCGCCTCAAGTTGCGCCTCAACAAGCGCGTGATCATCGTCGGCGTCCCCGGCACCGTCAGCCGCGACCTCATAAGCGCCGCCAGCCAGTTCATCCCGCTGGGCGGCCCCATGAACTTCAGCCGCGTCGGCGCCGGTCGCAACGATTACATCGCCCAGGGTCCCGTCGAGCCCGATGAGCCGGGATTCATCCAGTTCCTCGACTACATCGACTCACACTGGGCCTGGCGCACCGTCGGCGGCGTCGCCAACTTCATCGGCGACCCGTACAATCCCAAGAACCGCTTCCGCGGACGCCTCACCCGCGACACCGCGCGCGACCTCCTGCGCGAGTGCATTGACCGCAACATCCTCATCGCCACCACCGACCCCGTCGGCGGCGAAAGCTTGCGCCTCAACCGCTCGCACCCGGCCGTCGAATCCGTACTCAACGAGTCCACCGCCCAGTAGTGCGCACGTCCGTTCACACTGGCGCGGTTCCTGCGGCACCAACCGCCCATGCACGCCCGCGGCGCCCGAGTCATCCGTGACCTCGGGCCCGTGTTCCACATGGGGAGGTTGGTATGCCTGACACGCGCCCCACGCCCTCACAGCTCGGCCCGCTCGATGGCCGCGACCCACGACTCGCGCGCTTCGTCGCCGAGCTGAAGCGCATCATCCTCAGCGCTCATCCCGAGGCTCGCTTCGGTCCACTGACTTATGAACCCACCGAAGCCCTCTGGATGGTCGAAGCCTACACATCGTCCCCCGATCAGCTCGCCGTCGCCGAGCTGACCAGTCGCCGCGAAGCCGAGCTGCTCGTCGAAGAGGGCATCTGCCTCGCCATGATCCCAATGCCCCTCGCCCTCTGGTCCGACGACCTCGCCTCCGACGACTGACATCCGCTCTGGGCACTCGCTCCCCCCGGCGTATGGGCACATCGCGACGCGCTCGCTCGCTTCGCCGGGGCGCATGGATATGCGTCCGGCCGGCGAACCCGCACCACTTCATCCGCGTGTGATGTGATACGCTGCCTTCCTCGCGCCCGCGTTGCTATCATCTGAGCACGAGCCCATGGACGCCAGGGAGTTGAGCATGCCGGAGGACCCCGTCGCCGTGCCGCGCCTGCTGGTGGCAGGCACCGCCAGCGGAACGGGCAAAACCAGCTTCGCCGTCGGGCTCATTCGCGCGCTGCGGGCGCGGGGCCTGCGCGTTCAGCCCTTCAAGGTCGGCCCCGACTATATCGATCCCTCTCACCTCGCCCTCGCCGCCGATCGCCCGTGCCGCAGCCTGGACACCTGGATGCTCGGCCAGGACCGTACCCGTGCCCTGTTCCTGCGCGCCAGTCGCGACGCCGATATCGCCATCGTCGAAGGCATGATGGGCCTCTTCGACGGCCACTCTCCCCAGAGCGACGCCGGCAGCGCCGCCGAGGTCGCCCGGCTCCTCGCGGCCCCGGTCATCCTTGTCTTCGACGCCTGGGCCGTCGCTCGCAGCGCGGCTGCGCTCGTGCTCGGCTTCCGCGAGTTCGATCCCGCCCTCCACCTGGCCGGCGTGATCGCCAACCGCACCGGCGGCGCCGGTCATGCCAGTCTGCTCCGCCGCGCCATCGAGCCTGCCACCGGCGTACCCTTGCTCGGCTGGCTCCCGCCCGTCGCTGGCGCCGCCCTGCCCGAGCGCCACCTGGGCCTCGTGCCAGCCCGCGAGCATGCCGCCGCTGCCGCGGCCGCCGCCGCGCTCGAAGCCGCCGTCACCGCGCACGTGGACCTGGATGCCCTGGTCGCCATCGCCCGCTCCGCTCCGGCGCTGCCGGCCGCGCGCGCGGCGGCGTTGCCGACCCCGGCGCCCCACAGCCACCCGCGCGTCCGCATCGCGCTCGCCCTGGATTCCGCCTTCAACTTCTACTACCCCGACACCCTCGATCTCCTCAGCGCCTACGGCGCCGAGCTCGTGCCTTTCAGCCCCATCGGCGACAGCTCCCTACCTCCCGACGTGCGCGGCATCTACATCGGCGGCGGCTTCCCCGAAGAGCACGCATCCGACCTCGCCGCCAACGCCACCCTCCGCGCCGGCCTGCACGCCGCGGTCGACGCGGGCATGCCCTGCTATGCCGAGTGCGGCGGCCTCATGTATCTCTGCCGCGCCCTCCGCGACGACACAGGCACCGAGCACGAAATGGTCGGCGCCGTCCCCGCCGTCTCCGCCATGCGCCCAGGCCCCACCGGCCTCACCTTGGGCTATCGCGAAGCCACCGCCGCGCGCGACTCGCTGCTCTTCCGCTCTGGTGACGTCGTGCGCGGCCACGAGTTCCACCACTCCCACCTCGCCGTGCCGCTCCCCGAGTCGGCCGCCGCGTACCACTTCGCCGAGACTGGCGCGGCGGATGGATACGTGCGCGACAACTTGCTCGCCAGCTACCTTCACATCCCTTTCTTCGGCTTTCCCGCCGCCGCCCAGCGCTTCGTCGCCGCCTGCGCCGCCTGGCCCGGCCCGTAGTCCCGCCTCCGCCTCCACCCTCGCCTCGATTGCCGCCACTGCTTGCGAATGGACACCCATCGTATGTCACGTCCCACGCCAGATGCCCCACGCGCGGTAGGTGGAAGCAGGCCAGTGCTGCGCGAATGGCCCTTCCTCCTCTTCCTCAGTGCGACTGGCGTCTCCATCCTTGGAGACCGCATGGCAGAGCTCGCCATCCCGTTTCTCGTGCTGGCACGTACCGGTTCCGCATTCGGCGCGGGCCTCATCGGCGCGGCCCAGCAGCTGCCAGTCGTGCTGCTGGCCTTCTGGGTGGGCGCCGCCCTCGATCGGCGGGCGCCACTGCGCGTCATGGTCGCATCCGACCTCGCGCGTGCGGCCGTGTTTGCCGCTGTGGCGGCGCTCGTCATCTGGGGTCCGCCGCTGCTCTGGCCCATGGCCATCCTCATGTTCCTCGTCGGCGTGGCCGACGTCTGGTTTCGGGTCGCGTCCGGCGCCTTCCTCCCGCGGCTCCTGGCGCGCGAGCGCCTCATCGCCGCCAATGGCTATGTGGAGGGAGCGGACGCCGCGATGACGTTGACCGGCCCTGCTCTAGCAGGCGTCGTGCTCCAGGCATTTGGCGTGGCCGCCGCGGTGTTTGCCGATGCCGCCTCATTCCTCGCCTCAGGCTTGCTGCTGGCGCTGATCGGGCCTGCCGTTCCGCCTCCGCCACCTACGCCGGCCGCCGAGCCAGCCCCACGCACGCGCGCTGAGTATCTGGCTGGCCTCAGAATCCTGGCGACGGTTCCTCAGCTGCGCATCATGCAGGTGAGCCTCCTCGCGCTCAATGCCGAGACGAGCGCCGTCGTCCTGCTGCTCGTGGCGCTCACCAGGGACCGGCTCCGTCTGTCCGGCTTCAGCATCGGCCTCGTGCTGGCGGGGGCGGGGGTGGGTGGGCTGCTCAGCAGCACGCTCGTAGTGCCCCGGCTCGCTCGACGTCGCTGGGGACCCGTGCTCGCCGTCGTGCTCGTCACGATGTCCGCGGCGCTGGCGGCATTGGCCTTCTCCAATGGAACCGCTCTTGCCTTCGCCGCCAACGCCGTCCTCGACGGCGCGGCTGCCACCGGCTTCGTCGTCGCCGGGACGGTGCGCCAATCGCTGGTCGCTGATACCGTCCTCGGCCGCGTCACCGCCGCATCGTTGCTCGTGAATACGCTCGTCCGTGCGGGCAGCGTCGCGGCCGCCGGCGCGCTGATTTCATGGCTGGGCGAGCGCGCCTCGCTCGGAGCCTTCGCCGCGCTGCTCGCGGCAGCCGGCATGCTCGTTCTGGCGAGCGCCTCGGCCCGCATGCCGCTCGCGCGTCTCTCCCCGCTTGCGATTGAGCGGCCGCACGACGCACCATCCTGACGCCTCGCATATCGGTTGGGCCGCGACCCGGCTATGCGAGGCTATCCGGACACTCGCCTCGGACGTGATCGTTCGCCTCGGCGCGAACCGCGACCAGATACGCGCGCAGCAGGCGCTTCATCTCCGCGATGACCTCCGGGCGCTGGGTGCCATCGGCCGTGGCGGTCAGCGGCAGCAGCCCTTTGACCACCTCCACCACGATGGTGACGTGCAGCCGACGCCTCGCGGCATCCAGCCACGGCTCGCGCTGCGCCACGAGCGCGTCCAGCCGCGCGATGATCTCCTCGGTCAGCGCCTGCGCGGCGGGCGCCAGCTCACCGTTTGCCGGCAGGTTGAAGCACACCTGCAACAGTCTGCTGCGGCGCGCATGCAGCGCGAGCAGCGGATCGAGCACGTCATCCAGCAGCTCACCCACCGGGACGCCGGGCCGGGTATCGGCGTCGCGCAAGGCATCGTCGAACGCCTCGCGCATCCGTTCCAGAAAGCGCGCCACCAGCGCCACCACGATCGCCTCTTTGTTGGGGAAGTATTGATAGAGCGACCCAATGGACGTGTTGGCGCGCGCCGCGATGGCATTGGTCGTGGTCGCGTCGTAGCCCAGCTCCCCGAAGAGCTCCTCGGCCGCGTCCAGGATCAGGTTGATGCGCCGCTCTCCCCGCGATTGCCGCGGCAGCCGGCGCAACCGAGCATCATAGACCAACACGCGCCTCCACTCGTCGAGCGGCACACCCGCTTGCGTGTTAAATCGCGCGTCCCGGCCCAGCCGTCTGCTCGGCGGCGACCGCCGCGGCGAGAGAAGTGTCCACCGGCTCCAGCCGAACGCGCAGCCCATACTTCATCCGCAGCGTGACGCGCGGCACCGGCACCACGCTCCAGCCAGGTACCATGCGCGGCGTGAACCGCTGCAGCATGGTCGCCAGCAGCAGCCGCGCCTCCATCTCAGCCAGGGGCATGCCGATGCACATGCGCGGGCCGGCGCCAAACGGGAAGTACGCCCCGCGCGGCAGCTTGTCGTCGCTCGCCGGGTCCCACCGCTCCGGCCGGAACACCTCCGGGTCGCCCCACACGTCCGGCAGATGGTGCATCACCCACTGACTGAAGACGACGCGGGTACGGGCCGGGAACTGGTAGCCCGCCAGCTCGAATGGCTCCAGCGCGGTGCGGTTGAGCGACCAGGCTGGCGGATAGATGCGCATCGATTCGTTGATCACCCAGTCCAGGTAAGGCAGCCGAGGTAGATCGTCCGGCGTCGCCGGGCGCCCGTTCAGGACGCGCGCCACCTCCGCGCGCAGCCG
>CAYQFU010000237.1:0-8105 GCA_964416775.1 uncultured Ktedonobacterales bacterium
CGTCCACCGGCTCGCTCGCGCGCACACCCGTCCCTCCCCAACGTGTGGCACCATACCGATCCCTGTGCTAAAATGGCGTGGCGAGACTGGCCGGTCCAGTAAGCGGACGCATCCGAGCGGCGGCCAGCCGGGCCTGAGACACCGCGGTGAACAACGTCGTTCGCCGTGACCGGGCGCTCAGCCATGTCACGTGGCCGTGACCCGGAAGCCACGACGGCAGTCATCTACGCACGGCGGAGCCGCTCCACCATACGGCGCAGCGCAGGTAGGCATGCGGGCGCTCCGAGGCGCCATCACGCTCATCATGCGCGCGCGCCTGGGACGATCCGCGAGGAGGCAGCACGCAATGGAAGGCCTGGTCGGCCGGGACGTATTGGCGCGGCGGGTGCAGTCGGTCAAACCCTCCGGCATCCGCAAGTTCTTCGACATCGCGGCCTCCATGCCCGATGTCATCTCGCTAGGCGTCGGCGAGCCCGATTTCGTGACCCCCGAGCATATCCGGCAGGCCGGCATCGCGTCCATCCAGCGAGGTGACACCCACTATACGTCCAACTACGGCACGCTCGAGCTGCGTGAAGCCATTGCCGCGCACCTGGAGCGGCTCTACGGCGTCCAGTACGATCCGCGCACCGAGATCATGGTCACAGTGGGGGTCAGCGAGGCCGTGGACGCCGCCATGCGGGCGCTGCTCGACCCTGGCGACGAAGTGTTGATCCCCGATCCCGGCTACGTCGCCTATGAGGCGGACGTCGTATTCTCCGAGGGCGTGGTCGTCCCCATCGCCACACGTGTCGAAGACGCCTTCGAGGTCAAAGCCTCAGCCATCGAGTCGCTCATCTCGCCAAGGGCCAAGCTGCTGCTCCTGGGCAACCCCAACAACCCAACCGGTGCCACCATCGAGCGGCCAGAGCTGGAGCGCATTGCCGCATTGGTCCAGGAGCGCGACGTGCTGGTGCTGTCGGATGAGGTGTACAGCCGGCTGGTCTACGCAACCGAGCACACCTGCATCGCCGCGTTGCCCGGCATGCGTGAGCGCACGATACTGGTGGACGGCTTCTCCAAAGCGTACGCCATGACCGGTTGGCGCATTGGTTACGCCTGCGCGCCCGCGCCTATCATGGAGGCCATGCTCAAAGTCCACCAATATGCCATCATGTGCGCGCCTACCGCCAGCCAGGCCGCCGCGCTCGAGGCCATCGTGAGCGGTGAGCCGGATGTGCGCGCTATGGTCGCCGAGTACGACCAGCGACGACGCTTGATGGTGGATGGGCTCAATGCGCTGGGCCTGCCGTGCTACGAGCCGCGTGGCGCATTCTACGCCTTCCCCTCGATCGCCCGCACCGGCATGTCATCGGAGGCATTCGCCGAGCAGCTCCTCTTCGACGAGCAGGTCGCCGTGGTGCCAGGTAGCGCCTTCGGCCAGTGCGGCGAAGGCTTTGTGCGTTGCGCGTACTGCACCGCCCCAGAGAAGATCCAAGAGGCGCTCGCACGCATCGCCCGCTTTGTCGCGAAGCATCAGTGAACCATCGGTGACGCATCAGTAACCGACAGTGAAGGTACTTGAGGATAGATATGGCCACCGCACCTGTGTCCGCGCCTGTGGATTATGAGATCGTCATCGGACTCGAGGTTCACGCGCAGCTGCTTACCGCCAGCAAGATGTTCTGCCGCTGCTCCGCCGACTACGCCGGCGCGCCGCCGAACAGCCACTGCTGCCCCATCTGCATGGGCTATCCGGGCGTGCTGCCCGTCATCAATGCGCGCGCGGTGGATTACACCATCATGACGGCGCTGGCGCTGAATTGCGAGATCCCGGAATTCTCCAAGTTCGACCGCAAGAACTACTTCTATCCCGATTTACCCAAGGGCTATCAAATTTCGCAGTACGACATCCCACTCAGCCGCAACGGCTACCTGACCATCCAGGTCAACGGCCAGGAACGGCGGATTGGCATCACGCGCGTGCATCTCGAAGAAGACACCGGGCGCCATCTCGAGCGGTCGGAAGGTGGCGAGCGCTACAGCCTGATCGACCTCAATCGGTCCGGCGTGCCCCTGATGGAGATCGTCGGCGAGCCTGACCTGCGCACGCCCGAAGAAGCGCGGCTGTACATGGAAAAGCTGCGCACGATTCTCGTCTACCTCGGCGTCAGCTCGGGCAAGATGGAAGATGGCGCGCTGCGGTGTGACGCCAATGTCTCCGTTCGGCCCCGCGGCCAGGAGGCGTTCGGCGTCAAGACCGAGATCAAGAACATGAACTCGTTCCGCTCGGTCGAGCGCGCCCTGGCCTATGAGGCGCAGCGCCAGATCGGCGAGATACAGGCCGGCCGCACGATCCACCAGGAGACGCGCGGATGGGTGGAAGAGCGAGGCGTCACCGTCTCGCAGCGTACCAAAGAGTACGCACACGACTATCGCTACTTCCCCGAGCCCGACCTGCCCCCCTTAGTGATCGATCGGGGCTGGGTCGAGCGCGTGCGCGAGCAGATGCCCGAGCTGCCCGATGCCAGACGGGCTCGGTTCGAGACGGAGTACGGATTGTCCCCGCAGGACGCCGAAACGCTGACCTCCGACCGTGCCCTGGCCGACTACTTCGAAGCGGCTGTGGCCGCGGCGCACGAAGGTGACGTCCGCGTGCGCGCGAAAGCGGCGGCAAACTGGGTGCTGAGCGAGCTGAAGGGCCTGCTCAATGCCCGTGGCTTGGACGTATCCGCCAGCCCGATCAGCGCGGCGGATCTCGCGGACTTGCTGGACCTGATGGCAGCTGGCAAGATCAGCGGCAAACAGGGCAAGGACGTACTCGAAAAAGCGTTCACCAGTGGCGAGCGTCCGCGCGCCATTGTGGAGCGTGAGGGCATTTCCCAGTTGAGCGACGTCGGTGAATTGGAACGTGTGGTGGACGAAGTGCTTGCTGAGCATCCCAGGGCGGTCGAAGACTACCGGGCAGGCAAGGCGAACGCGCTGGGATTCCTGGTGGGTCAGGTGATGAAGCGGACCAAAGGACGAGCCAAGCCCGATGTCGTCAATCCTCTGTTGCTGGGCAAGCTCGGGGCGCCATAGCCGCCTTGCGTCGTCTCCGCTCCGGGGCCATGCGCGGAGCACGCGGACCGGCTGGGCGCATTCGAGAGCGATAAGTGCCTGGGGCGCGACGCTGGGCCGCGCCGAGACGGTTGTATTGCGTGAACTGCACAGGAGGGTCTTGTGGCAATGCACAACGTCGTGCAGCAAGATGGGCACGTGAACCCGTACGACATGGCAGTGGCGCAGTTCGATGCCGCTGCCGACCGGCTGAACCTCGCGGACGACCTGCGCGCGATCCTGCGCCAGCCCAAGCGCGAGCTCACGGTCAACTTTCCAGTGCGCATGGATGACGGCAGTGTCCGTGTGTACACCGGCTATCGCGTTCAGCACAATATCAATCGTGGCCCGGCCAAGGGCGGCATTCGCTACGATACGAACGTCAGCCTGGACGAAGTGCGGGCGCTGGCGATGTGGATGACCTGGAAGTGTGCCGTGGTGGATATCCCATTTGGCGGCGCAAAAGGCGGCGTCATCTGTGACCCCAAGCACATGAGTCCAGGTGAGCTCGAACGCCTCACTCGTCGCTATGCCACGGAGATTTCACTGTTGATCGGCCCCAGCAGTGACATCCCCGCGCCAGACGTAAACACCAACCCCCAGGTGATGGCCTGGATCATGGATACCTACTCCATGCATAAGGGCTACTCCGTCCCGGCCGTCGTCACCGGCAAGCCGCTCTCGATCGGCGGAAGCGAAGGCCGTGTGGAGGCCACGGCCACCGGCGTGGCCGCCGTCGTGGAGATGGCCGCCCAGGAAATGAAGCTGCCGCTCAGGGGCGCACGCGTCGCGGTTCAAGGCTTCGGCAATGCCGGCTCCATCGCGGCCAAGCTGCTGCACGCCAAGGGCTGCCTCATCGTCGCCGTCAGCGACACCGGGGGCGGCATCTACGACGAACGCGGCCTCGACCCGGACAAGGTGATGCGGCACAAAGAAGAGCAAGGCACCGTCGTCGGCTACCCGGGTGCGCAGACGGTGAGCATCTCCGGCGTATTGGAAGTGCCCTGCGACATCCTCATCCCCGCCGCCACTGAGAACCAGCTGACGGCGGCCAACGCTGAGAAGATTCAGGCGCGACTGATCGCTGAGGCCGCCAACGGTCCGACTACGCTGGATGCCGACCGCGTCTTTTTCAAGCGCGGGGTGCGGGTCATTCCCGACATCCTGGCCAATGCCGCCGGCGTGACGGTGAGCTACTTCGAGTGGGTGCAAGACCTGCAGAGCTTCTTCTGGGATTCCCACGAGATTGCCCAGAAGCTCAGTCACGTCATCTCCCGGTCGTATGAGGATGTCGCGCGCCTGGCGCGCGACCACAAGTGCGACATGCGCCTGGCAGCGTACATGCTCGCCATACAGCGCGTTGCCGATGCCACGCAGACGCGCGGCATTTACCCATAACGAGCGTGTCCGACCGTCTGCCCGCGGTCTGGTCGAAGCGGGCGCGCTCGCGCCGGCCAGCACTGGGTGACGGGCGACACCCTCGCATAAGAGAATGGGCCACCACGCTCTCGTGATGGCCCATTCGCGCGTACGCAGCACCGGCAAGCACACCCGCCGCGGCTAGAAATCGCGGCGCGACTCGCGACGCTGGCGCTTGATCGGCTTGGAGCCGCGGCGCGGCCCCTCTTCCTCGCCCCAGTCGTCGTCCTCGTCGAAGTTTTCCTCTGCCAATTCGTCCTCGACCTCCGGCTCCTCCGCTGCTTCGACGGGGACCGCGGTGGGATCGAAGTCGGTGACAATGGGCTCTTCGTCGATGGGGGCGGCCGCGGCGTTTTCGATGTCGGGCACGGTGTCGTCGCCCATCTCAGCCGAGTTCTTCATCATCAGATCGATCTTGGCGAGATCGGCCAGCGATGTCAGCGCCGGGCGCACAGGCTCAGGCCGCTTCGGCTCGGCCTTCGTCTTGGCCGGCCGTGCCGGCTTTGCCGCGGGAAGCTCTGGCTCCGGCGCGAGCTCGGCTTCGGCACCATCCAGCTCGGCCTCTGCCGCGGGGGCCGGTTCCGCCAAATCCACGAAATCGTCTTCATGCTCCGCTACCGCGGAATGCGGAGCGCCGATCTCACGCTTGCCCGCGGACACGTCGATCCAGAACTGTGAGTAGTAATGGGGCCGGTCGGCGTCCAGCGCGGTGTCTTTCCTGATCATCCTCTCGCCTTCTCGTGACGGAGCTTGCTGCTTCTACGTGTCGCCTTCGGCCTGTTGTCTGGTGACTCCAAGCACACCCTGCAGGCGTGCGATCACGTCACTGGCGATGCCTCCTGATGGCATTCGCCAGCTTTGATGATATGCGTCGCACCCAGTACATGTCAAGCGCGCCCGAGGGCCCGTGTGCCGCGTCATCCCGTCCCTTGATGCTCCTCGTCGTACGGTGCCTCGCATCGTATACTGCTGTGGGAATGAGGAGAGAGCGACCATGCCCAAATCACAGCATGCGAAAACCAACGCGATGCGCGCCCTCGACGCACGCAAGATTGCCTATGAGACCTTCACCTACCCCGCCACCATCCACTCGGCTGACGAAGTCGCGGGCTTGCTGCACGTGCCCGCGGACCAAGTGTACAAGACGCTGGTGATGTTCGCCGACGACGGGCGCCAGCTTCTCGTTGCGGTTCCCGGCGATGGCGAGGTGGACCTCCGCCTTCTCGCCCGGTCGTTGGACGTGAAATCCGTACGCATGGCGCCCCAACGCGAAGCCGAGCGCCTCACGGGCCTGCTCGTCGGCGGCATCTCCCCGCTCGCCCTGCTTGGCCGCCCATTCGACGTCTACCTCGATCGTCGCGCCCGGAGTCTCGATCGCCTCTACATCAACGGCGGACAGCGTGGCATCAATCTGCGGCTGCGAGTCGAAGACCTCATCGCCGTGACCGGCGCACAGTTCGTGGAGGCGACGCATTCCGCGCACCCTCCCGCGACACCCGCGCAGTGAGGGAGGGTGGCAGGGCCTTTGCGAGGACCCCCATTTCGACGCGGGAACCCGTTTTGCGCGCCCGCGACGTGACGGGCGCACGGCACGATGCCGTACGACCCATCGTCTCCGAGGAGGCTGCCTTCATGAGCGAGCAAGTGGGATTCATCGGCCTGGGAAGCATGGGCATGCCCATGGCGCGCAACCTGTTAGCGGCGGGATACCGTCTGCGCGTCTACAATCGTACGCCCGACAAAGCCAGGTCGCTTGCCGAGGCCGGCGCGCAAGTAGCGGAAACCCCAGCCGATGTGGCCGAGCCGGGCGGCATCGTCATCACCATGCTGGCGAATGACGCCGCTGTGGAAGAGGTCACGCTGGGCGAGCATGGCCTCATCAACCGGCTGTCTCCTGGCGGCATTCATCTATCCATGAGCACCATCTCCCCTGACACGGCTGCCAGGCTGGCGGAGGAGCACCAGCGGCGCGGCAGCGTCTACGTCGCTGCTCCCGTATTGGGCCGGCCAGAGGCGGCCGCGGCCAGGAAGCTCCAGATCATCGTCGCCGGACCTCCCGCCGCCAAAGAGCGCGTTCGCCCCATCCTTCAGGCGCTGGGCCAGGGAATCTGGGATTACGGCGAGCAGCCGAGTGCGGCGAACGTGGTCAAGGTGGCCGCCAACTTTCTCATCGTCGCGACGATGGAGTCGCTGGCGGAGGCCATGGCCCTGGTGGACAAACGCGGCGTGGTTGAAAAGGACTTCCTCTCCATGCTCACCCAGACGGTGTTCGCGTGCCCCATCTATCAGACCTACGGCGAGGCCATCGTCGAACGGCGCTACATGCCGGCCGGCTTTCGCCTGGCGCTGGGACTCAAAGACCTCAATCTGGTCTTGCAGACAGCCGACTCGGCAAAGGCACCCATGCCTATTGCCAGCCTGACGCATGATCGTGCGCTGGCCGCCATGGCGAAAGGGCGCGGCGACATGGATTGGGTGAGCCTGACCCTCGGCGTGTTCGAGGATGCTGGACTTGCGTGATAACGTTCCCCTGTTTGGCGGGTTGCGACACATAGCGTCTAAACTTGACAGAAGGGGACATTACGAGCGATACTTAAAGTGTTAAGCGGGTTGCGCGCGACCGGCCGGCGCGATGCCGAATGAGTGTTGCGAGGCCGCAGTGAGCTAGCGCAACCGCACAATTTCGTCCACGACCGCGACGCGGTCAGCGTAGGTGGTGTGGCAGAAGCGGATGGGTTAGTCTTTGGCAGTACGTATTCAGCAAGATCCGCGGGACGAATGGCCCGCGCCTGATGGCCCGCGGGCCACCGTCCCTGGTAGTTTCGTCGTTCATTTCGTCACTCAGCATGATTCCATGCATCACCCCCCTGGGGCGCAACACTGGAGCGCCTCAACCCCTTGGCCGAATCATCCGGCGGTGATGTCCCCTCTCCCTCGCATGGCCAGGTCTTCCGTGGTCATGCCGATGCCGGAACCAACGCGGCAGGGCGATGCTCGTCCTCAGCCGCGTATGGTGCACACCCCTCCTCGCGTCCCCGGCATCCACACGCATGTGACCGCGCCCTCGACGCACGTGCCCCGGCCGGCCGCCCCATCGGCGCCGCGACCGCGGCCCGCTCCCCAGCTCGAATGGCCACCGTCGTTCGACGACTGGATGATTGACATCGTGCGGCGTCGCGCGTTGCGGCTCAACAGCGGCGCCCGTCGCCGTGGCGTGCGCGGTTCGGTGCGCGCCGTGGAGCTGGGGCACATTCTGGCGCAATCTGCCGATGCCAACGGCAATTGGATTTGCGCCTTGTGCCATGAGCCGGTCACCTTGAACGATCTTTCGTTCGACCACGTCCAGGCGCTCGCCGACGGTGGTGAGCATGCGAGCCACAATCTCGTTCCAGCCCACCGTAAGTGCAATGAGATCAAGGGCTCCGAGAAGGCCCAGCACCGCGCGCATGCCGTGGAGCGCTGGCTGGAAGAGTGGGCAACCTCGCATAGCGGGAGCATGCCACGCGCCGCCGCGCGGCACCACTCGCATGTTGAGCAGCCTGTGCCAGTGCCCGTGGGATAGCACATCTCCCCGATGGTCTGACGCGCGCCCGGACGCGCCGCAAATA
>CAYQFU010000238.1:0-8049 GCA_964416775.1 uncultured Ktedonobacterales bacterium
TTCGGTAAGGTAGCCCAGCGAGTATAGCCCAGCGAGAGGGCGCCCGTCAACCGATGCCGCGCATGTCGGTTGGCCGGCGCACACGGTCGCCGCGAGCACGACGAAGCCCAAGCGTGCAGCTGTGCTTGCAGGCTGGTACATTGGCCGTGACACTCGGGCTCTGTGCTCAGGGCATATCGGCCTTCGTCACCGTGCCGCTGGGCACATATGACCTCGCCTGCGGCCATGGACTCCATGCCTCCAGCCAATTGCAGCGAGGGGGGGTGTCGCCCTGAGCCCGTATGCCAGCACGGCGACGGTGCAGCCACGCTGTGACCACGCCTTTACCGACGTGCACTGCCACGTCAACCCGTTGGATTGATGCATGCGGCTCGTCGCGGCAACCGCGATGATCAGACGTAGGGAATCCACGGCCCGCCCGTGTCTTCGGGGCCTGATGAGGTTGGGAACGCGGCGGCGTTGACGCGCCCTGAACCGTCCCCTGCCTCCGGGCCACGCAGTCGTGTCAGGTCTTCTATATCCGAACGGAGGTAGAGCCGGGCACGCTTGATGCCCTGCCGGTAGCTGTCCAGCACGCCGCGACTGACGTAGGCATACAGGGTCGCGGCCTTCACGCCCAGGAGCTGGCAGGCCTCTTGCGCCGTCACGAACTCTTTGCCGTCCCGCTCTATCATGGTCGCCTCCGGGCAAGTCGAACAGTTGGTAGCCTCTCAAAACGCGCGCACTCACGGTGCCAGTATATGGCGCCAACGCAAGGTCAACAGCGGTCGAGCGACGCCGCTCGGTACCCTGACGAGCTGCTGTCCCTGGTGCGCGTCTCGCGCCCGATGCTGTCAGCCGCCGAGCTGGTGGAGCTTCACGAAGTTGGTGCGCGCCTGACCCGCAAAGGGCATGCCGCCCACCACGACCATATGATCACCTGGAGCGGCGAGCCGCGCCGCACGCAGCTCCTGATCCACCGACTCGATCAGCGCCTCGGTATTCCCCACCAGCGCGCCGTGACGCGGATTCACGCCCCACCAGAGCGCCAACCGTTGGTAGACTACGTCGAACGGGGTGAACGCCACAATGGGCGCTTCTGGTCGCTCCTTGGAGATCAGGTGCGCCGAGGCGCCTGTGCGCGTGAAGACGACGATGAGCGAGGCGCCGGCCTCGTGCGCGAGCGTACGCGCGGCCCGGCTCACCGCGCGCGCCTGCGCCTGACGCGCACCCATAGGCACGGCATCGCGCGCGATGGCCGTGGCCGGCCAGTGCCCCTCCGTCTCACGCGCGATGCGATCCATCGTCGCGACCGCTTCGACGGGAAACGCGCCGACCGACGTCTCGCCGCTCAACATGACGGCATCCGTGCCGTCGAGGATCGCATTGGCGACATCACTGGCCTCAGCGCGCGTGGGTCGCGGCTGATGGATCATAGATTCCAGCATCTGAGTCGCGGTGATGACCGGCAAACCGCGCGCGTTGGCCTGGGCGATGATATGCTTCTGGATGATGGGCACGCGCTCTAGCGGCAGCTCCACGCCCAGGTCGCCGCGGGCGACCATCACTCCATCCGAGGCTTCCAGAATAGCATCCAGATGCGCCACCGCTTCAGGCTTTTCGAGCTTGGCGATAATAGGAATGGTTTGCTGCGCTTCATAGGCCGACGGGTGCAGGCCCTGCGGGACCACACCGCGCGGTGGAGGCGTGGCGCGCATGGCCTCAGCCACCGCGTCCCTGGCCGCCGCGATGTCCTCGGGGCGGCGCACGAAGCTGAGCGCGATGTAGTCCACACCCTGGCTGACGCCGAACCGCAGGTCGTCGAGGTCCTTCTCGGTCAGAGCAGGCGCGCTGATCGCGACGCCAGGCAGGTTGATGCCCTGGTGCTCGGCCAGCATCCCACCATGCACCACTTCGCAGACAACGTCCGTCGCATCCACGCTCAGCACGCGCAGCTCCAGCGCGCCATCAGCCAGCAGTACGCGATCCCCTGGCTGCACATCGCTCGGCAGGGCGGCATACGTCGTGGACACGAGCTCACTCGTTCCCACGACGGGCCGCGTGGTCAACGTGAAGCGGGCGCCGTCGCGCAGCTCGACCGGTCGGCCATCCTTGAGCGGACCCGTGCGTATCTTGGGTCCACTCAAGTCCTGGAGAATCGCCACTGCCCGGCCCAATCGCGCTGCTACGGCGCGCACCCAGGTGATATACGCGGCATGCTCGTCGTGCGTGCCATGCGAGAAGTTGAGCCGCGCGACGTCCATGCCGGCACGCATCAGCGCCTCCACCCGCGCTTCGCTGGCGGTGGCTGGCCCGAGCGTGCAGACGATTCTGGTGCGGCGCATGCCGCTGGCGGTAGGAGTGCTCATACTCCGCCATCCCGTAGGCTGGCCAGGAAGCGCAGCCAGGCAGGCGAGACTTGCTCGCGCAGGCGCTCGAGCGTGCCGTCGTTGTGGATGACCTCCGTAGCCACGGCAACCTTGGGCGCCAGCGGCGGCTGGGCAGCCAACCGTGCCCGTGCCTGGTCAGGAGTCAAGCCCCGCTGCGTGATCAGTCGCTCATACTGGATCGCCTCGGGAGACTCGACCACCCATACCGCATGGCACAGCGGCGCATACCCCGACTCCACCAGCTTCACCGCGTCCAGCACCCCCACCCCATCGTCCGGGATGCGCCGCAGCTGCTCGACCAGCGCGCCCTGCACAGCGGGGTGCACGATCGACTCCAACGTGCGCAGCGCCTCGGGATTGCCGAAGACCAGGTTCCCCAGGCGCGGGCGATCGATGCCACCATCGGGGTCGAGCACATCCGGACCAAAGACCTCGACGAGACGAGTGACCAGCGGACGGCCAGGCAGGTACAGCTCGTGAACCGTCTGGTCGGCATCGGAGTATGAGTACGCGCCGAGCTCCAGCAACATCAGACCGACAGTGGTCTTGCCGCTGGCGATGTTGCCAGTCAACCCCAGGATGTAGGGCATCGTTCGCGCTCCCTTCCACAAGTGACTTGCCCAACGTGTACAACGCATCTCCGTGCCGCTGATAGCTAACAGGCGAAGCACGGTGGCGCGGCGGCCGAATTAACCTGCTCGCTCTTGCCACTCCACATAGAGCCGATCGAGCCGCGTCTTCTCCGCCTCGTAGTCCGCTGCCAGCGTCGCGATGCGCTCCACGTCCGCCTCCGCGCTCGCCGCGCTCAGAGCAGCCTCCAGCGCCGCCAGACGCCCCTCCGCGGCCTCGATCTCGGCTTCCACTCGTTCGACGCTGCGATCCGGCCCCCGCGCGGCGCTCGCGGCACCTTCCCTCGCGCGCGTGGCCGCCGCGGCCCGGCCAGCGTCGCGCTCACGCAGCCGGGCCGCCTCGATGCGCGCCAGATGCGCACGGTAGGCGCTGTAGTTGCCATCATAGTCGCTGATACGGCTTTCGGCCAGCGTCCAGATACGGGTGGCGAGCGCGTCCACGAAATAGCGGTCGTGCGAGACGAAGAGCAGCGTGCCATCATAGGTGCTCAGCAGACGCTCGAGGACCTGACGGGCCGGCAGATCCAGATGGTTCGTGGGCTCGTCCAGCACGAGGAAATTGGCGCCTTGCAGCGTCAGCTTGGCGAGCGCCACACGGCTGCGCTCGCCACCGCTCAGTGCGGCAATGGGCTTGAAGACATCGTCGCCGAAGAACAGGAAGCGACCGAGGAAAGTCCGCGCACCCTCCTCGCTGAGGTGGCTCGCGCGACGAATCTCGTCGATCACGGCGGCGCGCGGATTCAGGCCTTCGTGCGTCTGCGCGTAGTAGCCGATCCGCACGTTGTGGCCGAGCAAGACGCGCCCCTCCAGCGGCTGCAGCTGGCCGACGATGGTGCGCAGAAGCGTCGTCTTGCCAGCACCGTTCGGGCCGATCAAGCCGATGTGCTCGCCGCGCCGCACCTCCACATCGCCCAGTGTCACGCGCAGCCCGCCCGCTCCGCCATCCGCCTCGCCCGTCTCACGCGCCTCGACTCCCGAGACTACGGCGGCAGGTGTTCGCGGTGGATAGCCAGCGACGAGCGCGTCGGTCCGCAGCGCGATCTCGCCGGACTCAAGCGCCACGTGGAGCGTGAAGTGCAGCGCGGCGTCCGCGGGCGGGCGCTCGACACGCTCCATGCGGTCGAGCAGCGTCTGGCGTCCGCGCGCCTCCTTGCTGCGTTGGCCAGCCTTGTAGCGGCGAATGAACTCCTCCGTCCGCGCGATGTACTCCTGCTGCGCCTCGTACTCTTTCGCCCACCGCTCCAGCCGCTCGGCGCGCAAGCTCACGTATTTCGTATAGTTGCCAGGATAGGCCAGCACGCGACCGTCCGCGACCTCGATCGTCCGCGTGGTGACCCGATCCAGGAAGTAGCGGTCGTGCGAGACCACCACCACGGCGCCGTGCCACGACGTCAGGTACTCTTCGAGCCATTCGAGGGCCGTGAGGTCCAGGTGATTGGTCGGTTCGTCGAGGAGCAGCAAGTCTGGCTGCTGGAGCAGCAGCTTGCCCAGCGCGGCACGCGTCCGCTGTCCGCCGCTAAGCTGCTCGGCGGGCGCCGCCTGCTGCTCGCGCGTGAAGCCGAGGCCGTCCAGCACCTGACGCACGCGCTGCTCGACGGTGTAGCCCTCCGCATGCTCGAAGCGGGCCTGGAGGTCGGCGTAGCGAGCCATCACCGCGGCATACGCGTCGGGTTGTGCCAGCAGGGCCTCGTCGCCCAGACGCTGAGCCAGCTCGCCAAGCTCCGCCTCCCAGGCATGCACCTCGGCGAAGACGGCAAGCAGCTCATCATAGAGCGTGCGCTCGGGAAGGAAATCCGCATCCTGCGGCAGATATCCGACGCGGGTGCCCATGACCAGCGAGACGGTGCCGGTGTCCGGGACGAGCTGGCCGGCGAGGAGAAGCAAGAGCGTGGACTTGCCGGCGCCGTTTGGTCCCACAAGCCCAATGCGGTCTTCGTTTTCGACACGAAACGTGGCGCCGCTGAAGATCAGGTCGGCGCCATATGATTTTGAGAGGTCGCTCGCAACAACAACAGACATAGTGCTTTCATCTTATCCGACCGACGAGCCGAAGGGCAAGCGCGAAACCATCTCCTGCCCGGACAGAACGGCCATGCACGTTGCAGTCCACTGCCCGCGTCTGCTATGCTGGGGCATACTGCGCACAGAGTGTGGCCGTGTTCAACACAGCCATGACCACCCCGCCGCATCCACCCACGGCCAGGGCTGGAGGACAACGCGCCATGCAAGGGCTGTTTACGCCTGTGTTCGGATCCCCGTCCGCGCTCGCCGACCACGTGCGGACGTTCCTGGTCGGCGCGCTGCTGGTCATTCTGGCGCTCGTCGCCGGTTGGATTCTTGGACTGCTGGCGCGCGCTATCTTCACCCGCGCCTTCCGGCACAGCGTCGAGGAGCTCTCGCGCCGGCTCGGCTATAAACAGCTCGAGCAGTCGTTGGGTTTTCACGTCTCGCTGGCCACCCTGGTCGGCTGGGCTGTCCAGGTCATCGTCACGCTGGTGGCGCTGCTGCTGCTCATCAGCATCTACTATCCCACGACGGTCCAGGCGCTGCTGGTGAATGCCGTTGGGTATCTGCCCACGTTGCTGATCGCGTTCACGCTGATGCTGGTGGGCCTGTTCGTAAGCCAGGTGCTCGCCGACCTGACCTTCACCGGCGCTCGTGCCGCCAAGCGCGGCGACGCCACCCTGTTGAGCACGGCGGTGCGGGTGGGCGTGGTGCTGCTGGCAATCGCCGCGGCGCTCCTCGAGTTGGGCGTGGCCACCGTGTTCATCACCGTGCTCCTGGTCGCGGTATTGGCCACGGCCGTCCTCGCGCTCGGCCTGTCCGCTGGCATTGGCGGCGCCGAATACGTGCGCAGTCTGCTGGCCGGCCGTGCCATTCGCGACCAGCTGCGCCCGGGCCAGCGCATCGCCATCGACGAGATTACGGGCGTGGTCATCGAGTGCGGACCGAGCGCGACCCTGATTGCTACTGATGACGGAAAGCGCACGCTCTTGCCCAACCGTCTCATTGCTGAAAAGAGTGTGGTACTCGGATGATAT
The DNA here is from genome assembly GCA_964416775.1 of uncultured Ktedonobacterales bacterium. GTDB lineage: Bacteria > Chloroflexota > Ktedonobacteria > Ktedonobacterales > JADMIN01 > CAYQFU01. Next base: position 6,040 of record CAYQFU010000238.1, read on the forward strand.
AGCACGCGGGCCAGCGCCACGTGTGCGCGACAATGTGCGCGGCTATGCGCGTGCATATGCTATAACCCCCATAAATGCGCATACGCCCGCGACTTCTCATACCGTGCTCGCAGCCGAGGCGATCATTGTGAGCGCGGACGCGCGATGGACCGCCAAGGAGGAACTGCTGCTCATGCAAAACGGAGAACAACCTCTCGTCGACAATCTGTGGCTGGCGCGGGCATTGTGGGACCTGGGCGCGGTCACCTTCGGCGACTTCACGGTGGGCAACAGTCCCGTTAGCTCGCCGGTCTTCGTCAACCCGAAACTGCTCATCAGCAATCCTATGGCCCTGCGCGTTGCGGCGAAGCTGATGCAACAGGAGATCTCGTTGGCCCAGTCGCTTCGTCATCCGCGAGCGCAGCCGTATGACGTGGTGGCGGGCGTGCCCGTCGGCGGACTCCTGCTGGCCACGGCGTTCTCACTGGAAACGAACACGCCGCTAGTGTATTCGCGGCCGAAGCCTGAGGGCACCGGCCCGCGGGGCATGGAGGGCCGCTACTCACCTGGCTCGCGCGCTCTGCTCATCGACGACCTCATGACCGGGGGCAGCGGCATCGCGCAGACCGCGTACTTCCTCGCGGAGCACGATTTGATCGTGCGCGACGCCGTGGCGTTGATCGACCGGGGACAGACCGGGGCGGAAGCGCTCAAGCAGCAGGGCATCACGCTGCACAGCATCCTCAAGCTCGACGTGATGATCAATTTCTACGCGGGTAGCGGGCTGATCAGCGAACGCGAACACCAACGCTACGTGGAGTACGTGCGCGCAACACGCGCGAAGGCGGAACAGGCGGCGGAAACGCCGACCGAATGGGCCGACGAAACGACGCCCAAGCTGCCAGAGTAGCCCGCGGACACCACAGCGCCCGGCGCCCATTCACCGGAGCCGGGCGCTTGATCGTGCGCTCCCAGCCGTGAGCGGTCCACGCAGGCTCACGTTGTCATGCGGGTCTCCGGGCGCAAGCCAGGGCTCGCCCTGCGCCGCACGCATGGGGCAGGAGCGAGCCGATGGCGCTGTACCTCCAGATTAGCGTCCGCTGCCAGGCATCGGCGGGATGCCGGGGAACGGCGGCTCGCCAGGCAACACGCGAGCGGGCGCGGGGTGAGGTTGGGACTGCGGTTGCGTCTGATCCATTCCCGCGGCGCGGCGCAGCATCTGCGTCAACGGATCCACCAGATCGATGGGCAGCGGGAAGATGATGGTGGAGTTCTTCTCGACGGCGATCTCGGTCAGCGTCTGCAGATAGCGCAGCTGCAACGCCGCTGGCTCCGTGGCGATGACCTGCGCCGCGTCCGCCAGCGTCTGGGACGCCAGGAACTCGCCTTGCGCCAGCAGCACTTTGGCGCGCTTCTCGCGCTCGGCCTCGGCCTGCTTCGCCATCGCGCGCTGCATCGTGATGGGCAGCTCCACATCTTTGATCTCGACAGCCGTGACCTTCACGCCCCAGCGCTCGGTGTGCTCGTCGATGATCGCCTGCACCTTGCGGTTGATGACCTCACGGTCGCTGAGCACTTGGTCCAGCTCCGACTGCCCCAGCACGTTCCGCAGTGTGGTCTGCGCGATCTGCACCGTGGCCCGGTAGTAATCCATTACCTGGTTGACGGCGTCGTTGGGGTTGACGACGTAGAAGTACACCACGGCGCTCACCTTGACGGTGACGTTGTCGCGGGTGACGCCTTCCTGCGGCGGCAGCTCGATCGTCACAATGCGCAAATCAATCTTGCGTATGCGGCTGATCATCGGAACCACCCAGAACAGGCCCGGTCCGCGCGCGCCCGTCAGTCGCCCGAGCACGAACACCACCGCCCGCTCGTACTGGTTCACCACCCGCAGGCCAGACAGGATGAAGAGCACGACGATCACGAACAGGATGACTACCCCAAGGATCACCGACCCCGTCAGGACAGACAAGTCCACCTCAACCCTCCCAGTCTCACAGCGTACCCACTCCGCTCCACAGGCGACGG
>CAYQFU010000239.1:0-7951 GCA_964416775.1 uncultured Ktedonobacterales bacterium
GCTCATGCCTGGGCTGATGCCGACGCCGCACGCACCGCTTTCGCGATGGTGTCTCCAATGCCGTGCAGGACGATGTCAGCGGTGAAGTGTGCCAGCACCGCCGCCTCCAGGCCATAGCGCCAGAACAGATAGCCAGTGGCGACCCCAACGATGCCGTTGAGCAGGATGGCACGCCCGATCAACAACGGTGTCAGCTTGACCAGCGCGGCGGTAGTCGGCAGATGTCCGAGACCAAAGATCACCGCGGCGATGATGTTGGCGAGCCAGAACGCCCCCACGGTTGGCTTGCCGCCGGGCAGATGCCAGGCAAAGCCGATCAGCCACGCCAGCAATGAGAGCAGGAACAGGCGAAGCAGGATCTCTTCGTCAATGCCGCCATAGAACGACGCCAGCAAGCGTTTCCACAGAGCTGGGATGGGAAACGTGTCGCGCATGGCCTGGGGCAGACGCGGCCAGAATACCGTGATCTCCAGGAGCAGCAGGACCGATGACGTCGCGACCCCGAGGAGCAGCGCTGGCGCGATCATCGCCAGCGCCTGAGCCGTCACCTGCTTGCCTGCGAGCAGACCCTCGACCAACGGTGCGCCCAGGCCAATCTGATGCGCGATGAGCAAGCCGAGGCCGGTCGCCACTCCCAGCAGCACGGCGCTCTGCGCGCTCTGGAGCAGCACCAGCACCCACCGTGGCTGACGCATCCGCTCCTGCGCCTTTTGGAACGCAGCGGCGGTGAGCTCCAGGGTGTAGGGCATGACGCAGGCGATGCCGATCAACGCTGCGCCGTACAAGATGGCAAATTCGGGCCACGAGAACGCTGGCATGGCATCGCCTCACTTCTTTGGGGGAAACCAAAACTCACCGTGTGCCAGATCCACTGAGGACGCAGCGCCGAACAGCAGGCCAATCCTCAGCAGCGTCCGGTCCGCCAATGACATAGGCCAACTGCCTGTACGTCGCGACGGAGCTGGGATCACCGGGTTGCGTGTGCTTCACTTTGCCGACGCTACTTCCTGTATGGTGTCCTTTCCTCGCCGTCGTTTGAACAAGAGCGCGGCGACGAGCAAACAGCTCCAGAGCGCGTGGGCCAGCGCGGACACGCGCTCAAAGAGCCCGGCAGGCAGTCCGCTGCCAAACGTGTTCAAGAACAGCGCGAAGAAGACCAGGATGAGCACGCCCGTCATCACCGAGTACGTCGTCCAACCGCGCCAACCGGGTTCAACGGCAAAGCGTCGCGCAAAGAAGAAACAGCCACATGCCAGGAAAAGTATGAACCCGCGCGCAACGTCACCGTGGATCGTCCCACGCACCGTCGGGGCTGTCGAGACTGCGCCTGGGGGATAGCCAGGAAGGGGGTCGAGGGAGAAGAACCCGAGTACGATCAAGCCCAGGCCGCTGAGGCCTTGGAAACGAGGAAACCAGATCGAAGCCCTGCCAGGCGTCAGGAGTTGACGCCAGCCAACCGCCGAGAGCACCATCAGGATGCCGAAGACCACGAAATTGACCTGCTGCACCCATCCCCCAGGCCCAAGGCTCAGGGCGCTGATCGGCTGTTGAAACCCATTATAGCCCGGCCGAGTGAGCCCTTCGATCACATAGGTGCCCGTAAAGAGGAGCGCCCCGACTCCCCCACAACTCACCAGCCCAAGCGTGAGCGGGGACAGGTCGCCATTCCCCAGGCCAGACGCGGACATATCCGATCGGCTGGTGACTGGTGGTGGTTGGGAGGCGTTCTCCATAGGATCCCCTTTCCGTGTCGCTTCCTCGTTCGAACCAGGGTGGTGTCGCGATCCCGGGTTCAGTGGTGGGCACGTAGAAGCTCGCGATCCAACACCACCGGGCCGTGGCACGTCGCATACGCGACGAATGCCCCGATCTGGCAGTTGGCGATCTTGCCCACCGCGCCACAGTATTGTGGCGCCACCCCCAATCGATACACGATGTCACGCGTGGCGCTAGCTCGACCTCCAGCGCGTTGGCGGCGGATAGGCGTATCGGGCAATCGTCGTGGACACCCGGCCGATGCAGAAGCCGAGAAAGACCAACAGGATGGGCTGCGCGCCCTCCCCGCCCCGGATCGTCAGTGCGAGCGTGAGCACGACCGCCCACGCGATGGCGAGGCCGGCGCTGTAGGTCCAAACGTTTCTGAATCGAAGCATCCGGTGTCCCAGCTCCTTTCGTAGCCCTCGTCCGGGGGGATGCTCTCATTAACGATTCTACGCAACTAGCACCTCCAGTGTTAGAGCCTGCTCAAGACGTGCTGTCGATGGGTGATAGGATGCGCGTGTGTCACGCACGAGAATGCCCAATCTATCCGAAATTAGCGACGACGAATGGGCTTTCGCCGTACCCTATCTGATGCTGGTGTCCGAGGATGCTGGCCTACGCCGCTATGATCTGCGCAAGGTCTACAACGGCGTGCGCTACCACCATGACAACCGGGAGCGCTGCCCTGCCCTCGGCGCTCGACGTGATGCCACCGGCGCACGCAATGTTGTATGCTGACCCCATTCCACACTCACCCGCAAGCCAGGCCGATTCCGGCCTGCTACTTGCTCACTCGGTAGATCGGTAGAGAGAGGAGGCTCGTCGCCCGGTTCGCGCTTGGCGCACATGGCGCACATGGCGCCTATGGTGCACCGCGGCGGCGCACATCGCCGATGGAAGATGTTCGCTTCGATCGCCATTTCCGTACGCCCCATTCCGAGGGCTATCATCTGATGCACGGGACCACGCGCCTGGGCACGGTCGATCTGCACTTCACCTCGACGACCGTCCACTGTACGCTCATCATCGAGCGCGAGCTGGACAAAGCCGACCTCGCCAAGCTCATCGAGCAGATTGACGAGGACCTCGTGCTCTCCGCCGACACCCCGCGCGACGACTTCCTCGTCAGCGTCTACCAGGGCAAAGAAGTTGGCTTCTACAGCGATGCCTATCGCGCCGACGACGAAGGCGTCGAGCTGGACGGCGACGAGGACGAGGAGTAGTTTCCGCAGGAGTGATCTCGCTCACAATTTCTTGAGGATCCGATCGGGTATGCTGTGTGTGAGAGACGTCACCGTCTCGGCAGCCCGAAGGGAGCGACCACATGCGCGCATCCAGCCATACTCACGACCCCTCATGCACTGTGCCCGCCCCACTATCCATCATCCACCTGGATGCGGCGCGCACCCTCCCGCCCAGCACGATCGAAGCCCCGACGCCGGATCGCCTCAATATCGCCGAGCGCTTTGCCGCCCGCGTCGGCGAGTGGGTTGGGGCCCTCTCCGCCTGGTGGACGCCTGAGTACGCCCCACCAATCGCGGGCGATGCGCATCTCTCTGCCCTCTGCGTCGCCTTCGCCGCGGAGCCGGAGGACTACTGCTGCCCGTAGGTGCAGTGAGTGTGTTTCCCGCCGACCACCGGCGAGGAGCCGCGCCGCGCCTGAAACGCGCCCGCTCCGACGCGCGCCACTGCCCGCACTGCGCACCCAATCAGGCGCTCATCAGGCGCCCATGTCGGCTGGCGCCACGTGCAACGTGCGCTCTCGCTCGTAGATCACCATGCCCGGCCCGCCGCCCTTCATATGCCGCACGTAGCGCTGCTCCGTGTAGTCCACCGGCACGCTCCCGGCTTCGCGCGCCTGGCTGTAGTACGCCGCCAGCCCCGCCGCCTCCCGCAGCGTCGCCTCTGGCACGGGCCGCCCGCCGCTCTTGACGATCACGTGCGCGCCTGGCACGCCGCGCGCGTGCAGCCAGATGTCGCTTCCTGTCGCCTGCCGGAAAGTCACCTCCTCGTTCTGCCGGCTGTTCTTCCCCGCCAGCAACGTGAACCCATCGGGGGACTGGCGCCGCAGCGGCGCTCCACCCTCCGGGCCGCGCCCGCCGCCGCTCTGCTTGCCCTTCGCTGGCTTGCCCTTCGCTGGCTTGCCCTTCGCGTGCGCCTTACCACCTCGCGCCCCGTGCGCGCCGTCGGTCCGCCCTCCGCGCCGGCGGAGATAGCCCGCCTCGGCCACCTCTTCGCGCACGTGCGCGATCTCCGCCGTCGTGTCCGCCAGCGCCAGGTCCGTCAGCAGCTGTTCCACCCGCGCCAGCTCCAGCGCGTTCGCCTCCTGCTGCGGTGGGATGGCCGCCGCGGCGCGCCGCAGCTTGTGATAGCGCGCGAAGCGGCGGTTGGCGTTCTCCACGGCGCTGAGCTGCGGGTCCAGCGTGAGAGTCAGCATGCGTGCCGCGCCGTTGGTTGCCGGCGCGAAGGGATGCTCCAGCGTATAGCTGGCCGCCCCCGCCGGCACCTCGGTCTGGAACGCCAACAGCACGTCGCCCTCTTCGCGCAGCCGATCCGCCTCGCCAAGGCTGGCCAGCTCCTCACGCAGCGCCTCCGCCTTGCGCCGGGCGCGGTCGCGTTGCGTCGTCAGCAGACGCCGCAGGTCGCCCTTCGCGCCTTCCACCGCGTCACGCCATTCCGCCCGCCGATAATACGCGGCCAGCGCCGCGCTCACGCTCGGCATCGCGCGCGGCACCGCGTGTCCGTACTGCCGCGGTGAATAGACGGCGTACGCGATGGGCTCGCCCGCCTGCGCCCCAGCCGTCTCGTCTGCCTGCGCCCCAGATGCCCGAGCATCACCCCCCTCCAGCACGAGCGTCGGCCGCCACGCGCGCGTCTCCGGCAGCGCCGCCAGCTCGCGCGTCTCGCTCGCCACGCGCGCCCACGGCAGATCGACCGCCAGCGCCGCATCGGGATCGCCCAGCGCCCGTGCCGCCACTTCGCGCCCGAGATCCTGGCTGAACCCCAGCAGGTGTGCCGCCAGCATCCCTGCCACCCGCGCCGGCCGGCGCGCCGGTGCGCCCGCGCTCAGCGTCTCCTCCGCCGCCTCACGCAGCTCTTCCGCCGTCACCGTCTCGCCTGGCAGCCGAGGCACCACCTGACCGCGCAGGGTGCGCGTTTGTGGCGGCGGCGGCACATATCGCTCGTTCGGCGCGATCGTGCGATAGCGGTTCACCTCCGCGCCCACCAGCCGCAGCGCGCCCAGGATCACGCCATCGTCCGTGCGCAGGATGAGGTTGCTCAACCGTCCCATGATCTCCACCACCAGCCACACCGGTCTCGCCGCCGTGCCGCTCTCCGCGCCCGCTCCTCCTCGCGCGAAGCCAATCTCCACCACGCGCTCCCACCGTGGCTGCTCGATGGCTACCACGCGCGCCCCTTCCAGATGCTTGCGCAGCAACATCACGAAGGCTGGCGGCTCACTCGTCAGTTTTTGCGGCTTGCGGTCCACCAGGTGCGCACGCGCCAGCTGGGGATGCGCTGAGGCCAGCAGCCACGAGGTGCGGCCTCCGCCCCAGCACTGCAGTGCGACGGCATGTGGCGTTGGCTGGATCACGTCCTCGACGCGCGTGCCGATCAGGTCGGCACGCCACTCATCCGCCAGCGCTGCCAGCGTCAGCGCGTCGACATGCATCGCCATGCGTACTCCATTGCCCGCTCATTCGGGCTCCCGCGCGGTTCGCCCCTACTCGTCTCACCCTCTTCACGCGTCTCCCCAGTATACCCCCATGGTGCGGCGCCACAGGAGCAGCCACGTACGCCATGAGTCCGCCCTTGAATTGTGTGATCTCGGTTCGCAAACCGCGGGGAGCCAGGGAGGTTGTTTGAGGCGCCGAACGCAGGATGGCCGCGGCGCCCTGGCACAGGTGGGCTCGCTATGAGCTGTGGATTGGTATGGAGAGGTACGCCACGATTGCCTCGGTACACTATGGTACGATCGCATTACGGTGTGCCCTGTGCTGCATCAAACGTATGGCAAGCACATCGTGCATAGCACTGAAGCTGCACAGCAGCACTCCGGCCCACCTGATGTGCACGTGGTGACGCCACTGGAGAGCAGTATGGACGCATTTGATCCTTATCATCTCACGCCTCATGCCTCGCTCAACCGTCTGCGCATCGTGGATCTGCCGGGGGTGGTGCTGGATCCTGACGTTCGGGGTAAGACGGCGTACGATTTATTAGCGGCCGGCAACATCGCCAACTCCATTCTCCTTCGTGCGAACGAGCTCGACCTCGCCAGTACCGCGCGCCGCGACGCGGCAACGGTAATTCCCATGCTCTCTCGTCGCCTCACGGCAGACGATGCTCGCGTCCAAGCAGCGGCAAGAGACGTCGCGCGATCCTTAGGGAGATCCCTTGCATACATCCTCTTGACTTTGCTGCGAGGAGATGAGATCAATCGTCGGGCTCGCGACGACTGGGACCCAAGCTACTGGCAGTATTGGTCAGGCATCCGCGCTCTATGGATTGGGGGAGGCATCGTGAGTGGACAGCTGGGACCTCTTCTCCGAGCGCATACGGCTGAAGCGTTAGCGGAAAATGGGGCGGACGATATAGAAATTCACCTGGCCGCTTTCCCATCCGTGCTCCCATTGATCGGCGCCGCGCGAAGCGTCCGGCCAGATATTCAGGCGTCGCTCGTCTTTGATTTTGGCACGAGTCTCGTCAAACGCGGCTATGCAGTCTATCGGAAAGGGATGCTGGCGCACCTTCGCGTCCTCCCCCCGCTGCCGGTGCTCCCGGTCGAACCAGCCGATCCCAACACTGCCCCCGCTGAGCAGGCGTTGGCTATCGCTCACTTCATGATTGACGCTCTCGCGCGGACGTGGGCCGAGTCGCTCGACTGCGGCAATCATACCGCCCAAGCGCTCGTCGTGAGCCTTGCCAGCTACGTGCGCAATGGTCAACCGCTTCCGCGACCGGGAGGTATGTATTCTCATCTGCACACCCTTCTACCCAATTGTGAAGTCTGGCTCGCGGATCGGCTCAGCCAGCGTCTGGGCACAACGCTCGAGCTGAGGCTGATCCACGATGGGACGGCAGCGGCGCGCACGTTTGCAGGTGAGAAGCACGCCGCCGCCATCATGATGGGTACTGCCCTTGGCGTCGGGTTTCCCCCACCGGCCCACACAGTCCTTCCTCTGGCGGCAGACTGGACCGTAACAACACAGTGAAGGAGGATTGTGAGCGAGGACTGGCGCTACAAACCCGCGCGGGCGAGCAGGCGTGAGTACGATCACCTCTCCAGGCCGCATCCCGATCTCGCGTGCCTGGATGTCTGATGCAAGAATCTGATGCGCACGCCGTCGCGCCGCGAGAGTGGCTTACGTGCTATCATGGGCGTTATAGCGTCGGCACGACCATGGGTGGAGGGCCGCCGTCACGCGCACGGCTCGCCCCTGATGAGCGGCGAGCGCGTGGGAAGCGATGAGTACGGAGCAGTGAGAGGAGAGGCAGGCCGGTGTGCCGCTAGCGCATGATGGGAGCCCTGTGGCGATGGGATTGATTGAGCCGAACCTACAGGTGGCGCGGTGTCCGCTCATGATCGTGCTCTCTGGGCCGTCGGGCGTTGGCAAGACTACGGTCACCCAGGCGCTGGTGCGTGGCGGCTGGCAGGGCCACATCGTCGTCACAGCCACCACACGCCGCCCGCGGCCCGGCGAGGTGGATGGCGTGCACTACCACTTCCGCACGCCTCAGGAGTTCCAGCGCATGATCCAGCAGGACGAGCTGCTCGAGCACGCGGAGGTCCACGGCAATTGGTACGGCGTGCCCGCCGCTCCCGTCCGCGCTCAGCTCGCCGCCAGCGTGGACGTGCTGCTCACGATCGACCCGCAAGGCGCCCAGACCATCCGCGAGCGCACCAAAGGCTCCGTCTCCGTGTTTCTCGTCCCCGAGTCGCTGGACGAGCTGGTCGAGCGCATGAATCGCCGGGCCTATGACACGGCCGAGCAGCGCGCCCTGCGCCTGCTCAACGCCGAGCGCGAGATGGCCGAGCTGCCCAAGTACGACTACCTCATCGTCAATCGTCAGGGCCATCTCGACGAAGCGGTCGCCGAGCTCAGCGCCATCATGACCGCCGAGCATTCCCGCGTCCATCAACGCTGCCCCGAGGTCTAGATGGCCGGTGGACGAGGCCGCGCCGTCC
>CAYQFU010000240.1:0-7880 GCA_964416775.1 uncultured Ktedonobacterales bacterium
CTCGAAGTCTCCCCGCTTGACCGCCTTAACGCCGAGGTTCTGCAGCAGGGCGCTCATGGTCTCGCGGTCACCCGCCTCGCGGGCGAACGCCAGCGCTTCGCGGTAGAGGTCGTCGCCCCGCGCGAACTGCCCGGCGCAGTCGGCCGCTTCTCCCAGGAGACGCAGCAGAGTCGCAATGCGGCGGGAGTCGCGGAGGGCACGCGCCAGCACCAACCCCTCGCGCAGGTGTTGCTGCGCGAGCGCGCACTGGCCGCGAGTGAGGGCGACCTCGCCTCGGTGAGCGAGCAAGGCGCTCATCGTTTCGTGGTGCCCCGCGGCCTGGGCGGCGGCGAAACCTTCACGGTACAGGTCATCCGCCTGTTGGAGATCTCCCCGCCGCTCGGCGATGCGGCCCAGGTGGAGCTGCGTACGCGCCAGGCCAAGCGTATCGCCCAAAGCCGTGGCCGCCACATGTGCCTGGCTCAGGTACGCTTCGGCGACATCATAAAGGCCCCTGGCCTCCCAAAAGGGAGCGAACGCGTTGACGCCGCGCAGCAGACTCTCGTGCATGCCGCGGTCACAAGCCTCCTGGAGCGCGGCGAGCAGGTTGCCGGACTCGCGCTCGATGCTGGCATAGTCGCTTTCATGCTGCTCCAGGTAGGCAACGCCGAATGCCGCCAGCCGCTCGTACGCCGTGTCACTGGTCGACTCGATGAGGCCGTAGTCGGCGATGGTCTGGTGGAGGGTGTAGCGACCGGGTGCGATGCCTTCGAGCAATCCCGCGTCGACGAGGGTATCGAGCGTCGCGGGATGGGCGCCGGTGACGGCCAGTGCGGCCTCCTCGGAGATCGTATTGGGCTTCGCGGGAAACGCCGCCAGGGCCCGCAGCGCGGCGCGTGCCGCGGGGTCCAGCCGCTGCTCGCTGCGCGAGATCGCCGCCCGCAGCGACAAGGAAGCGCTTGACGGAAGGCTGAGTGAGCGCTCCACCGGTGCGCGCGGCTGGGTAAGGGCCAGGCGGGTCTCCGCGCGGCCCAGTTGATCGAGCGCCGCGCGGACACGGCGGGGCTGGCCGCTATACGCCTGCACCTGCAGGTACCCGCCCATCAGCGTCAGCGCCAGCGGCAAACCGCCCACCGATCGCACCAATGCGCGTGCGCTGGCCGGCTCGCCGGCCACCACGTCCGGCGCCAGCCGTGCCAGGAGGTCTACACCATCGTCTTCGGTCAGCTCATGCAGCACGTTGGCCCCAGCCGGGGCGAAATGCAGGGCAATCTCGGGAAAGCGAGTCGTCAACAGGAGGGCGCAGTTGGACCCGCCCACCTTGAAGGCCAGTGCGTCGTCGAGCTGCCAGGCATCATCCACAATGAAGAGGAAGCGGCGCGTGCCGATGGCGGACTGTATCGCCCAGGCCCAGGCTTCGGCGCTCACGGCCTTGTCCCCGCGCATGGAGGTTACGCCGAGCGCGGCAGCCCATGCGGCAAGCAATCCTGGAATATTGGGCGCCGGGCCGAGACCCGCCCACAGCACCCCATCGTGAAAGTGGGCGAGCACCTCTGGGTCGTTCGCAAGCGCCACGGCCAGGGCAGTCTTGCCGACGCCGGGGAGGCCATTGATCGCGGAGACCGGCAGGGGACCTCGGGAGAGTAGGCGCTGCTTGAGCTGGCAAAGGATTGCGTCGCGGCCGACCAAACCATGTGCCAGTGAGCTCAGAGGAGGCGAGGTAGGAAGATAGGCCGCGGCCGCATGCGCGGGGCTGGACGGAAGGGATTGACGCGCGGACTCAGTATCGGGCAGGGCGCTCGGGCCAGCGGCATCATCGCCGTTTGGTGGTTCCGGCGCAAGCGCCAGCTCTTCAAGCGTCATGTCGAAGAGCGCGCAGAGCTGCTGGCGGTGGTGGAGGCCGGGAAGCGTGAGGCCCCGCTCCCAACGGCTCACGCTGAGACGGGTGGCATCCAGCTTCTCGGCCAGCGCTTCCTGCGACCAGCACTTGCGCTGGCGCGCCACTTTGAGACGTTGAGCGAAACTGGTCTTTGTGTCCGCCGCCATCACACCAAACCTTCCTTGGTGTCCTTTCCGTCGAAGCACCGATGCGCAGACGATACAGCTATGATGCACGCGTGTTAGCACCATGCTGCCTAGATGGTATAGCATCTCGCGGCAGGATACAAGTATCCTGTCAACGCCGACACTCACCGTGACCGGGAAGCGCTCGCTGACCGGACACAGAGCGCAGGGAGATAGGGAATAGGACGGTGCCGCTTGGTGTGGACTGATGTGGAGGAACGCCGCCGTATGAGTGCACGACCTATCGATCTGCCGCCAGCGAAAGAATCGGCGCCCGCCCAGGCATCGGATGTCGTCTGCGCGGCGATCCGCGATCTGGGTGAGGCGATGCGTCGCGTGGCATCCGCGCAGGGAATGGGCTTGCGAACGGCCATCGCGCAGGGACGTGCGCTGCTCAATCGAGTGGAGCATGCGGAGGCTGCCAGGGGCGAGGCTTCGTCGGCCGCGCTGCTCGATGCCTGCGCGCTGTTGCTCGAATCACTGGATGAGCTGGCGGGGTCCGTGGAGATGGCAGCGGCCGATGCGGCGCGGCGCGAGCGCATGCGCATCGCGCAGATGCTGACGCAACTGGAGCAGGCCGCGGAAATGGATGATGGCTATGTCGAGGAAGGGGAAGACGGGCTCGCGCAGGGCGACGTCGCCCGCCCCGCATGGTACGCCGAGCAACCGCCGGCCCAGCCGTTGACCCAACAGGAGCGGACCGTGCTGGAGTTGCTGGCAATGGGAGCGGGAACCCAGCAAATCGCCGAAGCGCTGACGATCAGCCCGACGACCGCGAAGAAGCATGTCTGCAACGTGCTGGAGAAACTGGGAGTCTCGGATCGTCTGAGTGCGGTGCTGCGCGGTCAGTCTCTGGGGCTGGTGCCGCCGGCTTCAGGGCCGCTCAGCCGGGTGCCCAGGCGACGAGCGAAGGTTGGCAGGTGATTGCGCGTGACGCATCGATGTGGGATGCGGGTAGTAGACGCGAACGCACGGGAGAGCTGACAGCGGTGCGGCGGCACACGCTTCCACGGACCATGCCAGCACACGCCAAATCGCATCGGCGGACAACGTCCGGCGATTCGCATTGCGCCGTCCACGGCGCACGGACATGCACCCTGACTCCGCATCGTAGGCCGCCAGTTACGCCGTAGACAGACTGGCATCATATTCGAGCAGGCTTCGCGCTCTTCCCTCGTTATGCTGCCGCGGGAGTACGAGAAATACTCCCGCAGCAGATTGTTTGCTCGGCATGGCACCCTCGATACTGGCCGGCAGGAGAGCGGAGGAGAGGCCGGTGTGTGGGCAACGATCTATTCCGTTGCGTCGCGCCGCGACACGCCGCGGTCACCGGACCGATCGCTCTCCGTATTTAGCCGGCCGCGTGGGCAGCCGCGCGGCTCCAGATGGCCATGCTGCCTGTTGACCCACGGGATCGTGGGCATATGGGCATGAAGCCGGAATGCGGCACAAGCTGGCGGTTGGCAGCCTCGCAACGGGCGCACGTTAGTGCGTCCCCGCGGCAGGGCCGCCGCCAGGTTCGTCCTCGCGGAAAGGCCGCGCACGGCATCGCTGGGGCTTGGGATCGCCCGCTCGCGGAATGTGGACCGACCCGCGTCGCTGCCGGCGTGGAGAGGGCGCTTCTCGCACGCGGGCGAGTGGGAAGAATTGGGAGGAGCCATGCGGCTCAAGGTGCCAGGTCTGCGGAGCTATCGCCTGAAGCTCTCGCACGCCGGACTCAATTCGCGGCGCACCCTGATCATTGGGCTCAACGCCGCGTTCGTGGCCTTGCTCTTTGTCACGGCCACGATCATCTGGCACATGGGCGCCCGGGCAGACAACAGCCTGATCATCCCACCGGATTCGGTGGTGTATCAGGGGCAGGTCACCGGGTTCTCATTCAGCCAGAGCTCGACATCGTACACGCTCGGCGGGCAGATGACAGGCAACGTCTACCTGATGTCCACCAACAGCCAGGTGCTGAGCGGATCGACGGCGACGCTGAGCATTCCGACGCTCAACCAGACGTACACCCTCAAGGAGGTCTCGCCTGGGCAGTACCAGTTCCTGGTCAACGACCAGTTTGTGATCACGCCGCAGATCGCGGGGCAGGACACCAACTCGTTGTCCAACTGGCAACTCGGTCTGCGCGGGTTGAGCTTCAACATGGACAACGCGCCGCAGACGAGCGCGGCGGAATCGCAGCTGGTACTCAAAGTGGGGGATGTCAGTACTCACCTCACGCAGGCAGCGGCGGCGGCCGGAGTCTTCCCGATCGCGACTGGCTACATCACCAGTGCCAACATTGCCGCCATCCCGACGAACTCGACGGGGAGCTCCTACACACTGAAGGTATCGGGAACGGTCTCGGCGCAGGTTTTGGACGCGAACGGCAATCCAGTGGCGAACCAGGCGCTGTCGGTGCTGTTCAACTTCCCGAACGACAACCACAGCGAGACGATCACGGTCAACACCAACCAGTACGGCGTCTTTACCTACAGCCGCACCGAGACCGCGACGCTGGCGGTGCAAGGCGGGCAGATCCAGACGCTGGCCAGCCCGCTCTCAATCCAGGGCACGAGCCGGATTCAGGATATCTGCTGGTCGGGCTGGTGGGGGAGCTGCGGCGGCGGCAGCGGACCCGCGGGCCAGAACATCGCCGGCCAGCAGGGTCCGGGAAACTCCACGGCGCAGACGGGGAACGATCCCGTCAACGCCATCACCGGCAACATGTACAGCGTCGAAAGCGACCTGAACTATTCGAGCGTGGGCCAGCCGGTCGCGTTCGAGCGGACCTACAACAGCACCATGGTGGCGCTGGGCGAGAGCCGGGCGGGGACGAGCGACCAGCAGGGCATCGACAACCTGCACGCCAACGGCCCCTTTGGCTGGGGTTGGGCCTACAGCTACGGCATCGCGCTGACACAGAACCAGGACGGCTCAATCAGCTATGCCGACGGCTACGGCTCGGGCCGGCACTTTACTCAGAACAGCAATGGGAGCTACTCACCGCCAGCCGGCGACTATGACCAGCTGACGCACAACAGCGACGGCACCTGGACCATGCGGCTCAAGCATGGGACCGTGCAGCGGTTCGACGCCAATGGCAAGCTGACCAGCATCGCCGATCCCAACGGCAATGCGATGAGCTTTGCGTATGGCGGCACTAGTGGCAATCAGCTACAGACGATCACCGATTCGGCGGGGCGCAAGATCACGCTGGCGTGGGACAGCAACGGGCACATCGTCGGCATGACCGATCCGCTGGGCCGACAGTTCAGCTACGCCTACGACAGCAACAACAACCTGATCAAGGTGACCTACCCCGACGGCTCGACGATCGGGTACGCCTACGACGGCAGCCACGAGCTGACGCAGATCACTGATCCGAAGGGCAACCACCGCAACTTCACGTACGACGGCTCGGGCCACACGCTGAGCTTCCAGTACGACGGTGGGCCGGACAAGATCACCTACAGCTACGACACCAGCAACAACAAGACGACCACGACGGACAGCCGTGGGAATCAGACTGTCTACTACTACCAGTTCATCGGCGACGCGAGCGTCATCACCAAGATTGTGGACCCGCTGGGCAACGCGCAATCGTTCCAGTACGATGGCAATGCCAACCTGACCAGCCAGACCGATCGCGATGGCAACGCGACGACGATGACCTACGACGGCATGGGCAACGTGCTGACGAGCACGGACCCCACGGGGGCCGCGACGACCTACACGTACGACGCGACGTTCAACAACCCAACGAGCGTGAAGAACGCGCTCGGCAACACGACAACGCTGGCCTACGACAGCCACGGCAACCTGACCAGCGCCACAGACGCGCAGAACAACCAGACCCAAGTCGTGCGCGACGCCAAAGGCGAGCCGACGACCGTCACCGATGCCCGTAGCAACATGACGCAGATCGCCTACGACGCCAACGGCGACGCGACGACCCTGACGGACGCGCTCGGCGACAAGATCAGCGTGGGCTATGACGGGCTGGGGCACGCCACCAGCCTGACCGATGCGCTCGGCCATAAGACCACGATCAGCTATGACGGCTTCTTCCGTACGACGAGCATGACGCGCACCGACGGCAGCAAGCTGAGCATCGGCTACGACAGCGTGGGTAATGTGGCGAGCGTGACGGATGCCAACGGCAACACGACGACGCTGACCTACGACTCGGCCAACCAGATCGCGCAGATCGGCGACGCGGCTAATAACGTCACGAAGATCGGGCGCGACACCGAGGAGAACGTCACGTCGGAAACCGATGCGCTGGGCAACGTGACGCAGGCGTCCTACGACGTCAACAACCGTGTCGTCAAAGTAGTGCGGCCTGACGGCAGCGTCGTCAAATACGCCTACGATGCCAACGGTAACCGCACCTCGATGACCGACGGTCGTGGCAACACCAACACCTACAGCTACGATAAGGACAACCGGCTGGCGGGTGTCGGAGAGCCCGGCATCTCAGGCATCGTCCAGTATCAGTACGATCCGCTGGGCGACCTGCTCAAGATCATCGATCTGCGCGGCGACAGCCGGACCTACAGCTATGACACGCTGCAGCGGCTCTCGCAGTTCACCGATGCGGCCGGCAACACCTGGAAGTATAGCTATGACGCCAACGGCAATCTGCTAGTCCGCACCGATGCCAAGGGTCAGAGCACGGACAACAGCTACGACGCGCTGAACCGGCTGACGCAGTCGAAGTTCGCCGACGGAACGGTGAACAACTACAGCTACGACGCCGATGGCAACATGGTCCAGGTGCAAGACGCGCACGGGACAACCGGCTACGGCTACGACGCGCTCAATCGCCTGATCCAGACGACCGAGCCAAGCGGCTGGATCGAGAAGTACGCCTATGACGCCAACGGCAACCGGACCAGCCTGACCGATCCCATCGGCAACGTCATGTCCTTCGCCTACAACAATCTCAACGAGCTGACGAAGGTGACGGCGCCCACGGGACAGGCGACAACCTACAGCTACGACGGCAAGCACCAGCTGACCGGCCAGAGCAACGCCGACGGCAGCGCCACGAGCTGGACGTACGACACGCTGGGGCGCGTGCAGCAGGTGGTCAACACCGTCAACAGCACAACGTCGTCGAGCTTCACGTACGCCTACGACGCGTCGGGCAACCGGAGCAGCGTGGCGGGGCCGAACGGCACGACCAGCTTCAGCTACGACGCGCTCAACCGGCTGAGCGGCGTGACCAACCCCAACGGCAGCACGGCTAGCTACAGCTATGATGCCGCCGGCAACATGACCAGCTCGACCGTGAGCGGCACCACCACGCAGGGTACCTTCAACGCGGCCGACGAGCTGACGCAGAACGGCACGACCACCTACTCGTACGATGCCAACGGCAACCTGACCAGCGCGGCCAGCGCCAGCGGCACCACGAGCTACTCGTGGAACGCCCAGGACGAGCTGACCCAGGTGCAGACGCCCAAGGCCAGCGTGCAGTACGGCTATGACGCCTTCGGGCGCATGGTCAGCCGCACCGATGGTGGCGGCAACACCGCCTACTTCTACGACGGCGCCAACGTCTTGCTGGCCCATCCCACCCACGGCACGACCTACCTGGCCAGCGAGTACCTGCCAGGCGCCAACGGCCAGATCGCCGGCATCAACCGGCTCAACGGCTCCGGCAAGCCCTTGCAGTCGGAGTCCTACTACCAGCGCGACGGCCTGGGCAGCGTGGTGGGGCTGACCAACAACAGTGGCGGCAATGGGCCGACCATCCCGGTGGCCAGCAGCTTCGACGCCTGGGGCAACCCCGCGGGGCTGGTGGACAGCGACGACACCTACGGCCTGCCGCTGGCCTACACCGGGCT
>CAYQFU010000241.1:0-7872 GCA_964416775.1 uncultured Ktedonobacterales bacterium
CGGCACGAGGTTGGTGATCTCGTCCAGAATGGCGGTCGCGGTGACGCCGCGCACGCGAGCGGCGGGCGAGACGATGAGGCGGTGGCTCAATGTCGCCCGCAGGAGGCGCTTCACGTCGTCGGGGATGACGTAGTCGCGGCCTTCGAGCAGGGCGCGGGCCTGGGTGGTACGGAAGAGCGCGAGGGAGCCGCGGGGACTGACGCCGAGGTAGACATTCTGGTGCTGGCGGGTCGCGGTCACCAGGGACACGATGTATTCGCGGATCTCGGGGCTCACGCGTACCTCGCGCACCTGGCTCTGGATGCTCAGCAGGTCGTCGGCGCTGAGGATCTGGCCGAGGGTGTCTATGGGGTGGGCGCGCTGCTGCTGGTCGAGGATGCGGACTTCATCGGAGGAGCTGGGGTAGCCGAGGCTGATGTTGACGAGGAAGCGGTCGAGCTGGGCCTCGGGCAGCGGAAAGGTGCCTTCATACTCGATGGGGTTCTGCGTGGCCATGACGATGAACGGATCGGGCAGCCGGTACGTGCTGCCGTCCACGGTGATCTGGGCTTCTTCCATCGCTTCGAGCAGAGCGGACTGCGTCTTGGGGGTGGCGCGATTGATCTCGTCGGCGAGCACGAACTGACTCATGATGGGGCCAGGGTGGAACTCGAACTCACCGGTCTTCTGGTTGAAGACGGAGACGCCCGTCACGTCGCTGGGGAGGAGATCCGGGGTGAACTGGATGCGCTTGAACGTGCAGCCAATGGACCGTGCAACGGCTTTGGTGAGGACGGTTTTGCCGACGCCGGGCACGTCTTCGATCAGAATGTGGCCACGGCAGATCACGGCGATGAGCGTCAGGCGAACGGCGTCATCCTTGCCGACGATCACGTGCTCGATGTTGTCGATGACGCGGCGCGCGGCGATGCCGACGTCCTGAGCGGAAAGTGCGGGTCGCTCGTCCAGTTTCACGCCCGTGTTTGCGGCGCGCCACAGCCGATGGGCGATGCCGCCCTCGCTGGCTCCGCGCGTCCCCCTGGATCCCAGGTGGGTGGGGCATGCGCGCGTCAAGAGCCGGGACCGTCACGTTCCAGGGGAGAGACGAGCTCACGCGCTGGCACGGTGACGGCGCGTACACCGCCCGCGATCGGGAATCATCCCGCGGCACGGCGTACGGCTGGGCGCCCGCGCTCCTTTCTTTCGGCTGAGCCTCTCATCCCCGGGCTGCCCGCGCGGAGGCTGCGCGTTGGGCGGCACATCACCTGCTCGGTCTTCGTAACGACGGTCCATTGGCGCCCGTGGTTCCGCATCGCGCGTGCCGAATGCGACTCCGCGAGTTTGGTTTCGGAGTGGTGCTCGCGATTGGCCGCCGAGTGGTGGCCGGCATGCGAGCACTCGTTACCAGAATGTACGTCGCCACGAGACGCTACCTCTCAACAGCGCGACACGGGATCCGCGCGCCAAACGATACCTGCTCTGGGTAACCGCACAAGTGGGCGAGACCGCGCCTGGGCGACCAGGACCACCTGCCGCGTACGCTCCAGCAGTTGGTAGACTTCTCTCGTATTATGCGGCGGGTACTGCTGCGCATGCGACGGCCCCGCCTGGGACGTATCATTGCACATTCGCCGCAATCGCACAACTGATGACGGCGACGAGTACTGACAAGTGTACGCCGAGAGCCATCGGTGAGTTGCGAGGGCGACTTACTCGGCGGGCGGATGTGGCAGGTTTTGCCAATTGGCGGCGGCTTCGTCCATGAGGGTCAGAAGGCGCTGGAGCTTGGCGATGACGGTGGTGATGTTGGTGCGCTGGCGCTCGTAGGCGTCGGGATGGAGCTCGCGCACCCACAGGGCCAGGTCGGCATCGCTCAGGTCGTACCATTTGAGGTCGGCCTGGAGGCGGAGGTGGACGCGGTAGGCGGGATCGTGCTGGGCGCGCCTGACGGCGCCAGCGGAGGCGGGGGCTTCCGGCTCGGGCTCTGGCTCTGGCGCTGCGGGTGCGGGAGTGGGTGGGTGCAGCTCGGCCGCGAGGGCCTGCAGATCGCCAAGCTTGTAGAAGTTGCCTTTCCCCACGCCAGGGTAGGCGCGCAAACGGCCGGAGCGCACGAGTGAGACCAACGTATCGCGGTCCACATCCAACCGGCGCACGGCTTCGCCCTCGTCCACGAACGCGAATCGGCCAGGGACTCCCATGCTCTCATCCGCTCCTTCGTGTTGACGCCTGGCGCGTCCCGGCAGCCGCTGGCTGCGGCGCCCTCATCTGCCAGGCTATGCCTCGCCATCCGCTCCGCCGGAGCCGACTGGGGCGTGCTCGTAGAACACCAGCAACGTGCTGCCGTAACGGCGCTCGTCGGTGCGGCGCAGATTGGCCAGCGCCAACTGATCGAGCTCGGCGTGCTCGCGCGGATGGATCTGCACGATCACGAGGCCGCCCGGCTCGGTCAGCGGCGCGGCGTCGAGCTGGGTCAGAGCTTTCGCGGCCATGCCCTGGTATTGTGGCGGCGCCACATAGATGATATCAAACCGGCGCCCTTGTCCGCGGGCCGACGTCAGGAACGCGAAGGCGTCCACGCGCAAGGTCTCGGCCCGGTCGGCAAGACGCGTGGTTTCCAGGTTTTCGCGGAGGATGCGCATCATGCCCGCGTCCAGTTCGACGAACGTGGCGCTGGCGGCACCTCGGCTCAGCGCTTCAATGCCGACCGCGCCCGTGCCGCCGAAGAGGTCGAGGAAGCGCGTATCTTCGACGCGCCAGGAAAGGATGTCGAACAGAGCCGTGCGAACACGATCCATGATCGGCCGCGTCCCCTCCGTTTTCGGTCCCTTGAGCCGGCGTCCCCGGGCTTCGCCTCCGACCACACGCATCAGTGGCTGCCTCCAGCGTTGTGACCTGGCGCACGCGTGCCCGTGGGCCGTGCTGATCGCGCGGACGAGGGTGGGGTGGCGGCTGCACCGCTGGCGCGCTCTTCGCGCTCCGCCCGCAGCAGGGCCAGGACGGTGGGCGCCTCCTGGGCGAAGTCATCCGTCTTGCCCCACTGAATGAGCACGTTGAGCTGATCCGTTCCCAGGCGCTCGGGGGCGGCACCAAACAGGCCGTGGGCGAGCGCCGCGGCGGCGGGCGCGCCGAGCTCGTCGGTCACGATATTGGCGAAGGCCGTCAGCTGGGCGCGGGATGGGGTGCCGCCCGGAGAGGCGGCGCGCAGCCGGGCCAGCAGGTCGCGCGCGTGGGCGCGCTGGGCCAGCGACATGGTGCCCGCGCTGGATGGGGCGGCACGCTCCGCAATGGACGGCTGGGTGCGGGCGGATGCCGCGCGCGTGGCGGACTGGGCGCGCGCGGGGCGTGTGGGCACGGCAGGGGCGGGCGGCGGGGCGGGCTCGGTCGTGAAGTCGGGCACCTCGTCGAGCGTCATCTCGTCCGCCTCGTTCGGCTCAACTGCCTCGTCCTCCTCCTCGAAATCATCGTCCACGTCGCCTCCCGCGAAGGATGCGCGGTGGTCCGCGGGCTCGTCGTCGGGGATCTCAAAGGCGACGTCGAAGTCGTCCTCTTCGTCGAAGAAGGTGCCTGCCGGCTCCGGGTCGGGAGCGGCGGGAGGGACCGACGCGGCGCGAGTCGGGGCGGGAGCGGAGGCAGGAGCGGCGGCGGGTGGAGGTGGCGGCGGCGGGGCGGTGTCGCGGACGAGCTGGCGGCGAAGCAATTCGAGGGCCTCGCGCAGGTTGAGCCCATCCAGCGTGCGAACGCCGAGGCGCTCCATCACCTGGGGAGGGGTGAGTCCCAGGGCGCGCGTCTCCGCCAGGAAGGCCGGGCGTGTCAGCTCCTCACTGGCGCTGGCGGAGGCGGAGGCGGGAGCGGCGGAAGGGGTAGGCGCCAGCGTGGGGCGAGCAGCGCTGGGCGCCGCGGCGGCTGGAGAGGCCGTCGCCGCCGCAGCCGGTGTGGGGCGCGCCGGCGCTGGCGCTGGCGTGGGCCGGTTGGCGGTCGGAGCCGTGGTCCGCTCGGGCGTGGTCCGCTCGGGCGTGGTCCGCTCGGGCACGGGGCGGAGCGGTGTGGGCGCGGTGGCAGCGGGTGCGGCAGGCGAGGGGGTGGTGGCCTCGGCGGCCCCGGCGGGTGGGCGTGCGGGCGTGGGGGATGGGGCGGGTGCGGGCCGCTGTGGAGCTGAGGTTGGCGCGGCGGCCGTGGTCAGGGCTACCTCCGGGGCGGCGCTGGTTGGCCCGGCAAGAGGAGCGGGCGCCGGGGCGGGCGTTGCGGGCGCCTCCGCACTGGAGGAGAGCAGCGCGACGATGCGCTGGTCGAGATGCCGGCTGAGGCGCTCCATGCCGGCGTCGGCTTCTTCCAGCAGTCGCTCGACCTCATCCGGGTCCGCGCCCGGGCGCAGGGGAATCGCGATCTCCACCGTGCGTTCCTGGCCGCCTATCGTGAAGCGCGCCGACTGCCGCAGCCAGATATGCTCGCCGTCACCTTCGTCCCTACGCACATCTACCCTCGCTTCCGCATCCTCGCCGGGCCACCCGCCCAGGCGTAGCCAGGGCTACCCGCGCCGCTGGCCTTCCTTCCATCATACCATATGCCCGAGCCGGTTCTGGCTCGGGCATGGCACGGCGGAATGCGTACGCGTGCGCGGCAAAGGTCAGGACTCGGCAGGCTGGTCCCCGCGATCGGGCACGTCGTGGGCGGCGAGGTCGTCCGGCCGCTGGGCGGCGAGGTGGGCATAGCCCGGCTCATTCTCGCCCGAGAGGCGCTCGACCTCTTCGCTGGTGAGGCGCAGATCGAGGCGATTGCCGTCGTCGCTGACGCGCTGGATGGCATTCAGCGGCACGTCCACGGGCCGGCCAGGTGAGCCGGCGCGCACGCTCACGACGTTGGATTGCACCAATTCCACGATAGCCGCCTCAATCCCGTCCGAGCCGTAGACGGCCGCGCCAACCTGGAGCCGTTGCACGTCCAGAGCGATGCCCACAGCCGCATCAAGGGCGGCAGGGCGTGTGATATCGGCGTCGGACGAGAGCGACTCAGACGCACTGAGCTGGGACTCGCCCGGCGCGGGAGCCTGTTCGTCGGGGCGGCGATCGGAGGATGGCGTCTTCATGTATGAACCTCTAACCCAGGGCTATGATGGCGCACTGGGGCATGTGCGGGCCATCAGGCTGGATAGGTACGAAAATCGCAAGAACCATTCCGGCCCATGGAGTAGCCCATCTGGTGCACCAGGAGTACTATCGGGCGGTGAGAATTTGAGGGGTGGAAGCGTCGGGGTGGCCAGGTACCTGAGCCGCTGCCAGGTCGTTTCTCACGGAGCCAGGAGCGAGCGGCAGCCGCGCCGTGTGGCGAGCGTGCATTTGAGGAACAAGCAAGGTATATGCACAAGCGAGGGGAAGACGCCAGCGAGTAGCCAGAACAGACTAGGGAGCTGAGTAATTCTTCCTAAGGGAGCGGCGCTTTCATATAGACGGGATTGCAGCAACTTGTGTATCACGTTATGCTGTGTGGGCTCGCACCCCGCTTGATCACGCGGACGATTTCCCCTTTTTTGTCTGTCTGGATGGCCGATGCGGTGTGCGGTGTGGACAATTGGCCATGGACCACTTTGTTTCGAGGGCAACTAGATCGCCCACATGGTCCATGCGCGAGGAGGATACCTACGATGGCGAGATCGAACGCACCTTCAGTACCCCCAAGAGCTGTGGCGCCGGCCGCGTCTCGCGGTGCGGCGCCCGCTGCGCCCGCACCGGCTGATTCGGCGGCGGGGATGATCGCCGGCAACGAGCGAGTGGAGCAGGACAAGGTACTGCCGCTACCGGGCTGGCTGGTAAAGGTGTACTTCATCTTCCCCATCGTGCTCTACATCCCCGACGCGATTTTCAACTACTTCGTGTACTCGGACGGCCTCAAGGTGCCAGCGGGTAACCCCGTGTTGCAAGGGGCACAGATCGCGCTGTGGGGCTTCATGTCGATCGGCGTGGTTGGCATGGCCTACTTGCTCTCTGTGCTGGCGCCCTGGCACTGGGGGCAAGGACACCGTGTCCAGGCGCTCTTCTGCGGGCTGGGCGTCATCATCGCTACGGCGATCACGACCTGGAATAGCCTGGCGTTCCGGAGCCAGAACTTCCAGTCGTTCAACACCGACACCTGGGCCAAGCAGCTGTGGCCGCAGATCACGCACCTGAGCGGCTTCAGCTTGACGATGATCCTGGTGGCCGTCGCGCCGCCGTTCTGGGGCCTCTTCTGGGCCATTGTGCAGCCAACGCAGACGGGGCGCAGCCTGCGCCAGCTGCAGGAATCGCACACGGAGCGGCTGCTGCGGCTCGAGCAGGAGGCCGAGCTGAAGCGGGCGAGGGCGGAGGCCAACGCCAAGGTACGGGCGGCGCAGCTGCGCGGCCTCGCGCAGACGGCCGCTGCCGCGCGCGACCAGGCGAAGGAGATCCTGGGGCGCCCCGCCACAGCCACCGTCGTGGAATCCACGCTGGTGAACGCGGACGGCGCGAGCGAGGGCGACGAGAACGGGGATACCGGTTCAGACAGCGGCGAGCTGCCGGTGCCGCCGCGGGTCCTGCAGCTGCCGACAGGCAAGGCGCCGACGGGGCGCGAAGCCGCTGGTGGGCGCAACGAAGCGGTCTTCTTCAACCACGCGTCGTCCGCCACGCCGAGCGTACATGCGGCTCCCTCGGGTCCCGTGCGTCCGGCGGCCGCGCAGCCGGCCCTGCTCTCGGAGGCTGACGTGCAGGCGGCGCCCGCGGCGTCGCTGGGCGATCCCACGCCATGGGGCGCGCGGCGGCCTGTGCCTGGTGGGGGCATCATGGGGGCGTTCTTCTCCGACGACGATCAGATGACGGGCACCACGGGTCCGCGTCCGGCGGTGCGCCGCCCGGGCGAGAACAGTGTGCTGTTCCGCGGCATCAGCGAAGATATGTCGGCGCGGGCGCTGACAGCCGTGCAGGAGGTCTACGACGAGCTGAGCCGCGAGCTGAACCCGGATGGGGTGCGTAAGACCATGCCCAAGAAGGAGTTCGTGCAGCGGCTGATGCGCCGGCTGAACGTGGATGAGTCCACCGCCCAGAAGGCGCTGGACCAGTGGTACAAGACGAAGAAGGGCAACCGGAGCGGGCAGCGCTAGGATTCCCTTCCCCCCTCAGCTCCGCTTCGTCGCGGCGAAGCGGAAAGCGGGCGGCCATGCCGAGTGGTGTGGCCGCCCGCTTGCGTTGTGTCGGCGCCGTGCGTGTCCTGTTGGGGCTGGGTGATCGCTCCCGCATGGCATAGCGAGCCGTCGGTAGACGCCAGCTGGGCGCGATTGCCGCCATTCATCCGGATTCGGTGTCAGCCGCCGCCTATCACGTAGCGCATGACCAGCCGCGCCTGGCCGTCGGGGGTGACGTCGCGGAACCCCACCTGACGAAAGGTGGCGGGCGATCCCATGTAGGTATAGAGATGCGCGTCGGGCGCGACCGGATACCCCTCGACGACTCGAGCGCCCTGGGCCTGGGCGTAGGCGACGGCCGCCCGCAACAGGCCGAGCGTGACGCCGCGGCGACGAACGTGGGCATCCACAAAGAAGCAAGCGACCGACCACACAGGTGTATCGTCGAGGCGGGGAAGGGCGCGGTAGCGCTCGAGGGCCGCATAGGTCTCGCGGGGAGCGATCGAGCACCAGCCGACTGGCTCGCCGTTCTCGTACGCGAGCACGCCGACGGGAGTGCCCTGGCGCACGAGGTCTTCGAGGGCGGCGATACGGCTCTCTTTGTTGGAGCGCTGATAGTCCGTGCTCTTCAGGCGCCAGCGCATGCAGGAGCAGTACCTGAACTTGCCGTGGCGCTCGGAAAAGCGGGCGAGGTCGGGCAAGCGCTCGGGCGTCACCGGCCGGTACTCAAGTGGAGATGACGCCAATGTTGGGTCTGTCATGGG
>CAYQFU010000242.1:0-7763 GCA_964416775.1 uncultured Ktedonobacterales bacterium
TCGCCGTCGTCTGCACGCGTCTCGCCAACGGCGGCTTCCTCCGCTTCACCATGCCAGCGGGCAACGGCCGCGTGACACTGTGAATCCCGCTGGCCATTGGCTCCCCTCTGCCGCCGCGGCGGCAGAGGGGCTGGGGGGTGGGGACTACTCCTCCAACGGCTGCCGCGCCCCGAAACCGCCTTCGATGGTGTGCCACCAGGCGACGCGCGGCTCGCCCAGCCGCCAGCAGAGATACACCTCTTCACCGTCGCGCTCGGCAGGGAAATCCACGAGGCCCATCTGCAAATCTTTCACCAGCACGCCCCACCCGTTGATGCGATGGACGCGGTCGTTGACCTCTTCGATGAGGGTCGCCGCCCGCTCACGCACCCCGGCCAGCTCGCCCTGGTGCTCGTGCCCGTTGCCACGCATGCGCACCTGCAGGGCATCCATCTGCTCCTCGATACCCGCCAGCTCAGCGCGTAGCTCGCGCAGCTCGCGCAGAATCGGCTCCAGTCGCGGCAGCAGGTCTTCTGCCTGCGCACGTGTGAAGTACTCGGCCATAGTCGCCTCGCTTCACGGTCACACACGCTCTACCGGGTGATCGCTACGATGCCCGCCGCGCCCGGTCCTCCATGCGTGCCCACCACTGGACCAAGGAAGAAGCGCTCGATCGGGCCCGACCAGCTGCGCCGCATGATCCCCTCGAGCTGCGTTCCCGCGTTTTCGTCGCTCTCCACCACGGCCACCGCTTCCAGCGGGCCCAGCTCGGCCACAAGCTGCCCAATGCGCTCGTACGCCCTGCCGCGCGTGCGCACGCGCTCCAGCGCCACGATCTCGCCGTCACGCACGGCTATGAGCGGCTTCACGTTGAGCAGCGTTCCGACCATCGCCGCGGCGCCGCTGATGCGCCCGCCACGGCGCAGGTATTCGAGCGTGTCCAGCACGGCAATGATGCGCACGCGCCGGCAGAGGCTCTCCGCGTGCACCTTGATCTCGGCCAGCGATTTGCCGGCCTTCGCCTCGGCGGCCAACATCTCCGCCGGCAAACCGAACCCTGCACTCACCGTGCCTGAATCCAGCATCTCAATGGGTACGCCCGTCTCACGTGTGACGTGTTCGGCGACGGTGCTCGCCACCTGATACGTCGCGCTGAACTGGCTGGCGAGATGCAGCGAGAGAATGCCCGTGGCACCGTCGCGGATGAGCCGGCGATACGCTTCGTCGAACACACCGGGAGATGGCGTGGACGTGGTGGGGTTGGTCGAGCTAGACACCAGTTTGCGATAGAAACCTGGTCCCTCCAGATCCACGCCATCTCGAAAGGTCTCATCGCCAAAGAGCACCATCAACGGCACGACCTCGATACCGAGGGCCTGCGCGCGGTTCCGAGGGATGTCGGCTGTGCTGTCGACAAGGATGCGTACGGCCACGGTATCCTCCATGGTCTTCGTTGACTGGTGCCGGCGCGCTCCGCCGGCGAGGAGACACTATTCAACGGACATGATGTACGCGTAAAACGGCTGGCCGCCGTTGACCACCTCGACTTCGAGGTCGGGGAACCACGCCTGAATGCGGCTTGCCAGCGCCTGGGCCGTCTGCTCATCCACGTCCGCTCCGTAGTAGAGCGTCACGATCTCGTGCTCCGCCACCCCGGCATGCGTCAAGGTATCGTGGATCACCGCCTCCGCGTCGCGCCCGGCCGCCACCAGCCGGTCGTTGACCAGACCAATGACGTCGCCCTCGCTGACGTCAATGCCGTCCAGCTGCACGGCCCGTACGGCGTGCGTGATCTCCACCGTCTGAACACGAGCGAGTGCCTCCTCCATCGCCTTGCAGTTAGCGGCGAAGTCGGCGTCGAAATTGAATGCCAGCAGCGCGCCCACGCCCTGCGGCAGCGACGTGCTCGGCACCACGTACACCTCTTTCTGGGTGAGTTGTGGCACCTGGCGCGCGCTCATGACGACGTTGCCATTGTTGGGTAGGAGGATGACTTTCTGGCACGCGACGCTCTCGACCGCGGTCAACAACTCCTGGGTGCTGGGGTTCATCGTTTGCCCACCAGGCACGATGGCCGCCACCCCCAGGCTCTCGAAGACGCGCGTCCACCCCTCGCCGGCGGCTACCACGACGGTAGCGATCTCGCCGACGGCTCGCGCCGCGGAGGGCACCTGCGGGGTGGCCACCGCCGTTGCGCTGGCCGCGCCATGGGCCGGGCCGCCGCCGTTCGTTCCCACTGCCGCCGCGCCGTGCTCGCGCGCGCTCTCGGCCGCATATCTCAGGCTCTGCTCCTGCAGATTCTCGATGTTGATGTCCTGCAGACTCCCCAGACTGACGCCGTAGTCCAGCACCTTGCCCGGTGTGGGGATGTGCGTGTGCACCTTCAGCAGCTTCGTGTCGCCCGCCACCACCGTCGAGACTCCACCCATATGCGTGATGGTGTCGCGGATCTCCTCCAGGTTCAGGTTCTCGCCGCGCAGCAGGAAGACCACCTCGTAGCCGTATTCTTCCTCAATGGACACGCGCCCCCGGTGGACCTCGGCGGCCTCCCCGCGGTCCTGCCGCGCCGAAGGCTGCAGCGACTCGCCGCGCGTGTAGCGCCACATGCCCTCGAAAAGCGTTGTAAGCCCCTGCCCGCCGGCATCCACCACGCCAGCCTGCTTGAGGATCGGCAGCAGATCGGGCGTGCGAGCCACGGCGGCGCGCGCAGCCTCCACCACATCGCCCAGCAGGATGGAGATGTCGGATCCTTTGGCAGCACTGTGTTGCGCGGCCTCCGCGCTCTCACGTATGACCGTCAGGATCGTGCCCTCCACGGGTTTGATTACCGCGCGATAGGCCATCTGCGCGGACACCGCCAATGCTGCCGCCAGATCCTGGGCGTTGATCGTCTCTTTCTTGTCCAGACCGTTGCTCAGCCCGCGCAGAATCTGCGACAGGATGACGCCCGAATTGCCGCGGGCGCCCATCAGAGCGCCGCGCGACAGCTTCTCGGCAATGACGTAGGCGGCGGTGTCGGTGGCGTCCACGATCTCTTTGGTCGCGGCACGCATCGTCAGCGACATGTTGGTGCCGGTGTCCCCATCGGGCACCGGGAAGACGTTGAGGGCGTTGATGGCTTCGCGATGCTCTTCCAACCATGCATGACCTGCCAGCACTGCCCGCTTGAGCTCCTGGCCATCGAACACGCTCATGGTCTTGGAGCGCCCGCCTAGCAGGCGCGACCAGAAGTTTCCTGCCATATGTGTGCGGGGACGAATGGTCCCCTCCCGCCCTCCATTACTCTCGCATCGTCGTCGCTACGAGCCCATTCCGGTGTTCAGTGCAGCATCGCCAGTGCCATTTTCTGCACCCGCCGCGGCCTGGCGGCGCTGTCGCTACTATGACATACCTCACTCGCTCACCGCCACACGTGTCTGCGGCTGATTCACCCTCACTGGCGCTCGCTCACGCGCAGCCCCTGAACGTTTACGCCAACTTCCACCACGGGGAGCCCGAGTGTCTGCTCGACTGCGTATTTCACGTCTTTGATCAAGTTGCGCGCGATCTCTGAGATACGCAGTCCATATTCCAGCACCACGTACAGCTCGATCGCTACGTGGTCGTTGGTGAAGCGCACCTCGACCCCGCGATGGTAGTGCGCTGGGGGCAGCAGCTCCAGCGCGCCGAACCGCGGATGCCTGGCGGCGACGCCTACCACCCCATAGCACTCCGTCACCGCGCGGCCCGCCACGGTCGCGATAGCCTGCGCCGACACTTCGATCTTTCCGGCACGTCGCGGCGGCTGCCAGCGGTGGCTCGCATCCACCGCGTGGAGCCCCGCGATCCCTCGCGGACTCGTCTGAATCTCCATGTCTACCCCCAGTAATCCGCACTGCCGCTGTGTCGAATCTGGACTGACCTGCATGTCCGCCAGCGGTCAGGCGTCCTGCGTCCCACGCGCCTCTCGCTCAGGGATACACGACCTCGCCTCACTCCCTCTCCTCGCAGGGCGAGGGCCGCGCAGCCGCGCTCGTGCTGCCGCGCGTTCTTGCGTGCGCATTACCTCTATGTTATACTCTTGGGGTGCCATCATACAGGACCAACGGCAATAGTGTAAAGGGGTATTCGCGACATGCACGGTCGCTGTGATATTTGCAAGCGTACGCCGGGATACGGCAGCAAGGTGAGCCACTCAAATCGCCACACGAACCGCCGGTTCGTCGTGAATGTGCAGCGGCGCCACATGGAGATCAATGGTCGGATGCGGCACGTCTACATCTGCACGCGCTGCTTGCGGACGATGGTCAAGGTGCCCAAGGCCCGCTAATCAGCGCTTCCATCCGCACGAGCCAGGCGAGCATCCGCCTGGCTTTTTGTGTTGGTGCGCGTCTCGCGCGTGCGCAGCTGGCCGCAGGCCGCCGCGATGTCGTCGCCGCGCTCGGCACGCACACTGTTGCTTACCCCGCCCTCCCGCAGCACCGCGCGAAACGCGCGGATAGCCTCGCCGGTGGGCGGACGATACCCCGCGTCCGTGGTGTTGACGGGAATCAGGTTG
This sequence comes from uncultured Ktedonobacterales bacterium, assembly GCA_964416775.1. Classification (GTDB taxonomy): domain Bacteria; phylum Chloroflexota; class Ktedonobacteria; order Ktedonobacterales; family JADMIN01; genus CAYQFU01. The sequence continues at coordinate 4,517 of CAYQFU010000242.1, forward strand.
ACGTGCCCCAGCTGGCGCAGCGGCGCGAGCAGTCGCGCCAGCTCCCGCGCATGCTCCGGCGCGTCGTTCACTCCGGCCAGCAGCACATACTCGAACGTCACTTGCCGGTTCGTGCGCGCCACGTACGTCCGGCACGCCGCCAGCACTTCCTCGATAGGATATTTGCGGGTCACCGGCATCGTACGCAGGCGCATGGCGTTATTGGGCGCGTGCAGCGAAATGGCGAGGTTGATCTGCAGTCCCTCCTCCGCCAGCCGCAGGATGCCCGGTACGATGCCCACCGTCGAGAGCGTGATGTGGCGCGCCCCAAGATTATAGGCCTGTGGCGCCGTCAGGATGCGGATCGCGTGGAGCACGTTGTCGTAATTGTGCAGTGGCTCCCCCATGCCCATGAGCACGATGTTGGTGATGTGGTCCAGCTGCTGCCCATCCGGCGCCACCCAGGGGTTCGCGCGCAGCTCACGGGCGAGGTAGAGCACCTGTCCGACGATCTCGCCGGCGGTCAAGTGACGCTCGAAGCCCATCTGGCCGGTGGCGCAGAAGGTACAGCCGTATGCGCAGCCCGCCTGTGTCGAGATGCACACGCTGGCGCGCGCCCGCCCCTCCGCGCTGGCTGGATACAGCATCAGCACCGCCTCGATCAGCTTGCCATCGGCAAGCTCCAGCAGCACCTTGCGCGTGCGCTCGTCGCGCGAGATCAGCTCGCGCCTCAGGCGCGGCCCAGCAAAGCTCGCCTCGGTGCGGAGCCGTTCGCGCAGCTCACGGGGCAGATTCGTCATGGCCTCAAAGTCGCGCGCCAGGCCCTGGTAAATCCACGTGGTGAGCTGGCGCGCTCGGAATGCCGGCTCGCCGCGCTGGGCGAGCCATGCCTCCAGCTCGTCTGGCAGCAGTCCGAGCAGATCAGTGGTTGGCACGGCCGTCGCGGCCGGACCGGTGGCATCGGAGAGTTCCACGTTATTCAGGGCAATGCGCACTTTCTCAGTGGAGGCTCCGCGCGGCAAGCGATGCGCGGCCTCGGTCGGCAATTGGCGCGTGTACGGCTTTGGTGCGGTGGCACGCACGATCTACGGGAGCGTGACGGCGACGGCGCATGGGGGCACCATTGCCTGTGTCAGCGCTGCTCGCCCTCGGCTCCCAGCCGCGAGCCGACGATGGAGGCGTACCCGCGCAGAAACTCCAGGGCAGGCAGCGCACGCTTTCCCTCTAATTGTACCATCAACAGCGCCAGCGCCCCCTGCCCGCACTGGCAGGCCAACACCTCATGCCCTGTGTCGTCCGTGGCAAGAAAGACCGTTCCTGGCTCGCGCGTCTCCGTTCGGTTTGCGTCCGCCGGCAGCGCACGCGCGCGCAACACCTTGAGCTGCCGCCCCTGCCACGTGGTGAAGGCTCCTGGCCACGGCGTGTAGGCGCGCACCTGGCGGCCGAGCACCTCCGCTGGCTGGCGCCAATCTAGCCGGCCGTCCTCCTTGCGCAGCAAACGCGTCAGCGTCGCCCTGGATTCGTCCTGCGCCGTCGGGGCGATGCCCCCAGCCAGCCAGAGCGGGAGCATCTCCACGAGCAGGTCCGCCCCCAGCTCGGCCAGTCGCGTGGTCAGCTCGCCAGTCGTCTCGTCTTCGCCCATGGGCGTCGCCACCTGCGCCACGATCGGACCGGTGTCCAGCCCCGCCTCCATCTCCATGATGGTGACGCCCGTTTCCTCGTCGCCGGCGAGGATCGCCGCCGCAATGGGTGAGGCGCCGCGATGCCGGGGCAGCAGTGAGGCGTGGACGTTCAGGCACCCATGTGCCGGGAGGTTCAGCACCTCCGGCGGCAGGATCTGGCCAAATGCGGCGACCACGATCAGGTCTGGCGCGAGGCGGTGCATCAACGCAAGGGACTCCGGACGGCGCAGCGAGCCAGGCTGGTACACCGGCACGCCCAATTCCTGCGCCAGCAGCTTGATCGGCGACGGCAGCGGCGCGCCGCTGCGGCCCGCTGGCTTGTCCGGTCGCGTCACCACGCCGACCAGATCGAGTCCGCTCGACCACAGGTGTCCCGGCGCGGCGTTTTCGACTACTGCCTGGAAGCTGGGCACCGCGAAATAGGGGGTGCCCATGAACACGACACGCATGGCAGTCCTCCCGTCGCGAAACCCGGAGCCGGCAAGGCCCCGTGACCGCATTCCGCATCGTTCATTGAGGTGAGGACCTGGAAAACGAACGGCGCCCATACCCAGCTGTGGCATGGGCGCCATTACCGCGACAGTTCGACGCCGCCGCTCGCCCAGCCGGCGCTGGCCAGGTCGAGCGGCGGGGCATGACGGCACTACCGGCCAAAGATGCGCACCCGCCGGTTGGGTTCCTTGCCGCGTGACCGCGTCGTCAAATTGTAGCGTTCGGCCAACTGGTGCTGCATGCGCCGCACGTGCGAGTTCTGCGGCGAGAGCTCCACCGGGCCTCCCCCCGAGTTGAGCACGTAATTGATCGCGTCCTCGGCCTCCAGCAGCGCGTCGCGCGTGTCATCCTGGGTGGGGAACGCGGCCACGGCCTGGTCCTGTCGGCCCAGCTCGAAGAGATGGGCGAGAGCCTCGGCCATCTGCTCCACCGTGTTGTTCTTCAGCACGTAGATCGGCTTGCGCTCGCTTTCGGCGGGGCGCAGACGATCTGGCTGGCGGCGATAGAAGTTCTTGAGCGCGATCACCGCGTCGGCGTCGTTCTGGTCCTGGCTGATCTCGACCGGCACGCGCAGCTGGCGTGCCGACTGCTCCAGCCGGTCGCGGCTGATGCCGAACGGATAGATGCGCACGGTGCGGCGGCGGCGGGTCACCACGGGCGCCCCCATCGTGCCCGTCGGCTCTTCCATTTCCGCATCCACGGCCAGGGTATGCGGCAGCGACTCTTCGCCCGACCAGTACGCGGCATTCGTCCGCGCCGGTGCGCCGCCTGCGCGACGCCCACGGTATGCGGTTGGCTCGTTCACACGGCTGAAATAGCCAAAATCGCTCAGGTCATCGCGGTCGCGCGCGGAGCCGCCGAGGCCATCGCCCCAGGCGGGCGATTCGATGGGCTCGACCACCACCAGCCGCGACGTGACGTGCGCCTCCTCGTCGCGCTCGCGCAGCTCGGCAGTGGGCGCGTGCCCGCGCAGAATGTCGTCCACCGCCGCCGCCACGTCGTGATGCAGGATCACGCGGCGCCAGCTCTCCTGTTCGACGAGGACGTCGAAGGTGGGGGGCGCCTTGCGCTCCAACACCGTCTTCTGCGTCCCC
>CAYQFU010000243.1:0-2407 GCA_964416775.1 uncultured Ktedonobacterales bacterium
CCGTAGTAGACGTCCAGCGTTCCATCGGAGCGCATGTCGACACCAGTGGGGAAGACGACGCGGGGAACCGTGCCCGCACGCTCACTGGCCGAACGCGGCGCGAGGATAGATCGCTCGCTCCGATACAGCACTCGCCGGGGATCCCGGTCGTCCAGCAGCAGCGCCCCCGCACAGTAGCGCACGTGCTGCTGCCGCGTCTCGCCGTCGCGCAAGCGGCCGCACACACCGTGATAGAGCAGCAGCCAGCCAGCGCTCGTGCGGACCGGCGGCGCGCCCGCGCCCACTTTGAGCTGCTCCCATCCCCGGCGTGGCTCCAGCAGCACGTGGTGCTGCCCCCAGACGACGTGCCTGCCGGTCAGGATGTCGTCCAATGGCGCATAGCTGATCCACATGCTCGGCCGGCCGCGCAACGCGTCGGGCACGCGGGCGGCCGTGCCGGAGGAATGCGGCGCCCACAAGGTCGGCCGGTGGATCAGCGCCAACGCCAGGCGCCCATCCGGCGCCGGCACCAGATCCGGGAAGATCACGCCATCCTTGTTATCGCACTGCCCGAGGTCGAGGCCGCCGTATGGCGCGAAGCGGGCCAGACCCATCCGCCGCCAGCGCCGCACGTCGCGTGACACCGCCAGCGCGATGCGTGGACCGGCCGGCCCGACAGCAGTGTAGGTCATCACGTACAGCTCGCGCCACCACAGGTACGTGACGCGCGGGTCCTCCACACAGCCGCCATGCCATGGGTTCAGCTCATACGGCGCCTCGGGCGCCAGCGCGACTCCCATGCGCTCCACGCCGGCCGGCTCTCCGTGGCGATTGAAGAGGACACGCGCCAGCCCGATGCGCGAATAATTGCCCGCGGCCACCAGGCGAGGCAACAGGTAGAGCTGCCCATCCGGCGTGCGGATGACGGCAGGATTCAAGACTCCCTCCGCCTCCTGCGGATCTCCTGGGTTCGGCTCCATCACGACCCCAAGACGGCGCAGCGGCGCGGGAAGCGATGCGGCCTTTTCCCTGGCGCCAGCTGCGTGCTCGTTGTTCAGGCTCCGCTCATCTTCACCACGCGCTACACTCTCACCTAGCGGAGCGTGTCGATCGACCTGCGTTGCCTCCTCGATCTTCATATCATCGCCCCTCTCCGCCATCCAAGCGCGCTCGGTGTGGTGCCGCCATGGAACCGCCACCAACGTTGCCAAGGGTAACGCGACTTCAGGCGCAATCCGGTTGCGACCGGCGTTGCGGTGGCGTACTGGAGTCCAGGGCTGGTGCACGTTGAGAGACACGTTGCGTTGGGCTATCCGAGGGAATGGTCGCGCGGCTGCCGCAATCACCAAGCCCCCTGGCGCTCTGCCCTGCTCTCTGTTCTCCGATTCCTCTGTGTCACTCCGTGATGCCTCCGTGCCCTCCGTGTCACTCCGTCCTCGGCTCACCCCTCGCTGCTCGCTGTATAATGGCCCCAGATGCTGGAATCGGACGCAAAGGCGGAGGTCACCCAATGGCGGATTCCCGACCCCTGAGCCAGCCACTTCCCCTGCCCGCCGCAGCCCCCGCCGGCGCCAGCACATCGCCCCCCAGCCCGCTCGTCTACGCCGGCCTGTGGCTCGCCGTCATCGCCTGGGGCGGCTCATTCGTCGCCGCACGCCTCCTCTTGCACGCCACCGCTCCCGGCCAGATCGCCCTCAGCCCCACTGTCCTAGCCGCCGCCCGCTTCACCCTCGCCTCCCTCGCTTTCCTCGTGCCCCTCGCCCGCGCCATCCGCCGGCGCCAGATCACCCTCCCCGACCTCCTGCGCATGGCCCTCCTCGGCCAGATCACCTACTCCATCTATTTCTGGCTCCAATACACCGGCGTCCAGCAGACCAACGCCACCGTCTCCTCCATCCTCGTCGTCGGCCTCATCCCCCTCGCCACTGCCCTCGTCGCCTGGCTGATCGCCCGCGAGCGCCTCGGCGGCTTCAAAGTCGCCGCGCTCGTGCTCGGCCTGGCCGGCGTCGTCGCCGTCGCCCTGCAGCAAGGCATCACCCTCTCGCGCAACGCCGGCTTCCTGCTCGGCGCGCTCGCCCTCGTCGGCAACGCCTTCGCCTTCGCCCTCTACTCCACCCTCAGCAAGCGCTGGATGCGCACCATCTCCCCCCTCGTCATGACCGGCGGCACCATGCTCAGCGGCGCCCTCGGCCTGATCCTCCTCTCCCTCCTCGATCCCACCGCCAATCGCTGGGCCGACATCGCCCGCCTCACCTCCGCGCAGCTATTCGCCCTGCTCTTCCTCGCCCTCGTCTGTTCCGTGGCCGCCTACTTCGCCTACAACTTCGCGCTCACCCGCGTGCCCGCCGCTCGCGCCGCCGTCTACATCTATTTCGAGCCCGTCGTCGCCATCGCCCTCGGCACCACCCTCCTCGGCGAGCGCCTGACC
>CAYQFU010000243.1:2507-6463 GCA_964416775.1 uncultured Ktedonobacterales bacterium
CCGGGCTGCATGATGAATCCAGGCATTGCAGTATAGGTCCAGGTCACGTTCTATGCTTCCGCTTGTGCACATAACGTGCGACGCGATACAATCACCCGAACGTACAGGACCTGGCCAACTTCCAGATATAGTCGAGCGTGCGCGGGCTGTGATGGTCTGCACATGCACATGCGCTGTGCACATCGTATTGCCCACCCCTTGCAGGGAAGGGAAAGGAGACGACCATGATCGAGCGCAAACGGTCGCGCGTTGCCATGCTGGCGCTGATGATAGTGGCGCTGCCAGGCTCGATTGCGAGCGCGCGCATGCCAGGCGTGAGCGCTAGTCCCGCGGGGACCTATGATCTGGCGGGACGCCGGCTGCAGATCGGCACACCGACGTCGACTCCAGTCGCGAAGGGAACGATCCGGGTCCAGGTCTCGGTCACCGTGACCAACACCGGTGCCCACTCCTTCGTCGTGCGCCCCGCCGACTTTGCCATCCTCACCAGCGAAGGTGATATCTTCGGCCAGTCTCCCACACCAACACCAGCAACGGCATCTCTCTCGGGCACGATCGCACCGACCGTTTCAGGCTCCGGCTGGCTCACCTTCACGCTCCCGACAGCCGCCGCCGCGGGAGCCACACTCCTCTATGCCCCGGTTGGCCAAAACATAGGCGCCACCATCCCACTGGCACTCAGCTCGGCTTCGGTGCCCGGCGCATCCACGTCGAGTAGCTCCGCGTCGATTCAGGAGTACCCGCTGGCGGGTGGCGTCGGTGAACCGTGGGGCACGGCGATTGACTCCTCGGGCAACGTGTGGTTCGCGGAGGCGGGCTGCGACATCGAGCAGACCTGCTCGACAAGCACGCCGCCCGGACAGATTGGCGAATTCATCCCGAGCACGAAGTCGCTGCACTTCTACACCCTGCCAAATATAACCGGCAACCAGCCCATCTTCGTCGTCATCGATGGCTCGGGCAACATCTGGTTCACGACACCACACAACAGCATGATCGGCGAGTTCAAACTAAGCAGCCGGAGCTTCGCGGGTCAGTGGCAGGTGACGTCGGGAACCGGTCCGTGGGATCTGATCATTCAGAATGGGGCAATCTGGTACACCGAGCACTGGGCGTCGGCTGTCGGCCGCTTCAACATGACGACGCATGCCTACCGGGACTTCCCGACGCCGACGGCGAGCTCCAATCCGTACGGCATCTGGGGCCACGATCCCCTCAATAGTCACCTCATCTGGTTCACCGAGAACAATAGCAGTGTGGCCCGCATCGCCGCGCTGGATACAAGCAACTCCAATAAGATCTCGGAGTATCTCATCCGCGCACAGCTCTCTGGTGTCAACCTCACACCGCATGCGATCACCGTCGATGCGTCGGGCAACGTGTGGTGGACGGAGGGGTGGGTGCGCGCGATTGGGAAGCTCGTCCCAAGCCAGGCGACACCGGGGCAATGCGGCACCAGCTCAGGCGACTGCAGCGGTGTTACAGAATACTATCTGCCTGGAACACCGAGCACCTGTAACAGCTCGCATGTCTCCGGCATCACCAGGCAGGGGACATCTCAGCTCTGGGTCGATGACTCGTTGAGTGCCCAGGTAGGCAGCTTCAGCTTTGCGACGTCGCAGTTCACGCTCTATAACCTGAGCAACTGCAACGCTCACCCACATGACGGACTTGATTTTAGGGGAAATTACCACCTGTGGTGGGATGAAGAGTTCGCCAATACGCTCGGGGAGCTTAGCTGAGCACCCCTGAGCACATGAGCATGTGCGCCTGACCGGGCGGGGGGACTGGAAGCCGAGACCGGCGTGCTCAGTTCCCTCGAAAATAGCCATACGGCAGAGCTGCTGGCCCGCCACACTAATGCGAGGGTAATCTCTGGGGGCGAGCGGGGGCGGTACTCGTACCAGCCGCGCGACGAAGATCGCGCGGGTAATTCGTGGGGGCGAACGGGGTGATGAGGGGCGCATAGCCAGGGCGGGCGCATAGCCATGCGCCCCTACGGTAGGGGAACGGATCAACCGATTCCGGTATTATTCTGCTTGGGCGCGGGTTCATCCACCGCTACCAAATACAATGCGGCGAGGGCCAATGCCCACATCGGACATCTCCCTCGCCGCGATGGGCTGTGCTGCCCGATCAGTGAAAAACGTAGACCACACCGCCGCTGGCATCCTGCAAGTCGCGCGGGTGCTTCAACCACCACCCCGCTCGCCCCTCACGACCATGCGCCCTCCTTCTCCTTCCTCCGTGCTTCCTCCGTGCCTCCTCCGTGTCACCCCGTCTCCCTCCTTCCCGTCGCCGCCACACCGCTTTGCCCGTCTGCTATAATCATCACGTCCTGCTCGCTCACGAAATACAGCAGGCATCACAAGCACAATCAATATCACCGGCATACCCAGTTGGAGGCGTACATGCGACAGCCCCTTCACTCCGTGCGGTTCCTGCCCATCACCGCCCTGCTCCTGGGCAGTCTGACCCTCTTCACGGCCGGATGCGGCCTGCCATGGAGCAGCGCATCCCACACGCCTACGCCTACGCCTACAGCCTCGTTGCCGAGCGCCGCGCCCCCCGCGACTCCCACCACCGGCCTGCCAGGCGCGAGCCACGCTACCATCACCTACTCGCCCGACCTGCCAGGCGGCATCTTTGCCCTGGCCGTCGGCCCCGACGGCATCGCCTGGGCATCGAGCCTGCACACCATCTGGCACGTCAGCCCATCCATCCAGACACGGAAGTTCTCTGTCTCGGGATACGTGCAGGCCCTCATCGTCGGCCCAGACAAACAGCCCTGGTTCGTCTCCAACGCCAGCAGCGGCTTCGCCATCGGCCGGATCACGCCTGGCGGCAACGTCCAGACCTTCCCCGTGCCCGGCTACTTCGAGGTCTCGCCGCTCAACGTCGTCGTGGGACCCGACGGCAACCTCTGGTACATCGGCACCACCACCATTGTCCTGGATCAACATGGCGGCACCTTCTCCACCACTTTTGGCCGCGTCACGCCCACCGGCGACATCCACCAGTTCGCCTATCCGCGCTCCACAACCGGCCCCGTCGTCGAAACCCACAACCTCGCCGTCGGACCCGACGGCAACCTCTGGTATGCGCTCAACAAGGAGACATTCAGCCAGCCCGATCAGAACCATGTCATCCACGAGGGCTACGCTGGCGGCTACATCGGCCGCCTCACCCCGAGCGGCCAGTTCAAAGAATTCTCCTTCCCCAACCCTCAGGCCGGTGTGGGTGCCATCGCCGCCGGCCGCACCGGGAATATCTGGTTCACCGCCGGCAAAGGAGTGGTTGACCAGATCACGCCTGCCGGGACGGTCCAGACATTCTCGCTGCCCCACGGCATCCAGTCGCCCGTCGTCGGACCCGACGGCAACCTCTGGTTCTTCGAGGGTCCGTCCCTTGCCATAGGCCGCCTCACTCCCACCGGTCAGTTGACCGAATTCCCTCTCAACGGTCATCCCGGCCCCAGCGGCCTGCTCCCCTCGGAAGTTGGCAATCCCAACACCTTCGTGGTCGGCGCCGACGGCAACCTGTGGTTCACCGAGCGGCCATGGCCTGTGATCGGGCGCATCACCTCCGACGGCTCCATCACCGAATACTGGCCCTCAACCACGGGCGGGCGCACCATCAGCGTCCTGGGCCAGATCGCCGCCAGTCCCGACGGCAGCATCTGGTACACGATGAACACGTACGCCCAGCAAAGCAACAGCCCGGAAAGTGGCGTCGTCGGCCGCATCGTCCCTTGAGCCGCGCCCGCACGCCAGCCATACTGTGTGATCGGCGAGCGACACAGACGTCAAGCCTGCACACGGCCCAACCTGCATCGGCGCCACACCATGCAAACACGAACACACCCGCTGGCGCCCTGTCGCCGCGCTCGTCACCCCTTGCCCCTCAGGCTTACCCGCGCGACATCAATTGCGCGGGTAATGCGTGGGGGCGAGCGG
>CAYQFU010000243.1:6563-7724 GCA_964416775.1 uncultured Ktedonobacterales bacterium
GCGCGGCTGGTGCGGCCACCGCCCATTCGCCCCCGTCTCCGCTCTATCCTCCGTCCCCTTCCTCCGTGCAACTTCGTGTGTCCTCCGTGCCCTCCATGTCACTCCGTCTTTCTCCTTCCACCTGCCCCTTCCCATTGCCCTCACGTAACTCATCGGAGTACACTACGCGCAGAGAACCGTTCGCCCGCACACCACTCTCCTCCGGCCACGCTCCAGAACGAGAGGCGCTTCACATGGCCACCACCTCCCTGCACGGCTCTTATCAATATCCCACCGTCTCCGGCGACATCCCCCCCACCAGCCGCGAGCAGATGGATGCTGCCGTCCAGACCCTCCAGGCGCACAAGGACGCGTGGATCGCCCGCACCGTTCCCGAGCGCATCGCCCTCATCGACCGCCTCATGCGCGACTTCTGGGCCGTCTCCGACCGCTGGGTCGCCGCGAGCGTCCAGGCCAAAGGCCTCGACCCCAACAGCCCCACAACCGGCGAAGAGTGGGCCATCGGCCCCTATCCCGTTCTGCGCAACCTGCGCCAGTTGCGCCAGTCCCTCGCCGACATCCAGCGCCGCAGCCGGCCGCGCATCCCTGGACCCGTCACCGCCCGCCCCGACGGCCAGGTCGTCGCCCGGGTCTTCCCCGGCAACACTTACGACCGCCTGCTCTTCACCGGCGTCACCGCCGACGTCTGGATGCAGCCCGGCGTCACCCTGGCCGACCTGCCCCAGACCCAGGCCGTTGCCTATCACGACGGCAATCGCCAGGGCAAAGTCGCCCTGGTGCTCGGCGCCGGCAACGTCTCCTCCATTGGCCCCTTCGACCTCACCTACAAGCTCTTCGTCGAGAACCAGGTCGTCCTCTTCAAAGCCAATCCCGTCAACGCCTACCTCGGCCCGCTCATGGAAGAAGCCTTCCGCAGCCTCATCGAGCCGGGCTATCTGCGCATCGTCTATGGCGGCGCGGCGGAGGGCGCGTACCTCTGCGCGCACGACGGCGTGGACGAGATCCACATCACCGGCTCCGACAAAACGTTCGACGCCATCGTCTTCGGCACGGGTCCCGAGGGCGCCGCCCGCAAGGCCGAGCGCCGTCCCCTGCTGAACAAGCGCATCACTGGCGAGCTGGGCAACGTCAGCCCCGTCATCGTCGTGCCCGGCCCCTGGA
>CAYQFU010000244.1:0-2219 GCA_964416775.1 uncultured Ktedonobacterales bacterium
CTGGCCTCGCCAAGCGCGGCGGTGCGACAACTGGTTCCATTGATTCCGCTGGCTAACGATCAGTCTGGCTCGAAGTTCATCGGCTCAGCATCGGCTCCAGTAACCCTCGACCAGTGGACGGGGGACATCAGCTACAACATGAGCGAGAAGGACCGCATACACGGTTACTATGCGCTGCAGAAAGATGTTCGCACTGAGCCGACAGACGCCGGTGCCGGTAGCACAGTTCCGGGATACGGCGATCAGCGCACCGCGCGACGGCAGCTATTTACGTTTGGCGAGAGTCACGTGTTCAGTCCGAGCATTGTGAACGAGGCGCGCGCGGGCTTCAATCGCATCCACATCATCTTCGATGCTGTTAACAAGAACGATCCAACAAAGTTCGGGATCAACGATACCCGCAGCGGACCGGTCGGCTTGCCGGAAATCCAACTCCAAGACTCGGGGCTGGATTTTGGTGGCGTCTCCGGATTTCCGCAAGGACGCGGCGACCTCACCAGTGTGGTCAGCGATACGCTGACTTACCTTCATGGCAGGCATACTTTTAAGTTTGGTGGTGAAGGACGGCAGGTGAACGACAACGGAACGTTCACCCACGATGTCGGTTTCGTTCAGTTTGCCAGTACTCAGGACTTCATCAACGGCAAAGTGTTGGTGTTCACGAACGGCGGAGACGTGACCCCGCATTTTGTCCAGCGTGCGCTTGATTTCTTCGCCATGGATAATCTGAAAGTCACCTCAGCTTTTACGCTTGAGCTTGGGCTGCGGTACGAATGGAACATGACTCCTTTCGAAAAGGACAACCGCTGGAGCGAGTTCCTGCCCGCCACCGCCACACTGGTGCAGGTCGGAACGCCGGCGCTGCCATTGCTCTACCAACAGAACAATAAGAACTTTGAGCCACGGTTAGGCTTCGCCTGGGACCTATTTCATAATGGGAAGACGGTATTGCGCTCTGGCTACGGCTGGGCAGTCGATCAGACGCTTCCCATAACTAATCCGAGTAGCAATCCACCTTTTGTGAACGCATTACGCTTCGCCTCGAATGGAATTAAGTTCTCGAGCTTGTCGACGCTCAGCTCGGATGCGGCAGCCGCCGGCGCCTCCGTGAACACGGTGGATCAGAACTTGAAGAATGGCTACGTGCAGTCCTACAACCTGAATATCCAGCAAGAGATCACGCCTTCGACGGCAGTGATGATCGGATACTTCGGTTCAAAGGGAACGCATCTGCGGCAGAACATCAATCTGAATCAGCCGTTCTACACAGATGCTACTCAAAACCCGCCTGTGCAGTCGCGCCCATTTCTGGCTATTGCCGCCAACAGCCCGCTGGCGCCGAATACTCCGCTTGGCACGAGCTTGACTGACCGAGTCAGCAATGGCAATTCCAATTACAACGGATTGTGGGTGACTGCTACACACAAGCTCACTAGCGGCTTACAGTTTTCGGCGAACTACACTTGGTCAAAGTCGCTGGACTATGCGTCACAAACCGGCGCCGTACAGCCTGAGAACAGTCTGAACGTGCGTGGCGACTATGGCCCGTCCGACTTCGATGCGCGTCACCGCTTCGTCTTTGCTCCTCTCTACGAACTGCCATTCAAAGGAAACCGGCTGATCGGTGGCTGGCGCATAAGCGGTATTCTCAGCTTGCAATCGGGGAGTCCGATCACCGTGATCAATGGCGTTTCGTCGACAGCGTTGACTGGCGTTTCAACGAATCGGCCTGATGTGATCGGTCCGATAAACGTTGTGAATCAGATCATTATGTCTGGTCCGAACGCTGGGCAAATTATGTGGCTCGCACCGACTTCGGTATGTGACCCCCGCGCTGGAGCGTGCGCTCCGGGGGCTTCATTCGCGGTCCCTGTGGCGACGAACTCAAAAGGAGGGAGTGTCTTTCATTTTGGAAATCTGACACGCAATGCCGTGCCTGGTCCCGACTTCAAGAACCTGGATCTTTCGTTAGCCAAGGAAACGAGAATCACCGAGCGTCTTCGTCTCGAGCTTCGCGCCGAAGCTTTCGACGTTACGAATCACCCGAATTTCGGCTACGCTAATTCGACGCGGACCGCGGTAATTCCCCCCGCGCCCACTAAGCCCGCCTCGTTTGGCATCATTAACACGACTCGCTTTCCGAATGGGGATTCCGGCTCAGCACGGCAGCTCCAATTTGCGGCGAAAATGATCTTCTGAAAATGATCTTCTAAGGAAGC
>CAYQFU010000244.1:2319-4565 GCA_964416775.1 uncultured Ktedonobacterales bacterium
CTCGCCGCTGGTTTTCACAATTCCAGCTTCAGCAGATCTGAAATGCTTTCACGCTTGCGCACCAGCTTTGCTGATCGTCCTTTTACCAGCACCTCTGCTGCACGCGGACGGGTGTTGTAGTTGGAGCTGAGAGACATTCCGTATGCGCCCGCGTCCAGAATGGCCAGCAGCTCGCCTTCAGCAACTTCGGGCAGCTCGCGATCACGAGCGAAGAAGTCTCCTGTCTCGCACACCGGGCCAACGATATCGAAGATTCCGGTGCTCTCATTGGCCCCGCGGACTACGGGTACGATCTCGTGGTGCGCTTTATAGAGCGCGGGGCGGAGAAGATCGTTCATGGCGGCATCGGTGACAATGAACCGCTTGGCGCCGTTCTGCTTAACGTAAATCACGCGTGTAAGCAAAGCGCCTGCTGGACCCACGAGCGTGCGCCCCGGTTCGAGCAAAAGGTGAATCTTCGAACCTCCCAAGCCGCGAAGCACAGCTTGTGAATATTCCGAAACCCGCGTAGCAAAATCGAACTCCGCTCCGGGGGAATACGAGATGCCGAGTCCCCCACCCGCATCGACATAGCGAATCTCGTGGCCTTCGCTTCGCAGTTGTCTCACGAGTTCGGCGACTCGCTGCATCGCTGCCATGAAAGGCTCAACGCTCAAAATCTGAGATCCGATGTGGACGCTCACGCCGGCAACGTCAAGCCACTTCGAACGAGCTGCTTCGGCGTATAGTTCCCCGGCGTGCTGAATCGGAACACCGAACTTGTGCTCGCGCAAGCCGGTAGAAATGTATGGATGAGTTTCAGCGAAAACGTCAGGATTGACGCGCAGCGCCATCCGCGCGCGCTTCTTCAGCGCGGCGGCGCGTTCGGCGAGCACTCCCAATTCGCTCTCGCTTTCTACGTTGAAGACCAGAATTCCCGATTTGAGCGCCAGGTCGATTTCGTCCGGCGTCTTTCCCACGCCTGAAAAGACCACGCGCCTGGCCGAGGCTTTATCCGCGCGCAGCACTCGCTCCAGCTCGCCTCCAGACACCACATCGAAACCAGATCTCATTCTCGCCAGCAGTTTGAGAATGCTCAGATTCGAATTTGCTTTTACCGAATAGCAAATCGTGTGGGGAACGCGCCGAAAAGCCGCGTCGAACATCTTGAAGCGGGCTTCGATGTGGGAAGCAGAATAAACGTAAAGAGGCGTTCCGTACTTCTTTGCGAGGTCGGTCATCGGCAGCTCGTCACAAAGCAGTTCGCTGCTGTGAGTCTTGGAAAGCTCGCGGTATTGAAATGGGCGCGGTGGAAGTTTCAAATGGGAACAGTTCCGTTATTTCACTCGCACAGCCAAAACAGTCTCGTCGTCGAAGAGCGCACGCATTTGCCGGTGCCCGGTTACAGTGTCGAAGATTGCGCGGACGATCTCCTTGGCACTGAGATGGCAGCTCTTCTGGATGACTTCCTCCAGACGCTTCCGTCCGAATTGCTCCCCCGAAGGGCTGAGGGCGTCGATAATTCCATCACTCACCATTACGAAGAGATCTCCGGATTGCATATCGACTGCAACTTCGTCGTAGCTGGCCTCCTCGAAAAGACCTAGCGGAAGCCCAGCGCTTTCGATGCTCTCAATTTTTCCGCCGCGACAGACGATTGGGCGAGGAAGGCCAGAGTTAGCGACTATCATCACGCGACCTTCGTCGTCCCAGACGGCGTACGCCAAAGTCACGTATTGTGCCTCAATCCTTCTCTCATTTAGTGACAGATTGATAGCATCAAGCATCTGCGCCGGAGACGGCTCCAGCGATGCCGTCGATCGCAGAAGGCCGCTCACCAGCGCGGCATAGAGCGCCGCAGGTGCACCCTTTCCGCTCACGTCACCTAAGACCAAGGCAACGCGCTCGCCGCTGTACTCGAGGAAGTCAAACATGTCTCCGCCGATCGTCAAGGCCGGTTCGAACTTTGCGGCAAGCTCTGCGTTCCTTAGCTGCGGCAAGACTTGCGGAAGCAGCCGAATCTGGATTTCGCGCGCCATGGCAAGGTCACGCTCCAGCCGCTGCTCTTCGCGCGCGAGACGCTCGTACAAGCGGGCATTCTCGACGGCAATCGCAATCTGGCCTGCCAACGTGGTCAGGGTGCGCACGTGATCTTCGTTGTAGTAGTTGCGCCGCGTGTGCTCAAGATCTAGCACGCCGATCGCTCGCTCCTTATAAATCAGCGGGACGCACAGCTCCGAGCGGGTCTCAGGATTGAGCTGGATGTA
>CAYQFU010000244.1:4665-7721 GCA_964416775.1 uncultured Ktedonobacterales bacterium
TAAAGCCGCGCGTTCTCAATCGCGGTGGCGATGCGCGAGGCAACGAGCGTAAGGATCCGGCTATGTTCGTCGGTGAAATAGCATTCCGTGCTTGATTGAATGTCGATCACGCCGATCACACGCTTCTTGGCAATCAGCGGGACAGCCAGTTCCGAACGGACCAGTGGATTGGCATTGATGTATCGCGGCTCCTTGCGTACGTCCTCAACCACGACTGCCCGGCGCTGCTCCACCGACATTCCTGTAATGCCCTGGCCAACTTTAATTTTCATGCGTTCAATTTCGGGCGTATGCCCAATTTGGAACCGCATGCGCAGCTCTTGCGTGCGCTCATTCAGAAGGAGGATGGCAAAGATCTCGTAATCGATCACTTGGCGCACCAGCTCGGCAACTCGGGCCAGGAGCTTGTCCATCTCCAGCGTGCTGTTCAGGGTGTCAGCGACATCGATGAGGAAATTCTCGAGCTTTAGCGAGACGTCTGTGGCCGTTCCGTGTCCGGGAAGGTGTTGAAGCGGCTGGGAGCTTGGGGAACCGTCCTCTTGACGCGCACCATGCTTGCCGTTGGCTGCTTCCAACTCAGTCAGCGAGCGGGGAGACGGTGATTTAGCGCGTGTGCCGGCCATGACTTCGCATTCGATGATAGCAGCGACGCTGATGGCAGGTCGTCAGTTCTGCAGCGAACTGCGGATTCGCGTAGCTGAGCGGAAAAAAGAAATGAGTCTGAGCAGAGAAAGAAATCTACAGGGAGAGCTTACGGGCTGCCTCGACGATTGCAATGCCGGAGCTCGTTCCAATTCGGTTCGCGCCGGCATCGATCATAGCCTGAGCATCTTCAAGGGTCCGAATGCCGCCTGAAGCTTTAACTCCGAGTTTATTGCCTACAACTCCGCGCATAAGAGAGATGTCGGCAGGGATCGCTCCGGCGTGAGAAAAGCCGGTGCTGGATTTCACGAAGTCTGCTCCCACCGCAAGAGCCAACTGACAGGCAAGGATCTTCTCCTCTAGTGACAGCAGCGCAGTCTCGATCGTTATCTTCAGAAGCGCGCCGTTTGCATGCACAACCTCGACCAGGCCCCGCATCTCGGCTTCGACACGAGTGCGGTCGCCCGACTTTAGCGCGCCGATGTTCATCACCATGTCGATCTCGCGCGCGCCCTGTCGGATGCTGTCGAGAGCTTCGTATCGTTTACTGGCGGCAGTGCTCGCGCCGAGAGGGAATCCGACGACAGTGCCGGTGGTTACAGCAGTACCAGTCAATACGTATGCGGCTAACGCAACATGAGTCGGATTCACCGTCACGCAAGCGAAAGCGTTCTCAACAGCCTCTGCGCATAGTTGCTCGATTTGTGCGTTTGTGGCGTCTGCCTTGAGAAGGGTGTGATCGATGGCGGCGGCGAGGCGTTTCCAGTCTGCTTGCGCCAGAGACCTCGCAGTAGATGGCGCTTCAGAAATCTCGATAGCCATGACTAACTAATCTGATTTTAACTCACTCGTCGCCCAACGCACTGGGAGGAATGACGCAGATATCGGGTAAATTGCGATAGCGCTCTGCATAGTCGAGGCCATAGCCAACGACAAATTTATTTGGGATGGTGAAGCCAATGTAATCGCCGTCAATCTTCTGAATTCGTCGCGCCGGTTTGTCGAGCAGAGCGGCAATTTTGAGGCTCTTCGGCTGATGCGCGTTGAGGACATTGCGGAGATAACTGAGAGTTAAGCCTGTATCGAGGATGTCCTCGACGAGAATGATGTTCTGACCTTCCACCGAATGGTCGACGTCCTTCAACAAACGGACTTCGCCGCTCTGCTGGTGTCCTTTGCCGTAGCTCGAGGTTGATAGGAAATCAAAAGTTGCGTCCAGGCTGATGCAACGCGCCAGGTCGGCGAGAAAGATGGTCGCTCCCTTGAGGACACCGATGAGCACAACTTTCTGTCCGGCAAAGTCACGCGAGATCTGCTCACCCATTTCTGCAACGCGTTTGGCAATCTGATCGCGCGTATAGAGGGTCTCGAGCCCAGAGTGGATCATGGGAGCAGCCATAAGCGTATTGTCGCCCGCACTGGGACGAACAGCAACTGCAAAAGCAAAACCAAAAGCTCACGCAGATAAACGCAGATTTTCGGGATTCACGCTGATTTGGGAGGGCAATTAACTGATCTCGCCGGCGGCAATAGCTTGCGCAGCATAATAACTACCCGAGGAGATCTGCGTCCATCCGAAAATCTGCGTTAATGTGCGTGTGCAGTTGCTTTTCATAGTTTGCGGGAGTGGAAGTGCACGGCTTAGAATCGGATGTTTTCTGTGAGGACTACGTCTATGCCGATGCCGGAATTCAATCAGCTCTGCAACGAGGCTAAGCGCGAGATTCAGGAGATTGACGTTCAGGCGCTCAAGACCATGCAACAGCGTCACGACGAGTTCGAACTTATTGATGTTCGCGAACCGGATGAGGTTCAGCGTGGCACGATTCCCGGCGCGAAACACATATCTCGTGGTGTTCTCGAGCGCGACATCGACAAGATCACGACAGACAAGAATCGCAAGCTTGTTCTCTATTGCGGCGGAGGAAATCGGTCGGCGCTGGCTGCCTGGATGCTGAAGAAGATGGGATTCAACAACGTGTATTCGCTGATCGGCGGCTGGTCGGCGTGGAAATCACAATAGCTGCTGGCTGCTCGCTGCTAGCTGCTGGCTTTTGCGCGGTGTTCCTCGCATTTTCAAGGACAGAAGCTGTTGTACCGAAATGTCTGCATCTGCCTTGCTTTTGATATCAGCGCAATCGGCTACGAACCTAAGCAGCGAGCAGCCAGTAGCCAGCAGCGAGCAGCCAGTAGCCAGCAGCTTTTCTAGGAGACTCCCTTGATCGATCTAAAAGGACACAAGTTGACCTGGCTGGGACACGCGACGTTCCATATTGAAACGCTCTCCGGCAAGTCGATTCTGATCGATCCTTGGGTGATGAATAATCCGGTCTGTCCCGACGACAAAAAAACTTTCAAAAAGATTGACGTGATGCTGTGCACGCACGGGCATGGCGATCATATTGGTGATGCGG